>CAZAHE010000024.1:8504-27909 GCA_964484965.1 uncultured Acidiferrobacteraceae bacterium | reverse complement strand
CGGCGATACAGCGATTGGCTGACCAGGCAGGACCGATCGATATTCTGCTGAACAATGCAGGCTTTATGGAGATTGCGCCGCTGCAGATGCAAACGGCACAAAGCATCTCGACCATGATCGCTGTCAACTTGACCGGTCCGATTCTGTTGGCAAATGCCGTCGCCAAAGGGATGATTGCCAGAGGCAACGGAGTGATCATCAACACTGCATCCCAGCTGGCTTTTTGCGGCGCTGAGAACCGCAGTATTTATGCGACGACCAAAGCCGGGTTGGTTCAGTTCACCCGCACTGCGGCGTCGGAGTGGGCGGCACACGGTGTACGCGTCGTCGCGCTTGGGCCGGGCCCGACAGAGACACCGATGATTAAGGAAATCTTGGATGATCCTGAAAAACGCGCAGAGCGCCTGGCGAGAATTCCCTGGCGCCGCTTCGGCAGCGCTACTGAGATGGCGCGGCTCTCGCTGTTGCTCGCGTCGGACCTCGCCGATAACGTCATCGGCCATACATTGGTCGCCGACGGAGGATATCTGACTGTAGGCTGATGAGGACCGCGTCTTATTTCGATTTCTTGATCCACGCCTCAGCGTCGATCAATGGCATCTCGAAGATCTCTCCCGGACGACTGTACTGGGCGCCCGCAAGGCGGCCAATCAGGCCAAGCACATCTTGATCGATGTAAAGCCGTTCTTGATCTACCGCGTCTTCACGCACCGCAATGTGCAAAACCCTTCCAAGGATCAGATTACGGGCAGGACCGATTTCCAGTGTCAGATAACGTTGGCACTCCAGGCACACCGGTGCCTCGGCGATGCGGGGCACCGCGACCTGGCGCGCCGGCACCGACGTCAGGCCCGCCTGCTCGAGTTCATCCACCTCCGGGGGAAAGTTACCTGCACACACCACCATGCGTTCAGCGATCGCACCATCGACGAGATTGACAACAAATTCCTGGTGCTCACGGATGTTCTCAACCGTATCCTTGGCACGACGGTCCGGCCGTGCTTCGATACCCAACACGACCAATGGTGGATCGTAGGACACTGCATTGAAAAAACTGTAGGGGGCCGCGTTGATCACGCCGGAGGCCGACAAAGTCGTCACCAGGGCGATCGGCCGCGGCACAATAGCACCGATCAACAGCTTGTAGCCGTCAGCTGTCGTCAAGGTTGAGAGATCAAATTCTGCAGCCATTAGTGTTCAATCATGCCGCCTCGGATATCGGCTGCCGATTCAAACGAATCGTAGCGATCGCCTGCACCACCGCCGCTTGAGTGGGGTCGATGACTGGGATATCGAGCGATTGCTCGAGCTTCTGTCGGTAGGCGGCCATCCCCGAACAACCGAGGATAAGCACATCTGCACCATGCGTATCGATCAGTTCGCGCCCAACGGCTTCAAGGCTTGAGAGAGTGGACTCTGACTCAAGCTCGGTAACGCCGAGACCCACCGAAACGCTTGCAGCGTAGCGCTCTAACAGGCCTAGTTTGCGCACGTATGCCCGCTGGCGCGTAACCGATGCCGGCAGGATTGCGATCACACCGAAGCGCTGACCATAATTCAACGCCATCGCGAAGGCACTCTCAGCGATTCCAAACACCGGTTTGGCTACAGCTTGGCGTGCCAGCGCCAATCCGGGATCGCTGAAACACGCAATAACAAATGCATCTGAGTTTGGCGTTTCGTGAACGATCAGTTGACAGATCGGGGCCACCGCGTTGTCGATGTGCGCCTGTGTTTCAATCCCTGGTGGACCCTCGTGCATCGTGACACATTTTATTGCAGGCCCACCGTTCAGTCTCAGGGGCGACAGCGCAGCGTCCATCGCATCGGTCACGACGACCGAGGAGTTGGGGTTGATGACGAGAACGCGTCCGTCACCTGGTTTCTTTGCGATTGTCATAAAAACACCTGTACCCGCTTAAGGCATAAGATCCGCACCAAAATTTCGGCTGGGATCCATTTCCGGTTCCAACCTGCCTAGCGGTTTCGCCGCATCTGAAAGCGTGCGACGCAAGAACTGGCCACTGCCTTTGTCAGCCTTAAGATCACCGTTCTCGACGACCACGTTGCCACGACTCAAGACGGTGATCGGCCATCCTTTCAATTGTTGTCCTTCATACGGGGTATAGCCGACATTGTCATGTAACAAATCCCAAGTCACCGTCACTTCCTTATGCGGATCCCAGATCGCGATATCGGCATCCGAACCGACAGCAATCGTGCCTTTGCGCGGATGAAGGCCATAGATTTTAGCCACGTTCGTCGAGGTCAACGCGACAAATCGGTGAATATCAATACGTCCCTTGCCGACGCCCTCGGAGAACAGCAGCGGCACACGCAATTCAATACCGGGAAGACCATTCGCGATCTCAGTGAACTTGGGGTTCGGACCGGCTTTGAGCTTGCCGGTGTGGTCAAACCGGTAGGGCGCGTGGTCCGATGAAAACACCTGGAAAGTACCGTTGCTGATGCCTCGCCAGATCACTTCCTGGTTGGCTTTGTGCCGCGGCGGTGGGCTGCAACAGTATTTCGCCCCTTCCATACCCTCACGATCAAGATCGTTCTCGGTCAAGAAAAGATACTGTGGACAGGTTTCACCGAAGATTTTCAACCCCGAGGTCTGCGCGCGGCGGATCTCGTCCATCGCATCTTCGGCCGATACGTGAACCAGCAAAATGGGCACATCGATCAGCTGTGAAAGACGGATGGCACGATGCGTCGCTTCTCCCTCAGCAATATCGGCATGACTGATGGCATGGTACTTTGGAGCCACATAACCACCACTTAGCAAACGATCAGTGAGCCAGCGGATCATGTCATGATTTTCTGCATGGACCATCATCAGCGCGCCACAACGTCTCGCTGTGCAAAGAACGTCAAGCATCTGTCGGTCATTCAGTTGCAGTGCATCGTAGGTCATGTAGACCTTAAACGATGTCATCCCGTCTGCAACCAGCGCCGGCAAATCCTGACCGAGGACCTGTTCCGTTGGGTCAGAAATAATCAGGTGAAACCCATAATCGATGACAGCTTTGGGCTGTGCGCACTCAAGATATTCCTGAACCGACTGGCGCAGCGATTGCCCGCGCACCTGTTGTGCAAATGACAAGGTTGTCGTCGTTCCGCCAAAAACCGCTGAACGAGTGCCGGTGAAAAAATCATCCGCGCTCATCACGCCACCGACTGAGGATTGCTGCTCGATATGGCAGTGTCCCTCCACAGCGCCTGGCATCACCAACTTACCAGTCGCGTCGATAACACGATCAGCACCGTCTAATCCCAAACCAAGTGCCGCCACACGACCGTCCTTGATACCCACATCGCACTCACTTGAGTCCGCCGCGGTTACCACTGTACCGCCACAAATAACTGTGTCGAATCGTTTCACGCTGGTGCTGCCCCCGAATGTGTGAGAAAACTATAGTTAATCATACCTGCATAGAGAAAAACCGATGACAAGAACCCTGACTGTTGGCGCAGCCCAACTCGGTCCAATCCAGAAATCCGAAGGCCGCGTAAGTGTCGTGAATCGGCTACTCAGCCTCATGGCCAGAGCAAAAGACAAGGGTTGTAACCTGATTGTGTTTCCAGAACTCGCACTGACTACGTTTTTCCCACGCTACTTTATGCCGGACCAGACAGAAGTCGACGAATGGTTCGAATCCACCATTCCCAACCAGGATACGCAAGCTTTGTTCGATGCGGCGCAGCGCTACGACATGGCATTTCACCTGGGCTATGCAGAAAAAATCGTTGAAGACGGTGAGACCCACCGATATAACACGGCGATCCTGGTAGATAGAGCAGGCGACATCGTTGCCAAGTACCGCAAGGTCCATCTGCCCGGTCACTCCGAATTCGATCCGCAGCGGGCTTTCCAGCATCTTGAAAAACGCTATTTCGAGATCGGCAATCTGGGCTTTCCAGTGTGGCATCTGTTTGGAGGTCTGATCGGCATGTGCATATGCAACGACCGGCGCTGGCCAGAAACTTACCGTGTAATGGGCCTGCAAGGTGTGGAGATGGTCGTGTTGGGCTACAACACACCGACCACGAACTCACAGTCAGATGAAGCGCCGCACGTGCGTGCTTTTCACAACCTTCTGACGATGCAAGCAGGCGCCTACCAAAACAGCACCTGGGTGGTTGGCGTTGCCAAAGCTGGATGCGAAGACGGCCATGACCTGATGGGTGGCAGTGCGATTATCGCCCCGACTGGTGAGGTGGTTGCCCAGTGTGTAACACTGGGCGATGAACTGGTTGTGGCCGATTGCGATCTGGACCGGTGTCACTTCGGTAAGCAGACCGTCTTCGATTTTGCCCGTCACCGCCGAATCGAACACTACGGCCTGATTACTCAGCAAACCGGTGTGGTGACACCGGATATGGAGAAATAGCGATGGACAACACGGATCTTTGTTATACCTCGGCCAATGATCTCGCACCACGCATTGCGAATGGCGACCTCTCACCTGTCGAACTGATGCAGACTGTCATCGCGCGCTTCGAAACACTCAACCCCAACCTGAACGCTATCTGTACAGCGACGCTGGAACAGGCAATGGATGCGGCGCGCGCTGCAGAAACCGCAGTCAGCGCCGGTCAACCACTCGGCCCGCTGCACGGTATTCCCGTCACTATCAAGGATCTTTTTTTTACTCGCGGTGTGCGCACCATGGGCGGTTCTCACATCTTTGCCGACCGAGTGCCCGACTTTGATGCAGTGGTCGTGACACGCCTTGCCGACGCCGGCGGGATCAGCCTCGGAAAAACAACGGTCCCCGAATTCGGCTGGAAGGGCTGTGGCGACAGCCCCGTGACCGGTGTTTCACACAACCCCTGGAAGCACGGCATGAACGCAGGCGGATCCAGTACCGGTGCCGCGATCTGCGCAGCCGCGGGCATCGGTCCGCTACACCAGGGATCCGACGGTGCGGGTTCGATTCGTATGCCGGCGGGATTCTGCGGGGTGTACGGCCTCAAGCCGTCTTTTGGACGCGTGCCTTATCACCCGCAAGGGAACAATGACCAAATCTCCCATATCGGCCCCATTACACGAACCGTTGCCGATGCTGCACTGATGTTGGGCGTGATGGCCGGTCCCGACAAGGTCGACCCGACCACCGTGGCGGGCCCTGTGCCTGATTTTCTTGCTGATCTGGACGCTGGGATCGCGGGCTGGCGGGTCGCATACAGCCCGGACTTAGGCTACCTGCCGGTTGACCCCGAGATTGCGCAATCAGTAGCGCAGGCCGCACAGGTATTCGAAACGCTGGGTGCCCATGTCGAGGAAATTGATCCGGGCTGGGGAGATCAGATTGATATGGAACACGTGTTCTGGGGCGCCAACTTCGCCGGCAATCTCGGCGTATATCTTGAAGCGTGGCAAGACAAGATGGATCCCGGACTGGTCGCCTGTATCCGAGACGGCCAGGATCAAGCGGCCATTGACTATGTTCGGATGAAACAGCGGCGACTTGATTATCAAGCCAAAGTACTGGAATTCTTTGAGCAATACGATCTTTTGCTCACGCCCACGTTGTCGGTCGCCGCTTTCCCAGTCGGTCGCCTGATTCCCGAACACTGGCAACAGCACTCCTGGGACTGGCTACGCTGGGCCGGTTTCTCCTATCCGTTTAACCTCACCTGGGTGCCCGCGGCCACCTGTCCATGCGGATTTACACAAGACGGTTTACCGGTCGGTCTGCAGATCGTAGCCGGTCATCACCAGGATAAGAAAGTTCTACAGGCCTCGCGTGCGTTCGAGACTGCCCAGCCTTGGGCACAACATCGGCCAATTGACTGACCAGCATCCCCTCAAAACGCAGGCCCCTCCGGTTGCTCTGATCACCGGCGGCGCGCATGGGCTCGGCGCCGCCACCTGTGTGGCGATGGCCAAACGCGGTGTTCATCTGATCATCGCCGATATCGACCAGCCGGCAGCCGAGACGACGGTGGCAACCTGCCGCGAGATCGGCGTCAAAGCACATTTCATCCACACGGATCTTGCTCAAACAGACGGCCCCGCTAGGCTGGTTAGTGCCGCACACTCGCAATGGCAGCGCCTCGACATACTCGTCAACAACGCGGCATACGCCATTGCGGAGCCCTTTATCGATATGTCTGCCGATGAGTGGGATCGTGTCTATGCACTCAACATCCGTGCGGTCGCCCTCACCACCGCTTCTGCTGGACGAGTGATGAGGCAGCAGGGCAGCGGCCGCATCGTCAACATCACCTCGCCTGCGTCGCGCATGGCATTGCCCAACTACACGGCCTACGCGGCTAGTAAGGCAGCAGTCGACGCTATCACACGCGCCGCCGCAGTGGCGCTGGCGACCGACGGTGTGCGCGTCAATTCGGTAGCACCGGGCATGATGGACACGGCGTTGCAAGAGAAAAGCGAGCGCGAACTACTTGCCATTGAGGGACGCACGGATCTTGCCTCTTACTTGGAGGAGCGAACCGCGCGCATTCCTCTCGCGCAGCGCGTCACTACCAGCGACGTTGCTGCGGCCATCATTTACTTGGCCCTGGATGCGCCAGACTACGTCACGGCCGAACGGCTGAACATTTCAGGCGGACTCGACCGCGACTGAAGTCAGTACCTTCTAAACGGCAGACACGCGGTATTCGGAGATCACGTCTGCATCCGGCTCAACACCAAGGCCAGGTCCATCTGGAATTTGGAAACAACCGTTGGTTGGCTGACACCATGCGCCGTATAGTGTGGCTTCAGGTTGCACATAAAAGCGCTCGACGAGACTGTCGGGTATGCGTGCAGCGACCACGTGCAACGTCGCCAGCAAACCCGGACCGAAATATGGTGAGTGCGGCATCACTGCGACGCCAGCCGTGCTGGCACTGTCGATTACCTTAAGCAATTCGCTGACACCGCCCACTTTGGTGACACTCGGTTGGGCATAGGTCACGGCAGCGGCTGCAAACATCTTTTCGAATTCGAATACCGTGCATGCGTTCTCACCTGCTGCAATCGGTATACCGACGTCAGTCTGGAGTTTCGCCAACGCGGCAAAGTTCTCCGGCGGGAATATCGGCTCCTCTAACCACAATAGATCATAGGCCTTGAGAGCCTCTGCCTTGGCGTGGGCGTCAGCTTGCGACCACGGACAATTGGTGTCGACCATCATCGGTATGTTTACGCCCAGTGCTGCGCGTGCGGCGCTCACTTCTGTCGCTTCGGTCTCATGCAGTTTGATCCAGCCGTAGCCCTCATCGAGCGCAAGAGCACACCGTTCAGCGACCGTATCGGGATCTCCATAACGAAACAGACTGGCATAGACCGACAGTGAAACTGACGGCGTCTCAGCCAACAGATGCGACAGTGAAACCTGCTGGGCTTTGGCTTTAATGTCCCACAGCGCAATATCCAGCCCGGAAATAGCGAACATGGTGATGCCGTAGCGCCCGAACAGATGCAACTTTTGCTGCAGGTCGTACATCACAGCGTCCATCTCTTCGAGATTCCGCCCAATCACGATCGGTGCAATCATGTCCTCTATCGCGGCCTGCACAGCGCGCTGGCAGTTATAACTGAATGCTTCGCCATAACCGATGTGTCCCGAGTCTGTACTGACCTTGACCAGAGTGGTTGCCAATGTGGTCCATGCGCTACCACCCCATCCCGCCGATCGGCCACCATGAGAGAACGGGATGTCCAGCGCAATCGCTTCTACAGCCATGATTTTCACGGCATCTCTCCTGAGTCCTACGCAACGGTCAGAATAGCAAGGTGTGACATAAACTCAACCGTTTAATCCGCTCCAACGGTGGCCTTTCAGAAACCGATAACGTGCTGCCAGAATGCTGTGGCGCTCTAACCGCTGCTGCCACTTCTGATCTAAGTAACGCAAGATACCGACGGCGCGTCCCGTTGGCGAAAAACAAGCTAACGCTGTGGACGTCAACCCACCCGGCTACTCGCCCCTCCGTCAACCGGAAGTGCCGCACCGGTGATAAATCCCGCTTCATCCGAAGCAAGAAACAAAGCCGCATAGGCTACATCCCAGGCGCTGCCCATCTTGTTTCGTAAGGGCACCCGCGCGTTGCGTTCCTGTGCCACATCCTCACGACTGCGCCCCCAGGCGGCAGCGCGGGTGTCAACAGCCATGGGCGTGTCCATCAAACCTGGCAAAATGACATTGGCCCGCACGCCATACTCGGCATTTTGATAAGCGAGTTGCTGAGTCAGCGCCAACAGCGCCGATTTGCTCGCTTTATAACTGACCCATGGATAACTTTCTATCGCAGCAATCGAGGAGATTGTCAGAATCACGCCATTACCCTGTCTGCGCATGATCGGCAGGGTGTGCTTACAAGCCAACACGACGCTGCGCAGATTGACCGCCATGATGCGATCGAAGGCCTCCACAGTAATCTCAGTGACCGGTGCGTCACCACCGGCGACACTGATGCCGACATTGTTATGTAGAACATCGAGTTTTTGCCAGCGCTCCTGACACAAGTGAACCGCGCCCTCGAGGCTGCTTTCCTCAGTGACGTCTGTCTCGACGGCGACAGCCTGACCCCCTTGTTCTTCGATCAGCGCTACCGTTTCTTCTGCAGAAGCAAGATTTCGGTCAGCGGCAACCACCCGCGCGCCTTCGCGCGCAAACAGCAGCGCCGTTGCACGACCATTGCCGATCTTGGGGCCGGGCGTTTGTCCGGCCCCGACGATCAGGGCCACCTTATCCTGCAGACGCCCTTGCGGCGCCGCCATTAAATAACGCCCAGATTGGCGTTAATCACCTGCCCTGGATAAGCCCCCGTGCTTTCTCCGTTGCGGAACGTCGCCACACCATTGACCACGGTTGCTGCAATGCCTTCAGCTTTCTGCACCAGACGTCGGGCGCCACCGGGTAGATCCGTCTCGACGGTTGGCAAACACGGGCGCACGGTATCTGCATCAAACACCACCACATCTGCACGATAGCCCGGTCGCAGCAATCCGCGGTCGAAAAATTCGAAAGCCGCCGCATTATCAAAGGTCAGCATGCGTACCGCAGCTTCCAGAGAGAAAGCCTGTTGATTCCTGACCCAGTAACTCAACATGTGGGTTTGCAGTGACGAACCCATTTCCTGGCAGACATGCGCCCCCGAATCAGAAAACGTCGCGAGTGTTCGTGGGTGTTCCAGCATGCCTCGAACATCTGCCTTCTTTTCGTTTACCAACGGTTGTACGAAGAGCTGATTTTCATCGGCAATCATGAGATCCAGCATGACTTCGACCGGGTGACGTCCATCGCGCTCGGCCAACTCCGCGACCGTCGGATCATCCCAGTCAACCCCGTGAATGGCGAATAAATTCGAGTAATCGGGTTTTTTGGGATCAGTGGTCGCCGCACCGCCACCTTGAAATTCGTTGGGATCGCGCAGCTTCATTGATGCTTCCGCATCGATCAGTTTTTGGCGAATAGCGGGATCTGCGAATTGGCGCCGCTGTTCTTCGACGGGCAGAGCTCGCACTTCTCGCCAGATCGGCAAATTATCAAAAGGTAAATACGATTTGATTGAGAAAAGCGCAATGATCGGTTTTGTTGTCGTCTGACCATACATGCGCCCGCCCGCAGAAACGGTTTCATCGATATAGTCCATCTGTGACTGCCAAGGGTAAGGATCTATACCTTGCTGTGTGGATACCGTTCCGAACATCACCGGCCGTCCACTCTCAAGTGCCACCTTCTTCAATCGTGCCAAAAATGTCTGATGCGCCTGTCCGCCTGAAGTATCTGGACCAATTTGAAAGATTCCCTGATTACGCTGCGCCATGGCATCAACTAGATAATCGATCTCCGACCATTCTGCTATGCGACTCGCAATCGGTGAACCGTCAGGCGTGATATGGGTACTCGCCCGCGACGTTGAAAAGCCCACCGCGCCGACTTCAAGTGCTTCCTGGACCGCCTGGCCCATGCGGCGCAGATCATCTTCGCTCGCTGCCTGGCTGAGGGCCCGCTCACCCATCACATACATACGTAGCGCAGAATGACCAATAAACGCAGCATAGTTGATCGCTTTAGGCAGGCTCTTTACTTGTGCGTAATATTCCGGAAAAGTCTCCCAGGTCCAGTCGATACCATTCATCATCGCATCCGTCGGGATATCCTCGACCGCTTCCAGGCAACGCGCTATCCACTCGCGTTCATTCGGCTTGCAGGGCGCCAGTGCGAAACCACAGTTACCCATCACAACGCTGGTCACGCCGTGCCAACACGAGCAACTGCCAAGTCGATCCCAGGCTACCTGGGCGTCCATATGGGTATGTCCATCAACAAATCCTGGCGCCACAATGTGGCCCTCGGCGTCTATGTACTCGTTCGCTCGGCTGCGAATGCGGCCAATCTCAACGATGCGGCCGTCACTCACTCCCACATCTGCGCGGTAACGTGGGCTTCCTGAACCATCGACCACCGTGCCGTTCTTTATCACCAAGTCCAATGCCATTTTTATATTTCCTCCAGTCAGTGCTGATCAATGATGGGCCGTTGCAATTGCCGAGCATCGATCAGGCAGTTTATCCGATGGCCAACCTTGTTCGCATCGCGTTCAATACAATTACTTGTTCTCAGGTCTCCTCTGGCGGAGCCTGGCAAACCGCATCGTAGGAATAGCGCTGGCTGATCAGACCAGCGTGTGCAAATACATCAAGCGTTGCTTCGTACGCCGCTTGTGTGATCTCAACATGTGGCGTCCAACAACCCAGTGTTTGGTATTGGGCGATAGTGTTTTCCAACGCGTCTATATCAATGGCCGGGAAAAACTTCGTCTCACTGGCAGCGATGTCTCGCGCTGGCGTGTTCTTCACATAATCCCTTGCCCTGCGATAAGCGCGCATGAAGGCGCGCGCGACGTCGCCAGTCAGCCATGCCCGCGTTGCTGCCAGGCTGGAAAAGCCACACGACCCGATCGCGGTACCGACCGACGCGACGATATGTGCAACACCGTCTTTTTCCAATTGCTGCACAACAGGGCCTTGCAAATGAATGTAATCACCCTGCCCTTGTCGAAAGGCCGATTCCATCGCAGCCGTATCGCCGGCATCGACCGCGTGGATCGATTCGTAGGGCACACCCATCTTATGACAGGCGTAACGAAACATCGCAAGCGGCTGACCGCCATGGTCAACCAGCACCTCCTTGCCACTCAGCATGTTCCAATCAAAATCGACCTCTGATGAACGACTCGCAAGAAAAAAACCATCCATCTCGTTGATCTGCGCAAAGTGCACGACAGGCTGGTCTTCCCCTTTCTCAAGCGCAGTGAACCCCTGGGACAGCGCCGATTGCACGACTTCGGCACTACCGTCGATCAATGCCGAGATCGCCGAAACACCCGCTGGCGCAATCGAATGAACAGGATCAAGGCCCTCGTCCTTTAGAAAACCGCCGGAGATAGTAGCAATCAGCGGCGAGTAGAAGGCTGAAAATCGTGTGAACTGGATACGAATTTGGCTCATATCGTCATGTCGTTGGAGAGGGCCGTGCTTGAATGTAGCGGTTCCGCGGATCTGTTGCACTATCGGCGCGCTTGAGGCTGCGAGGTACAACACCCAGGCACCCCCTTACCTCACCCGTAATCGCCTGAGTACACTATCCGTAGAACATTTCCAAAGGAAACGATAGATGATCTCAGCTGATTTCAAAGATAAAGGCATCCTGGTAACTGGTGCAGTGTCGGGTATCGGCCTTGCAACCGCCCGCCTGTTTGCCGAAAACGGCGCCAAGGTCGCGGTCAACCATCTTCCCGATGACGCCAGCGCAAAAGGCGTCCTAGAAGGCCTGCTCGTCGAAGGCCTCGACGTGGTGGCAGCACCGGGGGACGTATCTGTTGCCGGCGAGGCAGAAACAATGGTCAGCGCCGCGGTCTCCGCTCTCGGCCGGCTGGATGTCCTGATCAACAACGCTGGCACATCCAACACCAAGGCGCCGATCCCCTTTGATGATCTTGATGCCATGACTGAGGAATTCTGGGCGAAGATCATTCACACCAACTTGATTGGCCCGTTTCGCTGCAGTCGCGCCGCCGCCGCCGCTCTGAAAAAAACAAACGGCGCTATTGTCAGTACGGCGTCTGTCGCCGGCCTTGGGATACCCGGCAGCAGTATCGCCTACGGTGCGAGCAAGGCTGGACTGATCAACCTCACGCGCAACCTTGCAGACGCTCTGGCGCCAGAAATCCGAGTCAATGCTGTCGCGCCCGGTCTCGTGCGCACGCCCTGGAACGCTGCGTGGCCAGATGATCGCAAACAGCACGGCATAGACAATAGCCTGCTTAAACGCATGGTCGAACCAGAAGATATCGCACAGGCAATGTTGTTTCTTGCGAGCAATCAGGCAGTTACCAGCCAGACCTTGGTCGTCGACTGTGGCCGTCACCGCTGACTATCGGCCGTGCCTACAGTCTAAGGACGATCGTCTTCTGGGCGTTCTTCGAACAGTTTGTCTATCGTAGCAGGTGAAGACGCCGGTGCGGCTACCTCAACCTCAGTCGTGCCGGTCGGTGACGTTTCGGTCGTTGGCTGAGTGGCCTCATTTTCTTCAGACGGCGCAGAGGTCGAAGCTGCCGGCTGAGTGGCCTCGTTCTCTTTAGACGGCGCAGATATAGCACCTGCCGCTGCCGGCACTGATGATGATTCAAGGCCTTGCAACATCATCGTCTGTTCTCCGGCTGTGCGCAGACCTTCGGACAAATCGCTTCGCAGCACGTTCGTGTAGTACACAACCTGGGTCGGCAGGGATTTCTCCGGATAAGCATTGCGAAAGCGCGCAAGACCCTCCCGACTGATCCCATAGCTGAAATACACCCGACAACTACTGCAGGTCCTTCCACGGTAATCTGCCTTTTTCACTCCATTCACCCATACTGTCATCTGGCCATCGTCGTTCTTGGACCAGTTCGCACGCACCACGATGTCGTGCCACTCGCCGCGCAACACGTCTTCGTCAATCAACGCCTGATATGCCCCCCCCTCTTCCAGGCGATTGCCGACCCATAAAACCCCGGTTGCACCGATCTCGAACACCCATGCCGGTCCAATGCGTTGCTGGCCAAATTGCACGTGTACCGCGCGAGCGGGATAGATTGCCGGATAATCATCTGGAAAATAAATCTGCCAACGGTACCAGCCGAGGCCGTGGACCCCGCGGTGAGGGCGGCTGCGTTCAGTCAACTCTGCGCGCTCACGCTTATCGGCGCAGTCATCTCGATAAGCATCGCGTGCACAATCACCGGCGCGAATTTCAAATCGCTCGACTTCCTCTGTTGCAGCCAATCCCGTCGGGTCGAGAACTAGCTGATAGCCCCAGTCAGTCTCGTTGAGATCGCGGGTAAAAGAACCGAACGAACCTTCGCTGTCCGCGAGCGCGCTATCACCACCAATCAACAGGAGCCACAGCACGAAAGGCACAACGCGGTTATGGATAAGTCTTCTATTCACTGCTAAGCACCAGAACTCAGCCGCGCATTTTCAGAAACCACGGCAGCGGTCGCCCGGTAACAATGTAGTCCCAAAACCGATGTAGGCCGTACGCCACTGTGGTGGCCAACACTGTAAGCACGATCCATGTTAGCGAATCGTTGTAAGGCACCCAGGCCGGGACCCCATAGAGCAGCACCACCAGCCACACACTCCAGATAGCGAGCCAGCCTAACCGATAAACCGGACGCAGTATATTCGTCTTGCGTGCCTTGCCGATCATCATCATACCTTCTTCTACGGCGTGCAAAATCAATCAGTGCACCACTTGCCTGACGGTGGTGTCGCGATCACCGTACAATAGCAGTTTAAATACTAACGGGCCTGAACGGGAGGCTCAGCTGATGCTCTATTCCATTTACTGCCTTGATCATCACGACGCGCTCCAGATTCGGCTCGACCATTATGAAGCGCACAGGCACTACCTTGGAAGTGCCTCCATCAGTATTGTCCTGGCTGGCCCGATTACCGCAGACGATGGCGACACGCCCATTGGTAGCCTGATGATTGTCGATGCCGCAGATCGTGACGAAGCAGCGCGCTTTAACCAGGGTGATCCGTTTTATCAGTCCGGCGTGTGGAACCGCGAAACCATTGGCATCCACCCTTTCCTTAAGCGCAGGGGCTGGTCTGAGGGCTACTAGCCTTACTGCACGCTGCAACCCACCGCTCAGACACCCAGCTGCTCGGCCAGATCGATCAGATCATCGGCCACCACGTCCCAGTCTTTCTCGGCTTCTAGGTCGGTCTGCTGTTTTGGCCCGTATTCGACGGGGCGCCTTACAAAGGCCGTTCTCATCCCGTGGGAAGCGGCGTGGCCAAGATCATAATTGTGCGCAGCAACCATCATGATCTGCTCTGGTGCCCCGCCAAATAACTCGATTGCCATTTGATAAACCGCTGGATCTGGTTTGTATCGGCGTGCATTCTCGGCGGTCAATATGCAGTCCCACGACAGCCCGCCATATCGGGCCATCTCCACGAGCCACACGAAGTTGCCGTTTGACAGCGTTGAAACCACAAAGCCTTGTTGTAGACGCTTAAGGCCAGTGACAGCATCGGGCCAAGGCGTCAGTCTTGTCCACGCTCGGTTGAGATGATCACGTTCCGATTCGCTCAAACTGGTAAGACCATACTCTTCAATCAGTTGATCCAGTTTGCGCCGGTAAATCACGTCCACGTTGGTCCACGGTTCTGATCCACTATTGACTCTATCCATGCCGGACCGGTAGCAGGTTTTCCACTCATCGACAAACGCGACGCCATCGAGCGCCACACTTTTGTCAAGGGCGACCTTCTCAACCGCAGCAATCAGACTAGCGCGCCAGTCGACGACGGTGCCAAAGACATCGAACGTCAGATACGAGATGTTGTCAGTGCGTGTCATATTCCGAACAAGGTATCACCTCTAACGCATCAATTGTCAATATCATCAACTGCTCTAAACGATTGCAAGCGTTATGGCTTCCTTGATTGGCCATCCTTCAGCGGCGGCCACGTTGCAATCGATCCACACAGTGCCTGTGAGCGCGCATTACTCCCCCAGTAGCGCTGTCTTCGCAACGATTCAGCCAACCGCCAGGCCGGGTGTTTTTGCGGCAGACACATAAACGTGGCCATCCATCAGCCTGCGCGCCGTGCGGTAGAGCACCGCGCTCTCGGCCGTCCATTCACCACCCTCGTTTGTGCCCTTTGCGCCCACGAGAGCCACACCCGAGGGATGTGCAATTCGAAAGTCTTCCAGGGCCGGCACGTCGCGGCAGTAACGATGAACCACGGTATCAGGAACCCGCGCGGCGACCGCCGCACAGATGCTGCCAGTCACGGGAATCGCTCGATGCGGCTGCCCGACCGAGATCATGCGCAAAGTGATGTCACACTCCTGTTCGGCCAGTTCATCACCCGACAAAGTGACGGCATGCTGTGCCTGCGACACCAGCGCCACCTTCGGGATGCCCACGATCGCCTGGGCCTCGTCGATGTTTTTGGTAATACCCATCGCGACGCTGGCATGACAGCGCACCGCTTCCAATTGTTCGAGCAGTTCGGCTTGTTGATCGAGCACCTCGGGCATTTCGCTACCCGCAAGCCCCATCGCGTCTGCGGCAACAAAAACACAAGGGTTTCCCGCATCAAGCAACGACACCTCGATACGTCCCAAGCCCGGAATTTGCATAACATCCAATGCCTGGCCGGTCGGCAGGAGGCCTCCGGTGGCCGACCCCCCGGGCAGACAGAATTCGAGCCGGATCGGTGCACCGCGTCCAGACACACCCGGCACTGCAAAGTCACCGTCGACCGATGCGCAGCCCTCATCAAGCGCAAACTTAGAGACAATCATCTGTCCAGCATTGGTATTGTGTATGCGGATGGTGGCCTCAGTACCCAGGGCCGTAACCAGGTTCTCGTCGACCGCGAATGGGCCCACTGCAGCGGTCATGTTGCCGCAACTCGAAGAAAAATCGACCTGATCACTAACGGGGGACAATTGGACAAACGTATAGTCCACATCGGCATCAGAGCGCGTTGGTGGCCCGATCACACACACCTTTGATAGAGAGGAAATACCGCCACCAAGGCCATCGAGCTGCCGGCCGCTGGCATCCCCGGCGCCCAAAGCCGCGACGAAGAGCTCAGCCCATTTTGACCGGTCCAGCGGCAGATCACGTTGATGAAACATCACCGCCTTGCTGGTGCCACCGCGCATGAACACCGCTGGTATCTTTCGTTGGCGCATCTTTTCCTCTCCACCAATCGCTTCAACACCCCCGAGACAACGTCCGGGGCAATAATCACACATAGAATAGCCGCTTCTAAACTATTTTGGAGCAAACACAATGACGTGGCTCGAATCTCAACAGTGGTCGACGACGGCCGCCGGCGTGAAGTTTGCCCAGATCATTGATCGCCCGGGTTGTATCCAGATTCCAGGGGCACACAACGCGCTTGCCGGGCGACTTGCCAAGCGTGCCGGTTTTTCCTGCCTCTACGTCTCAGGTGCCGCGGTCTCTGCAAGCCTCGGCCTCCCCGACCTTGGCATCATCACACTCGAAGAACTGTGTTTTCATGTGCGCACGATTTACCGGGCAACGCAATTGCCTCTGGTCGTTGACGCCGACACGGGCTACGGCGAGGTGATGAATGTGATGCGCACTGTTCATGAACTAGAGCAGGCGGGCGCTGCCGCGATTCAAATTGAAGACCAAATTCTGCCGAAGAAATGCGGCCACCTGAACGACAAACGGCTGGTGAGTCCGGCTGATATGTGTGCCAAAGTCTCGGCGGCGCGGCGCGCTGCAAGCCACATCCAGATCGTGGCCAGGACCGATGCCGTCCAGTCCGAAGGACTCGACGCCGCAATTGACCGCATGAACCGATATATCGAATCTGGCGCTGATATCGCGTTCGCCGATGGCCTGGATAGTGAAGACATGTTCCGCTCATTCACCAGCCGGGTCAAAGCACCCTTCATGGCCAACATGACTGAGTTCGGGCGCACACCTTATTACAGCGCAACAGAACTTGAGCAGATGGGTTGTAAATTTGTCATCTTCCCGGCATCGTCGTTACGAGCAGCAGCGCATGCGATAGAAGCACTCTACGCAACGATTGCAGCGGAAGGAGCAACGCGTACACATCTCGACAAAATGATGACCCGCGCCGAACTGTATGAAGTGATCGACTATTTCAACTTCGAATCCCTCGACGAGTCGATCGCCCGTAGCGTCGTACCGCCGACTGAGACCCAGCCTTGATGTGAAAATCGGTCTGCAACGCAGGCTGTTGAGTCAGACAGGGCGCAATTCACCAACCAAGTCAGCATCCGGCCTGATAAATTCTTCCGTTGGATGGCCAGTGCGCCCATAGGCATGCCAGATTTTTAATCCTAACAAGGTCCGCAGATCGTCATCCGCCTTGGCCAGCACTTCAGGCCGAGTACCAATCGTGTAGTTCTCCTGCGGACGGAATTGCGGCGTACAAAAGGTGGTCAACACAGCACGCCGCTCATCGTCTCCAGTATTTGCACCCGTACCATGCCAGGTGCGGCCATCGACCATCAGCGCCGTGCCTGCAGGCGCCGTCGCCGCAATAGACTTTGCATCCGTGTCGGGTTGGCGGCCCAACAAGTGGCTGCCGGGCACTAAGCGTGTGCCGCCGTTGTCCTCGGTAAAATTATCGAGCATCCACAAAATATTGACGACGACCGGCGGTGAAATCGCTATGGCATGAATCTCGTCACGATCGAATCGCGCCCGATTGACCGAACCCGCCGGCAAGTGGCGCCGATCGGGCCGCGTCGGAGGGGGCATCCACCACTGATCGGTGTGCAAACGCATTGCAACACCACCTGGGCGTGCGATGTTTCCAGTGTGACTAGAAAGAATATATTCATCGCCGAGTATGCTGTCCGAAATTTTTCGCATCTCCGCGTGTTGCAGCATGTCAACAAACACCTGGCCCTTGTTAACCAGCATCCACAAACGTTGATTCGTACCGCCTGCCACGGGGTTAAACGCCGCCGGGCGAAGCTCGCCGTTGGCGTTGCGAAAATCACCCCAGTTCTGGTTCGGTGCCCCGTCCTTGTAGGCTAAACCTTGTTGCTCTTCGGCCAATGCCTGTTCGGACAAGCGCTGTTGCAACTGTGTGATCTGATCGGCGCTCAATGCTTCAGCAAGGTAGCAGTAACCACTCGTCTCAAGATCCGAGATGCAGCGGTCGACATCAGTCGTCGGCCTGGGCGATCGGTCGGTCATTGTCCTTTGCTCGTCTCTATCTATTCGCGATACTGGTAGACCCGCAACGTGGTCAAGCGGGTCGTCCTATCAAGGCCACAGATATCAATAGAAATGATAGTAATTTCTATTTACATAAGCGACGATGTCGTTGAGATCTAGTGCGGAGAGTTGAATGCTCGGGTCAAGGGTACGGTTATAGTGCTTTAAACGGGTCGAAAATTTTATGAGTTCCTGCATGTCCTTCACCCGTCTCGGGTTGCGTAAATACACGCCAGAGCCATCACCGCCGAACTGCTTGACGTGGCAGCCGGTGCAGCGCAACTCATGTAATCTTTGCCCTCGCTCAACATCGTCCCCCGCCAGCGAAACTGTCGAGGCTACGGTCAAGGTCCCCATAACTACAAATAAAACCAGGGAAGTTAGAGTTTTTCGCAAATGCATGTAGTGTTCTCCGACCAGTTGATTACCCGCTTACCAAGCGCTTTGATGGACCGCCAATGGTCACTCCCGAGCTGCGATTGCGTCGGTGCAAGCTACCCTACCATCCGTTGCGAGGGCCCGGCAACTAATGCTTTACTGGCCGTGATATTTTGTCGTTTGCTTAACTCATGAACTGGTGCAACCAAACAAGTAGCACGGCTCGCCCTGGCCACTCGACACAACAGTGCCAAGGTCTCAGGCCCGTACAAATTATCCAACATGCACAATGAATTTGAGGTCGCAATCGTCGGTTCAGGCCCGGCTGGGCTGAGTGCCGGCGCACGGGCAGCGGCCACCGGTATGACCCATCTGGTACTGGAGTCCTCAGACCAGATTGCCAATTCCATAGTTCGCTACCAGCGCGGTAAGTGGGTCATGGCTTTCCCGACCGGCTTACCGCTGCGCTCGGACCTTTCCTTCGAGGCAGCATCGCGTGAGTCCGTTCTCGAGCACTGGTCCGCACACACCGATGCGCTCGGTATCAATATTCGATGCCGAGCAGAAGTGGTGCAAGTGCGTTCTGAAAACGGCGGCTTTCATCTGATACAGCGCGACGGCGCTGTCATCAGCGCCCAGCGGGTGATTCTCGCCATAGGACTTCAGGGCAATATCAACAAACTCGATCTTTCCGCCCACCATAGTGCACCGCTGCAGTATCACCTCGATGATCCAGCGGCTTATCAGTCGCAACGTA
>CAZAHE010000024.1:0-8404 GCA_964484965.1 uncultured Acidiferrobacteraceae bacterium | reverse complement strand
AGTGCACCGCTGCAGTATCACCTCGATGATCCAGCGGCTTATCAGTCGCAACGTATTGTCGTAATTGGTGCGGGCGACAGTGCTATAGAAAATGCACTGGGCCTCGCCACTCACAACACCGTCTACCTGGCCAACCGGGGAGGAGAGTTTCCCGGTGCCAAACCGGCCAACGAGCAGGCAATCCTTGCTGCCATCGAGTGCGGTGATGTCGTGCCGATATGGCATGCCAGCGTGATACAGGCAAACGAAACAAGCATCCAATTCAAAACGCCAAAGGGCAAAACGGTCATTGAGTGTGACCGCGTCATAGCAAGATTGGGCGCCACACCACCGAGACTGTTCCTGCAAGCCTGCGGCGTCACCTTTCCGTCGGAAGATTCAAATGCTTTGCCTGAATTGAGTCCCCATTACGAAACACGCGTGCCAGGGTTGTTCATCGTCGGCTCGCTGGCGGGTTATCCATTGATCAAGCAGGCCCTCAATCAGGGTTACGAGGTCATTGAACACCTTCGGGGCAATACGCTGGCACCGGCAGATGAACCGCTTTTGAAAGAAAAATTCTCCGCCCTTGGGACGTTTTCAATTGCCTCGCTACTCGATCGGGTGGCAGCCGACATTCCGTTGTTTGGCCAGCTTAATCCGCTCGTACTGCACGATGTGCTGGCCGAATCGACGTTGCACGTTCTTTCAGAAGGCGAAATCGTGTTCGAAAGAAATGACTACACCAACAGTCTTTTTGCAATTTTCGAGGGTTCCGTTGCTGTCTTGGTCGATCCTGACAACCCGTCGCATCGTGTGATTCTTGGCCAAGGCGGTTTCTTTGGCGAGATGGGCCTGATATCCGGTCGTCGCCGAAGCGCCACCGTCATAGCCGACCAACGCTGCGTTCTGTTTGAGGTTCCCCGCCGTCTCATGCTCAAGCTGTGCGAAAGCGTGCACGACATTAAACGCGAGATTGATCGGACCGCCATGCTGCGTGAGATCACCACTCATATTGCGCCAACGGCAGAACCGGCCGCTTTGGCCAATGTGGTCGAACACGCAAGCATTGAAAGCTACTCCGCCGGCACTGTCTTGTTTCGAGAGGGAGACGAAGGAGATGCGCTCTATTTATTGCGCAAAGGGTCGGTCGCAATCTGCCGAAAAATTGGCACGCGCGAAGTCACGCTCAGTTACGCGCGTGCCGGTCATTATGTTGGAGAGATGGCCCTCGTTAGCCAGACACCCCGCTCGGCCACCGTAAAAGCAGTCGTTGACTGTGAAGTGGTCCGCGTCAGTGCTGAATCATTCGGGCAGTTGATGGCAGAAAATGCCGCTCTGCGAACCAGTGTGGAAAATACATTCCGCCAACGGCTCGCAGCAAACGAACAAATACTGGCGGATCAACAAGCCAGTGATGTACTCGGGTTTCTGTTGTCACAAGGCGTCAGTGAGGCAACTGATATTCTGGTTATTGATGAGACGCTTTGCACTGGCTGCAATAATTGTGAAGTCGCCTGCGCCATGACCCACCATGGCGTCACACGGCTTGATCGGCAAAATGGCCCGTCGTTTGCAAACTTACATCTTCCGACGTCATGCCGGCACTGTGAGCATCCGTACTGCATGAGTGATTGTCCACCTGATGCCATTTCACGCTCTGCGGATGGTGAGGTTTACATCAACGACAGCTGTATTGGCTGCGGTAACTGTCAACAGAACTGTCCTTATGGCGTCATCCAAATGGCAAAGGAGATTCCAGTACAGCGCAACTTTCTGTCCTGGTTGCTGTTCGGTCGATCCCAATTCAGCGATGCTGCCCAAGACACACCGGAGCGGGCGGTTAAGTGCGATATGTGTTTGGACATCGACGGTGGGCCAGCTTGTGTGCGTGCCTGTCCAACCGGCGCGGCATTTCGCACCCGGCCCGAGATGCTGATGGCGGTTCGCGATCGGCCGGAGTGATTCTTTTGCTAAACCACGAATCTCTATCAGAATCTTTCCTACGATATCGACGATATCGCCATCTGAAACTGGCCTGCGTGCTGTTGCTGGTCACCATTACGGTATACGTGCTGCAGCAACCTCCTGACGGCGGCAGCGATGCGAGCTGGCTGAGTTATGCCCTTGGCGGGCTCAGTGGGGCGCTGGTGCTTTTATTGTTGTGGTTTGGCATACACAAACGGCGTTATGGCCGACACGGCACGCTAGCCGGCTGGCTCAGTGCACATGTGTATTTCGGTCTTGCTCTGATGGTGATCGTGACGCTGCACTCCGGGCTTCGATTGGGATTAAATATTCATTCCCTGGCCTGGCTGCTTGTCATGATCAGTACGGTCAGCGGGCTGGTCGGGGTCGTTGTTTACCTGCGCTATCCCGCGCGCATCGCTGCAATTGGTCAGGCAGCCACTGAACGCGAACTGGTCACTCAATTGGATGAGATCGATCGTCGCTGCCAGGCACTCGGGCAATCGCTGAACAAACAGGCAGCTGACACGCTTGCCGCATCAATACGCGAAACACAATCCACACCATCCATGTGGGCTGTCCTATTTGACCGCAGGAGAAGCTCGGCCACGCATGATGCACGATTGATGGTTGAGCATCTGCAAGGTGAAGACGACGCGCGGCTTCGAAAGCTTCACGCGATGTTGTCCCGTAAAGAAGTGGTACTGGCACAACGTCATCAATATTGGAAGAGCCAGGCATGGCTCCGGGCATGGCTGTATTTGCACGTGCCATTTTCGATCGCGCTGCTGGTTGCCGTGTTGAGCCATATCTTGGCGGTCTTCTTTTTCTGGTAGGGGCAACGTTGCCATGCGTGTGGCTTTTAATCTCATCACCCGTCATTCCGTTGGTAATACATCAACGCAGGAATACTTTTTTTCTGGTGACTCGATACGCATTGGTCGCGGTACGAATTGTGACATTCATTTCCCTGACCAGGAAATTGCGTTGCTCCATGCGGTGTTGGAAATCGAAGACGGCTGGCCGGTGATTTCCACATCTGCCGACGCAGCCATCACTGTCAATGATCAATGGACGACCAGAGCGCGACTCAACGTGGGCGATTGCATTGGCATTGGTCACTACCAGTTGACCGTCGAGCCCTCGCCAGGCGAACAAGGCCAAGCCGACGATTTAGTACTGACCTGTGAAGTGATGGCCAGGCACAAATCGGCGTCCGACGATATACCAGCCCGTGCGACAGAACCGTTCGCTCTTAATGGGCGTGCCATGCGCCGGTGGTCGTGGGCGCTTGCGCTGATCGTGGCAGTGGCCGGCATCGGCTGGCCACTGCTTGGACATTTCAGTGCACCAGGTGATCCGGTCGTGGTATCGATTGAAAATGCGGTTCCGCTGACCCAGCACTCGAAGCGTCATCCGCTTTGGCAAGGCACATCGTTTTGGTTGAGTGGCGCGGTGTCTCGCGGTCACCGGCTTTTCCAACACCAGTGCAGCGCCTGCCACCGCAACGCCTTCGTCCAAGTCGGCCCTGGCGACTGCCTTTCCTGTCACAGTGCGCTGCGCGAACATGTGCGCATCGACAAATTTCCCGATACCACGCTGGCTTCGATGAGCTGCATGACATGCCATCAGGAGCATGACGGCGACAACCAGCTGGTATTGGAGGATTCCAAGCTGTGTCTTGATTGCCACATGAATCCTGACGCCATGGTTGGCCACAAGACGCATCTCGCCAAAATTAACGATTTCGGCAACCACCCGGAATTTCGATCAAAGGCCGCCAGCTCACCAACTGAAAACGGCCTCTTGTTTCCACACGAACTTCACCTTAGTAGCGAAGGCGTAGCAGACCTCAACGATAAGGTGCACTTATTAGAATGTGCCGATTGTCATCGCCCACAAAACGAGGGCGCCAATATGTCCTTTCCAGCCTATCAAGCCGATTGCTCAGGTTGCCATGGGCTGCAATTCTCTTTTCTAGCGCCTGAACGCAGCCTCCCGCATGGCGATGTGGGCGCGGTCAAGCAGTATGTGCACGACACCTACGCTGTCCTCGCCCTGCAAGGGCATGCACCCGTGACAAATGCCGCTGAGGGAAAAGAGAACACCAAAATGTCCTCCACGGCGGTTCCTTCAAATCCCGCGCTGATGGCCTGGGTCCGAGAGCAATCGGCACAGGTCATCGACGGACCGCTTGGCAAAGAACAGTGTGCGTTTTGCCACCGCTTGGTAGAGGACAAGGGCGATCCGTTGGCGTGGGACATCGAGCCTGTCAAACTGAAGATCGGTGAATTTGCGCAGGCCAGATTTAACCATGCGTCGCACCAACACACCGATTGCCTTGCCTGCCATCAGGCAAGCCGATCAGAAGACGCCGCTGATCTGCTGTTACCCGGCGTCGCTACCTGCCAGGTATGTCACTCCGATCAACTGGAACAAGGAAAAATCGCCAGCGACTGCGTAACCTGTCATGGATTTCATACTGGGGCAGCGACGCAAATGAAGGTGCGCACAGGGCCCTAAGTATCGGTTTTGGGGCACCAGTCAATGGTGACGACCGAGCAGATTGACGATGCCGGTCGGCCGGGGATTCCCTTTCAGCGACACGTCACCGCGGTCTTCTATGACAAATTGACCTTCTACTTTGGAGATCAGGCGCCTTGTCACCAGTATCTCTTGATCAGCGGCTTCTTCACACAATCGCGCGGCTTGATTGGTGACGGTTCCCATCGCGGTGTAGTCCAGGCGCTGCTCAAATCCAATCACACCAATCGTGGCATAACCCGACGCGATGCCCCAACAACAGCCAAGGTCATAGCCCTGTTTGGTCCAGCCCAAACGCAGTTTTTCAAAAGCATCGCGCATCGCCAATGCCATTTCCAGTGCGCGCACCTCTGGATCGGAAATCTCAACGGGATCGTTAAAAAAGACCATCATGCCGTCGCCGGTAAACCGATCCAGTGTGCCTTCGAATTTCCAAACCAAATCGCCCATCGCCTTGTTGAACTCACCGAGCATCTGCATCAGCTCTTCAGGTTCCTCGGACAAAGCGAACGCCGTAAAGCCGACCAAGTCCAAGAAGACGACCACAATATGCTGACGATGTGGTTGTAGTTGTTTAAGAAACTCTTCTTCATTACTCGTCAACGCAATTTCTGCCACCTGCGGGGGCAAAAATCGCTTCAAGCCGTTCATGCGCTCGATCTTTCCGACCTGATCTTGGACCTTCGCTTCAAGACGCCGGTTGAGAGACTCAAGTTCTTCTGCTTGTACTTTTACCTGGTCATGGAGCGACTTGATGCGCAGCAGTGAACGAACGCGTGCCGTCAACTCTGGAATCACAACGGGCTTGTTCAAAAATTCATCAGCGCCCGCTTCTATACCCTTGACGCGATCCTCTTTGCCATCCAGCGCTGTCACCATAACGATTGGTGTCAACTGATGAGCGGGCATCTGGCGGATCTGTCTGCACACTTCATAGCCGTCAATGTCGGGCATCATGACGTCGAGCAGGACCAGATCCGGTTCGGACGTCTGCATGGCCTGCAAGGCGGCTGCGCCACCATCGGCGGATATCACGTGATACCCCTGGGTCTCTAAAATGCCGCAAAGTAATCGAACGTTCTGGGGCGTATCGTCCACGACAAGCAAGGTCGCCTGGGCATCGTCGTCCGAGACGGCCGCCAGCGAGTTCCCTTCTGTCGGGCCCTGCTGCGCTGTCGGCTGTGTAACTTCGTCTATGACAGGTCCGACCTTATCCGGCGACCCGCCTGCTAATGTGTCGGCCACCACCTCAATCAATCTTTTTAACGCCACCGGTTTCGACTCGAATCCGTCGAAACCAGCCGACAGAATCTTCTGCTGATCGGCCACAGACACCGAAGCTGTCAGCGCAATCACCGGAATCTGTGACGTCGCCGATGTGTTGCGAATCTGCTCAAATGCTTCGAAGCCGTTAATGCCTGGTAGCTGGATGTCCATCAGGATCAACGCCGGATCAACCTCGGCAGCCAGTGCAACACCTTCTTCGCCAGTTGTCGCTTCAATCACCTCGTAACCTTGAAACTGCAACACGTCCCGAACGAACTTCATGTTCCGCTCGTTGTCTTCAACGACCAAAATGCGTTCGTCACTCAACTTTCGAGACCTTCTTCCTCTAGCAGCACCTGCCACGCGCTGCGCGGCTCCGGTATGGTGAAGTAAAAGCTGCTGCCTGCACCAAGCTCACTCTCAACCCACATAGAACCGCCATGCAACTCGACCATACGCTTGGACAATGTCAATCCGAGTCCAGTACCTTCGCTTTTGCGCAGACCTGCCGCATCACCCTTCGCCTGCCGAAACGACTCAAATATTCGTTGCTGATCCTCTGCGGATATGCCGACCCCGGAATCTTTGACCGCCACTTCGACACCATCGTCTAATTTGCGTGACTGAACAATAATCTCACCCCCATCGGGGGTAAATTTCACGGCATTGCTGAGAAGATTGACCAGCACTTGCTTCAGCTTCAATTCATCGGCGGTAATCAGATGAATCTCGGGATCATCGTTGCGAGAAATTCTAATACTGTGGCGGAGCGCGCGCTCTTTGATCAAAGCGGTTGCATTGTCGATTGCCTGAGAAAGGTTAAACGATTCGAGTTCAAGATCCATCCGGCCCGCCTCGATTTTGGAGAAATCGAGAATGTCATTGATCAAGCGCAGCAGATGACTGCCCGATGCGTGTATATCGTTCAGATATTCGCTTTGTTTTGCATTAATGTCACCGGTCATACCCGCCAACATGACTTCAGAAAACCCGATGATGGCGTTCAGCGGTGTTCTCAGTTCGTGAGACATGTTCGCGAGGAACGCTGATTTATGCTGGTTCGCCTCTTCAAGCTGTTGTCGCGCCGACTCCAGAGTTTTCTGTTGTTCCTGAACATCGGAAAACAACTGCGCGTTGTCGAGCGCGACCTTGGATTGGCTGGCAAGTGTTGTCACCAGATCGATGTGATGATTGTCGAACTCCCCTGTCTGCTGTCGAAAAATAAGCATACAGCGGACTGTTTCATCGACGTCCAGATTGACCCGCAACAGTGAGTGGTAGCCTGTGCTTAACATCAGATTGCGTGTCGCACACTCCCACAGCGGTACAAAATCTTCGATCTGAGCAACTTCCAGTCGGCTTGCGTTTTGGCTCAAGGTAATTCGAGCCTCTGTTACTGCATCTTCCCCCGCCACCATGCTTCGATCAAACATCGACCAGCGGCCGAAATTTCTTATGAACCTGTTGACCTCGGGCAACAAACGCTGCAGTTCATCACAAAAAGCGGCGGGCAAACGATCAGAAGCCAGCACCCGGCAATCCTCTGCCACATCATCTATGTCGACGATTGCGCAACCGTCGCTATTTGCCAAAGTGGTACTGCAGCGTGCAACCGTTTTCAACACCTCGGAAATATCGAGAGACGAATCCACATACCGCCCCATAGCCGCCAAGGTGCGCACTTCCTCTAAAGAACGCTCCAGCAGGTGCGGTGCGTTGCTGGCCGACTCTACGCTAGGTGGCACGGTCGTCCCTCGTTTGAAGATGATGCCGCGGATGCAATGAGTCTCGCTCGAGCCGTCCGCTGCCCAGCTCGGTTCGGGCGTTCAGAGCCATCACCGAGCGCTGCACCGGGGCCCTGTTGCTAGGCGCATCACACCGTTGGATCGTACCCATGGCGTTGAACCTCGAGACCGCATAGTCGTGGGTCAATATTACGCTTCAAGCAAGAATGCGTCTTTAGATCACGAATATAAGCAACGCTGGCGCCTTTGAGTAGCCGATATGCCATCAAATCGGCAAATACGTGTGATAGGAACAGCACGCTGGCATTCGATGGCCCGCAAACAGCACCTCATTAACAGCCCTGCGGAGACCACATCGACACACCGGCCATTCCATCACCTCTAGGAGGACGACAGAATTAAATGCGCGACGATTGACGGATTTTTTCTATAAAGTGCTCGAGAAGCCTCACCGCACACCCCATGCAAAGCACTCGACGACCACATGAATCCTTGGAACAATATCATCTAGTTGATGATTCATTTGAGCATCTCCTTTTTGATACAGTGTGTCAAATGTCGGTGCAGCCCGCTTCCCGGAGAAGATTCGTTTCTGTCGTGATAAAACCGCTACAATCGAGCCATTCAAGTCCGGCCAACGAGTGTTGGTTGCACAGGTTGTTTAGTTGAGACACTCACGGCCGTTGATCTCACACACGCGCCCATAGCTCAGTT
The DNA here is from genome assembly GCA_964484965.1 of uncultured Acidiferrobacteraceae bacterium. Taxonomy (GTDB): domain Bacteria; phylum Pseudomonadota; class Gammaproteobacteria; order Arenicellales; family UBA868; genus UBA11791. The sequence continues at coordinate 188 of CAZAHE010000024.1, read as the reverse complement.
GGATAGAGTACCTGGCTTCGAACCAGGTGGTCGGGAGTTCGAGTCTCTCTGGGCGCGCCATATTTCCCATCACCGACGCTTATAACGAGGGCGTTACTCCAGCAAATCTCAGTCTTGCCATGGAATGGCGGACGTCACCCAGGTGATGCGTTCAGGCCGCAAGGGGTTGTGGTTCACTGGCGATGACG
>CAZAHE010000023.1:14309-29084 GCA_964484965.1 uncultured Acidiferrobacteraceae bacterium | reverse complement strand
CCGCAACGTCTATGTGTGAAAAACCGGGCGTGGCAGTCGCTGCGGCATGCAGTTCAAGATCAAGCGTTACGGCTGACGACGAAGGTCGACTGCTGAGTTGGCCGTGTCCGGCGAGTGCCCATCCTTCACTTGAGACGTTGAGCGCAGCCTCGTCAATAAAGAATTCGCCTTTGCGCTGATGCAACCGTCCCCGAGCCTCGGCAGTGCCATCCAAAGGAATGACATGGCCTAGCCCCTGCAGGCCGTCGTGCAGATTGTGAATCCGCGTCACAAACATCAGGTCAGCTTTCGTCGAGCTATCGTGCCACTGATATTCAGCCCAGCCGTGCGCATCAAGGCCCAAGGCTGCATTGTCGATCGCCAGAAACGCGTCGCTCAGGCTGATCGATTGTCGATCGACGGTCGCCGTAGCGCGTAGCTCGGCAACACCGGTCAGCCCTCCGACATTGGCCCTTTCAGGCAGTAAACGACCAAGGTCAACAGTGCTAGCCCGCACCGCTACTCTCGCTCGCCAACTGTCGTCCACAGCTGCCCGTGACAGGTCACCATGCAAGATCACCGCAGCATGCGGCACCTTCAGGTCCATGTGTTCTATGTCGAAACGAAGATCGCCGCCAAGTGCTCCTCGCAGAGTGCCCGCAAGCGTCGTAGAGCCTTCAAGATATCGCTCGACAGGCGCTGGAAACGACCATCCCCACCAAGCCGCAAGACGGTCAAAGGTTGTGGTCTGAATTCGTAGCGCAAGTTCGAGATCATTTTGCCGCGTTAAGTGGTTGATCCGGCCACGGACACTGGCAACGGTTGAATCCATATCCACGGTTAGATCAATCGCCACAAGATCCACCCGGTCGATGGTTTCTCGCCAGCCTACAACACCCGCGATCGACAGCCTTTGTTCTCCGAGTTGACCAGACATCCTGACCTTGGCCCGTGGTACTGCTGCATCGCGAATGATGACGCCGTTGGTAATCGACACCGGTACCGGTCCGATCGATTCAATATCGATTGTCACCGCGTTGAGTTCGATGCGCTGGACGGGCAAGTAAAATTTACTGCCGACTTGCTGCGCATTGGGGAGAAAAATTTGCGTTTCAGACAACGAGATTAGGGAGAATAGTAGTTCTCCCCTGAGCAACGCGCTGATGTCAAGGCGCCATTTGCCATATCCGATGTGCGCAAGATCAGAATCTTCGCTAGGAAACTTCGAGCCAATCACCAGCCCCTTCGCGACGACTTCAGGCGCAGGGAACAGTACGATGTCAAGGTCGCGCTCAATGCGCACGTCACGATCGAGTTGGTGCGACAACCAACTGGCTACCCAGGTACGGTGTGCACTCCAATCAATGACGTGAACTGTGATGATCAGGGCGGCGAAGACGGCGACAATCACGCCGATAACCACGCCGGAAAGCGCAAAAATGCGGGCCAATCTTCAACTCCGGTTAAAGTAGGGCGATCCAATAGCGACTCGCACCACCAACCCAGTCATGATAAACCATCTAGCGTTTGATCGGACGCTTGGCAATGAGCCCGCACCGGGATCGAGCAAAACGCCGCCAAGAACCAATCTCCCGACACACCAATTAGAAAAGAAGCTGCGTCGCAACGTTGGGCGAGCCATCGAAGACTACAACATGATTGAGGAAGGTGACCGCATCATGGTCTGTGTCTCCGGTGGCAAGGATTCCTTCACGCTACTCGACCTTTTGACTCGCCTGCGTACCCGAGCACCAGTAAAATTCGACTTGCTCGCAGTTAATCTCGACCAGCAACAGCCTCGGTTTCCGGCTGCCAAACTTGAGGCATATTTGGCCAGTACGGGTATCGACTACAGGATGGTCCAGCGTGACACCTATAGCGTGGTCAAGCGCGTGATTCCAGAAGGGAAGACCATGTGCGGGCTATGCTCTCGGCTGCGGCGCGGTGTGCTCTACACTGTTGCGAGCCTCGAGGGCATCACAAAAATTGCGCTTGGGCATCATCTAGACGACATCGTAGAAACACTGTTTCTAAATATGTTCTATGGTGCAACACTGAAAGCAATGCCGCCCAAACTCCTCAATGACAGTGGCGAACACGTTGTGATCCGTCCGCTCGCCTACTGCAGGGAACGGGATATCTCGCGCTATGCCCACGCTCGTCGTTTTCCCTTGATTCCCTGCGATCTTTGCGGCTCACAGCCCAACCTACAGCGCCAGGTCATCAAGCAGATGCTTTCTGAGTGGGAAAAAACTCACCCCGGACGCACTGAGAATATTTTCCGAAGTTTGACCAAAATCGCTCCCAGCCAACTGGCCGACCGCGCGCTTTTCGATTTCGCTGGGTTAGGTGCCGGTAATCTTCCAGAAACATGGCTGCCTGAAGGCGCCTCTCGACGCAACCTGACAAAAGAGTCCTATTCGGAGCAACCATGAGTAGAGTTGAGACATTCAACCGCGAACTGCTGACTTTTCTGGCTAGCTCTCCGTCACCGTTTCATGCCGTACATAACCTGGCTAAGATGCTCTCTCGCTCAGGCTTTAAGCAACTTGACCTCGGCCGGAAATGGCAACTAGCCCCGGGGGACGCGGCTTTCACAACGCATAACGATTCAACGCTGATCGCGTTCCGGCTGGGCGAAGTACCACTGCGCGAAGAAGGCATCAGGATGATTGGCGCTCATACGGACAGTCCTTGCCTGAAGGTCAAACCGCTACCCGAGCGATATCAGCATGGCTGCCTTGAACTTGGCACAGAAGTCTACGGCGGCGCCCTGCTGGCCCCTTGGTTTGATCGCGACCTATCGTTGGCCGGTCGAGTTAGCGGCACTCTCCACGACGGCAGACTGGCCAGTCGGCTGATTGACTTCGCGCGCCCGATTGCGACCGTCCCCAGCCTTGCCATCCATCTGAATCGCGACGTAAATCGTAACCGTACTATCAATCCGCAAGAAGAAATGCGTCTGATTTTGTCCACCGGTGAAAACGACACCAGCTTTCGAGAATTACTGTTGCGCCAAGTCAAATACGAGCACGAGAACGCATCGCTGGAAAAAATTCTCGACTTCGAAATTTGCTGTTACGACGTGCAGCCGCCGGCGTTTGTCGGCATAAATCGTGATTTCATCGCAGCAGCTCGACTTGACAACCTGCTGAGTTGTTTTGCCGGTGCCAAAGCCCTATCCACTGTGACAGCTAAAGGCCCGAGTCAATTATTAATTTGCAATGACCACGAGGAAGTCGGCAGCCTCTCAGCGAGTGGCGCCCAAGGGCCGTTGCTAACCGCAGTGATGGAACGCCTTGCCGGAGTGAGCCAAGACCTGACCAGTATTACGCAGCGCTCTGTGCTCGTGTCAGTAGACAACGCACACGCCGTGCACCCGAACTATGCCGACAAGCACGACCCCGAACACCAACCTTATCTGAACGGCGGACCAGTGATAAAAATTAATTCAGCCCAGCGTTATGCAACCACTAGCGAGACGTCAGCGCTATTTCGATCGCTGTGCCGAGATTCAGACGTACCGGTACAAACCATCGCAGTGCGTAGCGACATGGCGTGTGGTACGACCATCGGACCGATCACAGCCGCCACCCTCGGGATACCCACAGTCGATGTCGGTGTTCCCCAGCTTGCGATGCATTCGCCAAGGGAGCTCACCGGCAGTGAGGATCCGGAACGGCTTTACCGCGTTTTGTGCGCATTCCTCAGCAAAGCCGCGCCCCTCATCACCACCGACTGATCAACACACCGACGCGGTCCTGGGCCAGGCAATACTACTGGGATGCGCTGATCATAAAATCGACAGCGGATTTGACCTGCTCATCGGTGAGATTTGTGAATCCACCTTTTGCCGGCATGACACCAGACGCCCCTTGAAATCCTTTTATGGCGTTTTCGTAAAGAACGGACTCGCCCTGCGCAATGCGATCAGCCCATGCCGCCTTGTCACCGACACGTGGTGCCCCGGCAACACCTGTCCCATGGCAGGCAACGCAGCCACTGTTGTAGGTCTCTTCACCAGTTGCCCCAGCCAAACCTGGCATCGAGCCAATTACAAGCAGCACTACACTTAATACTGCAGAGCGATTCATATTGGTATCTCCTTCATAGTTTACGCCGCGTCCGACGGAGAGTCCCCCGCAAGGCATGGCAAATGGGGCAATCCGTCGCCGAAGCTTAAGCGTACAATGACAACGGCACAACGTGTCAGGAATCGTAGAACAAGTGATTTCCGATACGCACCACTCGTTTCATCTTAGAAGACCATTGTGGCAACACATAATGTGCATGGAAGTGCGTCGCCTTGATGACAGGCAGAGAAACCTTGTCCTGAAACGCCTCTCGGGCAAGCGTCATCGCTCTTCGCCATGCGCGTCGGTCCCGCGGTCGATGCCAAATGTCCTGATCAGTCCAACTAAACTGGCGCGGCTGCCACACGACCCCACACACACTATCAGGGTAGTAGCGGCTTCGTTTTCGGTTTAGCGTTACCGCCGCCACAGCCAACTGGCCGCGTCGGCTTTCCCCGCGCGCTTCATAGTAAACATTCATAGCGAGACAACGAAGCTCTCGATTGCGCGGCTGGTCGGCCTGGCCACCGACTTCCCGTATTGCCGAATGCGTACCGTGAGACAAATACCAGGGCGCAGGTCCAAGGCCTCGTAAATCGGTATCAGCCTGTTCGATCGAAGGGGCGCGCGAGTCGAGTGACCGCGACGTAATACTAACTGTTGTAACCCGCGTCATCGCAACCGTTCGCTCCGCGTGACGCGTTACCACACCGCGGATAGCTACCGGTTGAGCGCCTCCAGTAAAGGCTTTGAGCGTGGTTCGGGCGACCGCCGGCGACACCAGCTGGCTAACAGCGACCGAACGGGAATTGCCTTCCAGCCCATGACCCGCACTGATGTACAGCGCGCCAAATAGCGCCGTCGCCAGGCACAACGCGATTCCCCCATTGATTCGAGGCACGTCCTTCACCTATACCCCCCAGCCATCGGCAGGAGGGTCCTCCATTGGTCTGCTCCAAGGTCTCGATTAGGTGATTCAGCCGCGCGTCAGGGCGACGAGTTACTGTATCTACCATCGAGACGTTTTACTTTAACGACATCTCTCTATCTGCTCTTGAATAGCCTCATTCAAGGCAAGAGCCTGCGCGTCTGCAGGCAACCGGGCCCACCCCAACGTGATGTCGGTCATGCTACCGGCCAGCGCCAGAATACGGACTCCCCGTGACTGCGTCAACGGGGTACCGATGCCACTGGCTTAGTGTATTAATATTTACTATTCTTATATTACTATGTAGGTATATAACTTTATAAGTTTACATTTCCTTGGTCTCGTCGAATACCACGTTGGGCCAGCGTTCCTGTACCAGGCGCAGATTGGCCTGATTCGGAGCGATATAAGTCAGTGCTCCGGTCCCATCAAGCGCCAGATTGCTCCGTGTGCGGCGCTGGAATTCCGACCATTCCACAGGATCGTCACTGCGTACCCACCGAGCGGTGGCTACAGCCACTGCTTCGAAAGCACAGTCCACTTTGTATTCGCTTCGTAGCCGGTGAGCCGCCACATCGAATTGCAGCACGCCGATCGCACCAAGAATCACGTCGTTACCTTCTAGTGGACGAAACACCTGTGTTGCACCCTCTTCACTGAGTTGATCTAACCCTTTGTGCAACGCTTTGGAACGCAGTGGATCCATCAAGCGCACTCTTCGAAACAACTCAGGCGCAAAATTCGGTATACCTACGAACTTGAGCGGTTCTCCTTCACTAAAAGTATCACCGATCTTGATCGTACCGTGGTTGTGCATACCGATAATGTCACCGGCCACCGCATCCCCGACAGCATCACGTCGAGACGCCATAAACGTAACTGCGTTGTTCAATTGGATGTCACGACCGGTGCGAACGTGGTGTATCCGCATTCCCTTTGAAAAGCGGCCCGAGGTAATGCGTAGAAATGCGATGCGATCATGGTGTGCCGGATTCATATTCGCCTGAATCTTAAACACGAAACCAGAAAATTTCTCTTCGTGACTGTCGACCGTCCGCGACTGGGACACGCGAGCCACTGGCGAGGGTGCATGGCCTACAAACGCATCTATTAGTTCGGTGGTCCCTTCGCCATTGAGAGCGGATCCAAAAAACACCGGTGTCAATTGTCCATCCAGATATGCTTCATGATCAAACTCGTTGCTCGCGCCTCGCACCAGTTCGATTTCTTCCCGCAACATCGGTGCATCCGATCCGATGGCCTTGTCAAGTTGTTCGTTCGCCAAGCCATCGATCATCTGTCCAGCCGACGACCACTCGCCCCCTTGACGTTCGAACAAACAGACCCGGTCTTGAAGGAAATGATAGATGCCTCGAAACTGCCGGCCGGTACCCACCGGCCAGGTCACTGGTGCACAACGAATATTTAGAACCGACTCGACTTCATCGAGAACCTCGACTGGATCGCGGCCCTCCCGGTCGAGCTTATTGATAAAAGTCATAATAGGTGTCGTACGCAGACGACAAACTTCCATCAGCTTGACCGTGCGAGCTTCGACCCCCTTGGCAATATCAATCACCATCAGCGCAGAGTCCACTGCGGTAAGCGTACGATAGGTATCTTCCGAAAAATCGGCATGCCCTGGCGTATCAAGCAAATTGATGACACGCTGTTGATAAATAAACTGCATTACCGAAGAGGTGACAGAAATACCGCGTTCCTGCTCTAGCTTCATCCAGTCCGAGGTCGCATAACGGCCGCTCTTGCGGGCGCGAACGGTACCAGCAAGCTGAATCGCCCCCCCGGAATGAAGCAGTTTCTCCGTCAAGGTCGTCTTGCCGGCGTCAGGATGCGAAATAATGGCAAAGGTACGGCGACGGCGCACCGACTCGATGTACTCGTTCATTAATCAGACAAACACTGCGGGAGACGGGGCATTATAACGAATGCCCCTCCGTCAACTTGGCGAATCGAGCTCGTACAGCGTCGGGTCAATTCGCGGTGGAAGATAACGCTGACGAATCGCTGTGAATATATTACCGGGTCGTGCGGCAAACAGTTGGTCCTCCTCCATCACCTCACTAAGATCAGCTTCCACGGCTTCCACATCCTCGCCCGCTTCAAGGCGGCGAACCGCCTCTTCCATAGTGCGGCCCATTTTTAACCCGCTGTCCTCAAGTAGCCTGCGCATCGCTTGCACCGCCTGTCGCGGATCATCATCAACTTTATCGAGTGTCCCTGCCATAGCCGAAAGCGCGCTTTCGAGACGCCCTTCATCGATGCCGTCAATGCTGTCCTCAGCGTTGCCAGCGCGCTTTTTTGAGACCGAAAATAGTGAAATCTGACGTTCAATCTTGGGACGCCCGCAGCGTGGGCACGCCGGCTTGGCCGCGGTATTAACTCGGCGCGCGAAAAAACTGTAAATCGCATGACAGTCTGAACAATAAAATTCGTAAATTGGCATCCGTTCTATAGAGTCTGAGCGTTAGGCTTCCGTACAACGAAGGTATGGATTAGCCACCCGCTGATGATAGTGAGGCTATTGCTCATCCAAGCAGCTCCCGACGGATTTCCATTTTGGCAAGGATAGTGGTTGCAATCTCTTCGATAGAAACCGACGTGGTGTTGAAGCACGGTACATTGCTGTTACGAAAAATCGATTCGGCCTGCTCTACCTCGTACCGACATTGGCGCATCGATGCGTATTCACTGTCGGCACGTCGCTCACTTCGTATTTGCTGCAACCGGTTAAAGTCTATCGTAAGACCGCACACTCGCTGGCGATAAGGCATTAGTAATACGGGCAACTGATCGCGTTCAAAATCATCTTCAGTCAAAGGATAGTTTGCGCAGTAAAGACCAAAATGCATCGCCAAATAAACAGACGTCGGTGTCTTTCCGCTTCTCGACACGCCTACAAGGATTAAGTCTGCACGACGGTAGTTATCGCTATTCAGTCCATCGTCACTGTCCATCGCAAAGTGCACCGCATTGATGCGTGAAGCATAGCGCGCTTTATCGACGATGCCGTGTGCCTGGCCTATTCGCCATGCGGGGGGTGATTGAAGTTCGGCCTCAAGTAATCCAACAAAGGTGCCGAAAAAATCAAATACCGCAGCGTTGGCCGCTTCTAGCCGTTGCAGGAACTGGCGGTTAACAAAGGTCGCAAAAACCAGTGGTCGGCGGCCTTCTTTTTCAGCTGCCGCATTGATTTGTCTGATCGCCTCGGCAACCTTATCATCATCATCGATGAAAGGCAGGGCGATTTGTTTGAACTCGACGATAGGGAACTGGCTCAGCAGGCTGTGGCTCAGAATCTCCGCTGTAATACCGGTACGATCTGAAACTACGAACACCGTTCTTGTAGGCACTGTGCATTACTCCTTCAATCTGCCTGCCGGGCGCTAAAATACGCTGTCGACGGCCGCCCCGCATTCATGCTGAGCAATATTGTCAGGGAAATCATAGTCCAGTGAAAGAACAGGTCGTCGATCTTGAGCAATTGGGCCAGAGTGATATAGGCCTGGTCGGCGGCAAAAACGCGTCACTTGGGGAGATGCTGAGTCAACTTGGCGATGCTTCGATTCGAGTCCCTGGAGGGTTTGCTACTGTTACCGATGCCTATCGTGCTCACCTCAGACAAGGCGACCTAGAAACCAGGATAGTCGAGCGACTTGCCGGGGTTGACGTCAACGAGTTGAACCAGCTCAGCGAGGCAGGCCACGACATTCGCTCGTGGATTATGCAGCTAAGTCTGCCCGCGCCACTTGAGGCCGCTGTGCGAAGCGCCTATAAAGCGCTCGGTAACGGCGACGAACTTGCGGTTGCAGTCCGATCATCGGCGACTGCCGAAGATTTACCTCAAGCCTCATTCGCCGGACAGCAGGAGACTTTTTTAAACGTTCGTGGCATCGATAACGTGCTGCGTTCAATCCGCAAGGTATTCGCATCACTCTACAACGATCGCGCAATCGCCTATCGTCACCACCAAGACTTCGCGGACGCTGATTTGGCGATCTCAGCCGGTATTCAGCAGATGGTGCGCAGCGATACTGGCTCGAGCGGCGTGCTTTTCACACTCGACACGGAATCGGGCTTCAGTGATGTGGTTTTTATTACCGCATCGTTGGGCCTTGGTGAGTGTATTGTGCAAGGTGCAGTTAATCCTGATGAGTTTTATGTCTACAAACCTGCACTCGCAGCTGGACGGCCTGCAATCCTGCGTCGCACTCTTGGCGAAAAAGCACTCAAGATGATCTATGCGGATGGGACCGAAGCCACCACGCAGGTCATCGCTACGACGAATTCTGAGCGTGAAAACTTTTCGCTCAACGACGAAGATATTCTAGCCCTGGCCAAAATGGCCGTGAAGATCGAACAACATTTCGGCCGACCGATGGACGTGGAATGGGCAAAGGACGGAACATCCGGTGATCTTTTTATTCTGCAGGCACGTCCGGAAACGGTCATCAGCTCGCGCTCGGCGAACCAGACGATCGAACGCTACCATTTGCTTGCCAAGGGCAATCTACTAGCGAGTGGGCGCAGCATCGGCAATCGCATCGGCGCTGGCAGATGTCGAGTGATCGAAAAGGTCAGTCAACTAGGTGATGTACGGGCCGGAGACGTATTGGTAACAGACATGACGGATCCGGATTGGGAGCCGGTTATGAAGCTCGCTGCTGCGATCGTCACTAACCGCGGTGGGCGAACTTGTCACGCAGCGATTATTGCACGTGAATTAGGTGTGCCGGCCGTCGTTGGCTGTGGTACCGCGACCAGCAAATTAATTGATGGGGACGACATCACAGTATCGTGCGCTGAAGGCGATACAGGGTTCATATATGCGGGTCTGCAAGACTTTACTGTTGAGAATATCGATCTTGAGACGATGCCTGCGCTGCCATTTAAGATCAGCCTGAACATTGGCAATCCTGATCGCGCATTCTCATTTCAGAAACTGCCGCACTCTGGTGTAGGGCTCGCTCGCCTTGAATTCATCATTAACAACACCATTGGAATTCACCCAAGGGCGATACTCGAGTACGAGAATATGCCCCAGAACCTGCAACAGAAGATTTCGCAGGCTGCAGCCGGCTACCCTAATGCGGTTGAGTTCTTCGTACGCAAGCTCAGCGAAGGTGTGGCAACGATTACGGCGGCGTTCGCACCCGAACCAGTGATCGTGCGCCTGTCTGACTTTAAATCAAACGAATACGCGAACATGCTCGGCGGTGAAAGCTTTGAGCCGCGAGAAGAAAACCCGATGCTCGGATTTCGCGGTGCGTCGCGCTATCTGCAAGCTGAATTCCGCACCTGCTTTGATCTCGAGTGTCGTGCACTGAAGGCTGTTCGAGACGACATGGGCCTAACCAACTTGTGGGTGATGGTCCCATTTGTACGCACCCTCGACGAAGCCGAACAGGTGATTGCTTTACTGGCCGACAATGGGCTGGTGCGCGGCAACAATGGACTGAAGGTCATTATGATGTGTGAAGTGCCTTCGAATGCAATTCTCGCGCCACAATTCCTTCAGCACTTTGACGGCTTTTCGATTGGTTCAAATGACCTTACCCAACTGACCCTGGGCCTTGACCGCGACTCTGCGGTTATCTCTCATCTCTTCGATGAGCGCGATGACGCAGTCAAGGCCTTGCTGAAACAGGCGATCACCGCCTGTCGCGATGCGGGCAAGTACGTCGGTATCTGTGGGCAAGGTCCGTCAGACTACCCTGATTTTGCCCGCTGGCTGGTGCATCAAGGCATCGACAGTATTTCGCTTAATCCCGATACCGTTATCGATACGTGGCTGTTTCTCGCCGGATTGGAAGCCTGACAACAATTAGATGCTACGCAGGAAATTTTGTGCCGATCCGGGCTTCAACTAGAACTATTGGGGCAGTGTACAGCGACTGACCAGCGATGTTTCCGGGCCTCGAGTACGAGGCAAGAAGCACCACCCTTGGTTCGAACACGTCCAGCGGCACCCGGATTTAAAACCCAGGGCCGCATGGCCGTGTCTACCACCCGAACATGGGTGTGGCCATAAAGAATTGCCCGTGCGTCACCATGCCGTCTTCGCAAAAGTGGGTGATAGCGCTGGGCATCATAAACCCGATGACCGTGCTCCACCGATAGAACACCACCAGGCAAATCAACAGACAGTTGCTCTGGCAAGGTCGCCAGTAGCGGGTGGTCCTGGGGTGGCCATTTGTCAGGAATATCATTGTTGCCCGTTACCGCAAGCACTTTGCCAGAGACTGGTTTTAGCGCCTCGAGTACAGCGGCACAGCCGATATCACCGGCATGCACAACCAGATCAGCCCGCTGGGCGATATCGAGCACACCGTCATCGACGGCGCCGTGTGTATCAGACAACAGCACCACATTCATAATTAATGAACTTTTGACAGAAACCTGTATTTCGATATTGTTATATTGCTGCGCCGTTAACGGTCGTTACACTCGTGCTGGCCATTAGGCCCTAAGGTCATGCTGATCATAATTTAGAGTATCTGTGTCCACAAACAGACGGATGGACTCCTTTTAATCAATGATGTGATACACCGGGGCCTTACCCATCGCCCATTCTTCGGATTCTTGGTCGTATCTGGATAAGGTGAAACAGTGCCAATCGGCATCATTCAGCTTTGGATGATCAGCCCGATAATAATATCCTGGCCAACGCGTTTCCGTTCGGAACATCGTATGATGGGTCACGCACTCTGACGCCAAGACCCGATGCTGTAGCTCCCACGACCGCTGTAGCTGGTGAAGGTCTTCAGCCCCAAGATAGGCGAGGTCTTCTTTCAGCATGCCCAGTAAATCAAGTCCGCGGGTAAGCATCGGCTCGTTGGTCGTATAGTGGGAACTAATACCACCAACGTACTCGTCCATGATCTTCTCCAACCGCTGGAGGCCGTTAATTGGCAAGAGATAGCTAGGCGATACGGTTCCGGCGACGATCTCGTTGCGCCCGACCTCGTAGGTCTCTAATGGCTGGAACACCACCTGCTTGAGCTGCTCATACTCCGACTCGCTGACTTGCGGCACCTCGCTACCCAGGTCGTTGACATATTTGATCGCTGCCTTTCCAGCGATACGGCCCTCGGTGAAAGATCCCGACGAGAACTTGTGTGCGGTCCCACCGATTGTATCGCCGGCGCCGAAAAGCCCCTCGACTGTCATCATCCGGTTGTATCCCCACTGATATTCGTCGGGTGCGTAATCCTCTGGACCACTCGCCCAAGCCCCTGAACAGGTGGCATGGGAACCCATAACATAGGGCTCGGAGGTGGTTAACTCGGGATTAATTTCCTTCGGGTCAATATTCTGCGAAGCCCAAACCACGGCCTGCCCAATCGTCATGCCCAAGAAATTCTCCCAGCCGACTTGCTCCTTATGCGGATCCTGAAAAGCTTCCTTGGTAACCATGCGGATGGGCCCGCGGCCAGCCTTGATCTCTTCCAAGAAAGCGTGGTTGCGCAGGCATGTCGGTACCGGGTGCCGATCAATATAGTCTCCCACCAGTTCTTTAGTGTGTTCGTACCAGGTAGGTTCGTAGTCGGCCCCATACGCGTTTTCAGTGTAAGTTTTGAGATGTAGAAAATATGCGCCGACTGGCCCATAGCCGTCCTTGAATCGGGTAAGAACGATCCGATTCTCCATCTGCGTCATCTGAGCCCCGGCGAGGATAGGCAGCGCATACGCAGAGGCGCTACTCCAAGGTGCATACCAGGTCCGTCCCATACCTTCGCCAACAGCGCGTGGTTTGAAAATGTGTGATGCGCCGCCGGCGGCGACGATGACAGCTTTTGCTCGGAATACGTAGAAATCCCCTGTACGAACGTTGAATCCAACTGCTCCGGCGACACGGTTGGGTTTCGTCTTGTCCATCAGCAAATGGGTCACCATGATTCGGTTGTAGACCTTGGTGGCCGACTTACGAGCTGCCTCGGCGACGATCGGTTTATAACTTTCACCATGAATCATGATCTGCCACTGGCCTTCACGCAGATACCGGCCACTTTCTGGATCCTTCATGATTGGAAGACCCCACTCTTCAAACTTGTGCACAGTGGAATCGACATGCCGGGCAATGTCGTAGCCCAAGTCTTCCCGCACAAGCCCCATAAGGTCGTTGCGCGCATAACGGACATGGTCTTCGGGTTGATTTTCGTTCCATCGCATACCCATATAACAATTAATCGCGTAGAGGCCTTGAGCGACCGCTCCACTGCGTTCTATGTTTGCTTTTTCAACGACGACGATATTTTTATCACGACCCCAGTAGCGAGACTCATAGGTCGCCCCGCAACCAGCCATACCTCCACCAACAACGAGAACGTCTGAATCAACAAATATCGTTTTTCTCTTCGAGAACAAACCCACTAGAACTCTCCCTGCGTGAGTTGATCGGGAGCCAATGCAGGCAATTTATCGATCTTCAGCGCATCGGGTTCGTGCGCAAGCTCCTGGCTCTGCATGGCCTCCTGGGTAGGTACCGCGTAGTCAGAGGCTGACTTGATCGACCCCCACGGTGTGGTTCTGATTGGAGACTGAAAGGTTTTTTCACGACCGTCTCGGAATATGACTTTCCAGGAAATCGTTCCTTTTTCCTCTTCCCGTAGTGTTCGAACACTGTGACCCATAGGAGCAAAATCTGCATAACCACGAGCATCTATTGCGTTCTGTGGGCAAGCCTTTACACAGGAATAACATTCCCAGCACATATTGGGCTCAATGTTGTAGGCACGTCGGTAAGTCTTATCGATGTGCATAATGTCAGACGGACAAATATCGACGCAATGCCCACAGCCGTCACAGCGAGTCATATAAACAAAAGTCGGCATGGAATTCTGTGCTCTCCTTTGGCGCAGTCCGCTGATAAGCGAATTAGAAATGGCGCGGCAGTTCACGGGCACTGCCAAAAACCGCGGGCTTGTCGGCAGGCGTCGGCAAGTTACTCCTCGAACCATCCGCCTCTGCCATTCGTTTCTGCACAGCCGCAGCAGGTTTGAAAAACATATGTGAGAATTTCGACCACGGCACAGACCCGTAGAGCAGGGTCGTAGCGATCATATACAGCGCAAACATCAAGTTTGCCCAGTCACTGCCTGCGGCCTGAGCGTACGCCCATATCAGACCCATGGTTACGCTGGCGAGAAGCGAAAGAACAAACAAGTCAGCATGCACGACGCGAAACGGTGAGTTGCCTTCCGCCACCACGTCGACACGAATAAAAAACCAGAACCAGTAACCTCCGACACACACCAGCAGCCCCCCGATGTACCAAAGCAGTGGCAGGATCGCCGGTGCCGGAGTAGTGGGTGTTGGATACCCGAACACCATGATAGCGGTACTGATGACGTGGATGAGAAACCCGTACATAGTCAGAAGGTGAGCTATTCTGCGCCGAGCGTTGCAGAATTCACCGGACATCAGACCATCCACGACAACGCTTTGAACTGTGATCGACACCATGTCGCGGCCGCTCACTTTGTGGGTTCGTTTATTCTTTGCGTCTCGCCAGTTGTTGAAGAAGTAACGGGCGCTCTTCTTATGAAAAATGTCGAACAAAGTGCCAGCGATGACCAGAACTATCATAATGACAATGTACGTCTGCATCACCGCAGGTGGTACGAATACTGAGAGTTCTGCAAACGGATTACTGGTGAACATTACATTTCCCCAAAATTCTCTGCGCGAGCCGCCAAATAAATATTGACAGCCAAATTATGCCAGCGTACAGACCGACGACTGGACGTCACTCGACCGCACACGACACCTCTTGTC
>CAZAHE010000023.1:691-14209 GCA_964484965.1 uncultured Acidiferrobacteraceae bacterium | reverse complement strand
TCTTGTCGCTTATGTCCCTGAAGCTTTATCCTAGTCCACATCATTTTGTGGACAGGTCTTTACCGCAGCCACTGGGTCCTCCTTTATGGGCCAATCTCGCGCCAGATGGCGGAGCACTTGCGGCGAGAACTCTACCCTGCTTAAGCAGCATACGCGACCAGAAATATGTGAAGCTTGGATAAGCAGGCCTTATTCTTTACCTGCGCTGCGGCTCGATGCAGCGATTTTCAGCCCGCTGGCCGACCAACATTGGCCAGACGTGAACGTCGCACTAACAACCAGACACCGAATGCCAGCATCGGTAGGCACAGTAACTGGCCCATAGTCAATCCAGTGATGATATAACCCAGATGAACATCGGGTTCTCGCACAAACTCAACCGCAAATCGAAGAACGGCATAGATGACGAGAAAAAAACCAGACACGCGACCCACTGCCCGCGGCCGCGCCGAATAAATCCACACGAGAATAAAAAGGACCCCACCCTCCAATCCGGCTTCATATAGCTGGGAGGGATGGCGTGGTTCAGGACCAGCCGCTGGGAAGACCATGCCCCAAGAGCTCCCGGTAGGCCGGCCCCACAGTTCCTGGTTGATAAAATTGCCTACGCGGCCCGCGCCCAGACCCAACGCACACAAGGGTGCAAGAAAGTCGGCTACGCTGAGGAAGTTGCGCCCCCGGCGATGGGCAAACCACCACAACGAGACGGTTACGCCCGCCAAACCACCGTGGAACGACATCCCCCCGGACCAAAAGGACAGCAATTCCTGCGGTCGCGAAATGTAAAAATCGAGGTTGTAAAACAATACATAACCAAGGCGACCTCCCAATACGACACCCACTGCAACGTAAAAGAGCAGGTCCCATACCTCCGCACGAGTCCACATGCTACGCGGCTGAGATGTTCGATAGATACCGAGCGCTACACCGACCATGAAGCCGACCAGGTACATCAGGCCGTACCAATGAATATTGACCGGTCCGAGGGAAACGGCGACGGGATCAAACTGTGGGTGCATCCACACCGGGCGAATCATTTCCTGCGATCAATGCCTAGTCTAGTATAGCCGTGTAAAGAAACCAGCTTCTGAACAAAAACTACATAACGTTTCAGCAAAGGGAAACTGTGTGAACACATTAAATCGATCGGCTAACTATCTCTCCGAGGAAACGAGCCCTTATCTGCTTCAACACGCACATAACCCCGTCGAATGGTATCCGTGGGGTGCCGAAGCACTCACCCGAGCTCGTAGCGAGGACCGTCCAATCTTGCTCTCGATAGGCTACTCCGCTTGTCATTGGTGTCATGTGATGGAACGAGAATCATTCGAAGATGAGGCGATCGCCAATGTGATGAATACTCTTTTTATAAACATAAAAGTAGACAGGGAGGAGCGGCCGGACCTTGATCGTATTTATCAACTAGCCCATCAACTACTGACACGACGAGCGGGTGGCTGGCCACTGACTGCTTTCCTCACGCCTATCGAGCATGCGCCATTGTTTATCGGAACCTATTTCCCTCCCCGAAAGCACCACGGCATGCCGGGATTTGCCGATCTACTCAAACAGGTTTCCAAGCATTATCACGACAATCGCTCTCGTGTGTCAGATCACGCACAAGCGATCCGTGAAGCGCTCATGCAAACAGAACCAGGGGCTGACCTCACGAATGAGCGAACCGGCACCATTACCGTTTTCAACGCAGCCGAACAATTGTCGACCGAATTTGACAATCTCCACGGTGGATTCGGTCATGCGCCGAAATTTCCTCACCCGACGTATCTATCGCTATTGCTTCGCCTGGCCGCAGACGGTAACAGCACCAGTACCTCTGAGATGATTTCGAAAACACTCACGAAAATGGCCGACCGGGGTCTGTGCGATCAGGTAGCGGGTGGCTTTTACAGATACTCCGTCGACGATCGGTGGTGTATTCCGCATTTTGAAAAAATGCTCTACGACAATGCCCAGTTGCTTACCCTCTATGCAGATGCCCACGCACTCTTTGGACGCGAGGACTTTCGGACTGTCGCGCTGCGGACTGGTGATTGGGTAATGGCGGAAATGCAGTCACCATCAGGAGGCTACTTCTCTACCCTGGATGCCGACTCCGAAGGCGAAGAAGGACGTTATTACGTGTGGCAAGCAGAAGAACTTCACACACTACTGGACTCGCAAGAATGGAGTTTCGCATCCGACATCTTTGGCCTGGATGGAACACCTAATTTTGAGGGGCGTTGGCACCTCAACCGGGAAAAACGCGTGGAAGATACCGGCCAAGACCTTGGGCTTTCAAAAACACAGGCAACGCGATGTTGGCAGCAGATCCAGAATAAACTGCGCCAGCGGCGCCAACAGCGCATTCCACCCGCGCGCGATGAAAAAATTCTAACCTCGTGGAACGGACTGATGATCGCAGCCATGGCACGTGCCGGGCGGCGGCTAAATGCACCGCAACTGGTGTCATCTGCTACTCGTGCAATCGATTTCATCAATGTAAACCTATGGGATGGGACACACCTGCACGCCACGACCCGCCTTGGCAAAGCACACATCAACGCCTATCTCGATGATTACGTGTTTCTAGCAAACGGATTGCTTGAGCTGCTGCAAGCTCGGTGGCGACACCAAGATCTGCAGTTCGCCCGTGGACTGTTGGATGGCGTCATGGAACGCTTCCGAGATGACACGAGCAGTGCGTTTTACTTTACCTCTAATGAACACGAGAAATTGCTGCATCGAACACGCCCTCTTATGGATGACGCGATACCTTCGGGAAATGCAGTAGCGGCCAAGGTCTTGTTCGCCTTCGGCCATTTGACGGGCAAAACTGACTACGTTTCAGCAGCCGGGCAACTGCTGTCGGAGCTGGTACCAGCTTGCGCGCGTTATCCCGCTGGTGCCTGTGCACTGCTCGAGGCCGATGATGATCGCACTCATGGTTTGGAACTCGTCGTCATCCGCGGCCAACGCGAGACCGCCGAACGCTGGGCGGCACACCTACATCGCGATTACCACCCACGCCAGTTAGTCTTTGCCATCGATTCACATGAATCGGGTCTACCAACAGTGCTGGCGTCGAAATCAGCACTGGATCAGCCCGCAGTCTACGTTTGTCAGGGCTTCCAGTGCGACGCCCCTTTAATCGGTGAACAAGCCTTTGAAAGCTGGCGACAGGAGCGACTGGATAGCGTTTACAGCGACTCCCCTAGTAAGCGATAGCGCCCCATGTCAAAAAAGGTGGTTTTTTATAGATGACATTGTTCACCCTGACACTACCGTTTCTCGGCGTTACGAACAGCAGTCGTTCACCGCACGATTAGGCCATCAGTTCAGGGCGGCTGCGAAAATAATCAAGCGCCTCGGGATTTGCTAAAGCTTCCAAGTTCCGCACCGGCTCACCATGGAGTATCCGCGTGACGGCGAGTTCAACAATCTTGCCACTTTTCGTGCGGGGAATATCAGGAACATCCAGAATGACCGCGGGCACATGTCTTGGCGTGGTGTTCGCTCGGATACGCTTGCGGATACGATCTCGCAATGCATCGGTCAGAACACTGCCCTCTCGCAAACGCACAAATAAGACGATGCGGACATCACCTGCCCACTGCTGGCCGACCACCAGGCCCTCGACCACATCCTCGAACTGCTCCGCCTCTCGATAAATCTCGGCTGTGCCGATGCGAACCCCACCTGGATTGAGCACCGCATCCGAACGCCCGTAAATAACCAAGCCCCCGTGTTCTGTTTCGGCAACGTAGTCACCGTGGCACCACAAACCCGGGAACTTGTCAAAGTACGCAGCACGGTATTTTGCACCGTCCGCATCGTTCCAGAATCCTACTGGCATTGAGGGAAATGACAGGCTGCAGGTAAGCTCGCCCTTGTGTCCAGGACCAAGGACGTTGCCGTCATCGTCCCGTACCTCTACCTTCATTCCCAAACCCTTAGCCTGAATTTCTCCACGCCAGACCGGCTGGGCTGGATGACCGCCAACGAAACAGGAAACAATATCGGTACCCCCAGCAATCGATGACAAGCATACGTCAGCCTTGATTGAATCATAGACGTAATCGAAGCTTTCCGGCATCAGCGGAGAGCCCGTAGAAAGGACAGCTTTCAGTTCACTAAGATCATGGGTGTCTCTCGGCTTCAGGCCAGCCTTGGCTGCCGCGTCAATGAACTTAGCCGAGGTTCCAAAAATTGTCATCTGCTCCTCGGCAGCGAAATCAAACAAAACGTTTCCGTCCGGATAAAACGGAGAACCGTCATAGAGGAGCAGTGTCGCATCTGTGGCAAGACCCGAAACGAGCCAATTCCACATCATCCAACCACAGGTCGTGAAATAGAAAAAGCGGTCACCGCTTTTGAGATCGGAATGCAAGCGGTGCTCCTTAAGATGCTGCAACAGCGTACCGCCCGCGCCGTGGACGATACATTTCGGTACCCCGGTGGTACCTGACGAATACAAGATATACAACGGGTGATTGAACGGCAGTTGCACAAAATCAATCTCACCTGACTCAGGCGGTGCGTATTCCTCCAGACAGAGCGCTCCGTCAATCGCTCCGAGGTTCGGTTGTGAGTCGAGTAGCGGAACTACCACGACCCGTCGTAAAGTCGGCAACGCCGCCCTGATGTCCACCAGCCTGTCTATCGAACTGTGGCGCTGGCCTGCGTAATAGTAGCCGTCAGCACTGAAAAGCACGGTCGGTTCAATCTGACCGAAACGGTCTAATACGCCCTGTACGCCGAAGTCGGGTGAACATGAGGACCAAACAGCGCCTACAGTCGCAGTCGCCAGTGCCGCAATAACGCTTTCCGGCATGTTAGGTAGGTAACCGCAGACCCGGTCACCGGGACCAACGCCATCTCGGCGCAATGCGGCAGCGAGACCGGCAACCTGGCTGTACAGTTGTGCATAAGTCCACTCACGGCGAACCTGATCCTCTGCCCGAAAAATCATTGCTGTGCGGTCGTCTCTTCGGCGCAGCAGGTTTTCAGCAAAATTCAGGTGAGCGTCTGGGAACCACTGGGCACCAGGCATCTGTCCAAGGTCTTGAACCCAACGTTGACCGCCGATATCGCCGAGCACATCGCAGAACGACCACAATGATCGCCAGAAATTGACTGGCTCGTCTACAGACCATCGATGTAGTTGAGCGTAATCGTCCAGGGTAAGCTCCCAACGCCGACTCATTTCCCTTGCAAACTGGGTAATGTTGGCTGCCTCAATCCGTTGCGGCGTTGGATTCCAAAGCGGTGCTGTCACTTGCTACTTTTCTCCTTTCAACCAAGTCCAGGTCAGGTACTCTAGCGGCGACCCGGCATAGCGTCCGTATCATATACTCTGACCCAATACAGTTGGCTAACCGCTATTCTCTGCCCTGAGCCTCCAGCGTACTAAATACGGTCACTCGCATGCGCACCTCTCAATTTTTGCTCGCAACCCTCAAGGAAACCCCGGCTGACGCGGAAATTATCAGTCACCAACTAATGCTTCGAGCGGGACTGATCCGTCAGGTGGCGGCAGGAATTTACGACTGGCTACCGACCGGATTTCGTGTGTTACGCAGGGTCGAACGTATTATCCGCGAAGAAATGGATTCCAGCGGCGCACAGGAAATGCTTATGCCGGCCGTCCAACCCGCCGAACTTTGGCAGGAATCAGGACGCTGGGAAGATTATGGGCCGGAATTACTGCGCTTAACTGATCGACACGATCGGGCGTTCTGCATCGGCCCAACACATGAAGAGGTTATCAGCGCTCTGGCCCGTAACGAAATCCGCAGTTACCGTCAGTTACCAGTAAATCTATATCAAATTCAGACCAAATTCCGTGACGAGGTGAGGCCTCGCTTTGGCGTGATGCGCGCACGAGAATTTATTATGAAAGATGCCTACACATTTGATGTCAGCGCACAAGGCATGCAAAAAAGTTACGACCTCATGTACCGCACCTATGAGCGGATTTTTCAACGCCTAGGCCTAGAAGCAACCGCTGTCGAGGCCGACAGCGGCAGCATCGGCGGTAGCCACTCTCATGAATTTCACGTCATGGCAAATTCCGGTGAGGATGCTATCGCACTATGCAACGACGCCCACTACTCGGCTAACGTGGAAAAGGTCATTCTGAATGGCCCAACCATCACCCGCCCGGACGCCAGCACTATCATGGAGAAGATCGAAACCGCCGGCGTGCATACGATAGCAGGACTGTGCGAGATACTTTCAATTTCGGCCCGTACGACCATCAAGACACTGCTCGTGGACGGCGTAGAGGGCCCGCTGGCACTGGTCCTACGTGGTGACCATGATCTCAACCAAGTGAAAGCCGAAGCGCTGGAGCAAGTCGCCACACCACTGCGACTTGCAAGCAACGAGACTGTTCAGCGCGTGACTGGTACAGCACCAGGCTCACTCGGACCGGTCAACTTATCCATACCAGTAATCGTTGACCATGACGCCGGCGTGCTGGCTGACTTTGTATGCGGGGCCAACGAAGATGGGCACCACCTTGTAGGCGTCAACTGGGGACGCGACCTGCCGGAACCGATGACCAAAGACTTGAGACGCGCAGTCGATGGCGACCCGTGTCCGCTCGATCCAGCTAAACCCTTGACGATTCGACGAGGTATAGAAGTCGGCCACGTATTCCAACTTGGCACCAAATACAGCGAGGCCCTGGATGTCACCTGCCTCGATGCATCAGGCGCGACACAAACCATCTATATGGGCTGTTATGGCATTGGCGTCACGCGCATTGTCGCCGCTGCGATAGAACAGAGCCACGACGAAAACGGCATCATCTGGCCGGATCCGATCGCACCCTTCGACGTATGTATCGTACCTATTGGCTTTAAGAAATCCGATGAGGTACGAAAGACCGTTGAAAATCTTTACGACCAGCTTAACAAGGCTGGATTTGATGTATTGCTTGATGACCGTAACGAACGACCCGGGGTGATGTTTTCTGAGATGGATCTTATCGGTATACCGCATCGGCTTGTTGTAGGTGAGCGTGGTCTGAAGGTGGGCACTGTCGAATATCGCAACCGCCGCGACCAAACAGCACACGATTACCCGATCGATGAATTCGTCGATACGCTGAAGGCCCTGAGTACAGCATAGGTTCCGGCAGTTCCAGCTCAGAGAATTTCGAACGAAGCAGGCAGAATTATCGTTTCTTCCTCTAAGGTATCCATCACATGAACCACCTCCACACGGGCTGCAGGTGGGCCTCGCCAAAGCCACATGATCAACTGTTCAACAGAAATTTTCTGGCCAGCGACCGACACCTCGACCGCCCCATCGGACCGATTGCATACCCATCCTTTGAGGCCCAAGCCAAGAGCTTTTTGCTGCGTTGCCACTCGAAAGCCAACCCCTTGCACAAGCCCGACCACGCGCAAACGATAACTTTTCTGCGCTGCCATACTTTACCGGACGAGACAGCAGGCCATCTTTGTCCCGTTTTCTATTGAATGTCGACTCGCTATAACACCATTGATTGAGACAAATAAGTTTATCTGCGCGATCAGGGCCGGCCTCTTAAAAACCACCGAAGATTGTCCTAAATGAACTGTGTCGCGCGCCAGGAGTTAACGCTGTTCCAAAAAGAAGGCCCCGCATGCGGGGCCTTCTTTTGCATCATTCACTGCATGCCCGTCACGGACTCAGGGCGGTGTTCAGATAACGGATATCGGTCGCTTCTACTTCGCCAAGTACCCAGGCGCCACGAGTCTTCGCATGGTTCACAGCGATGTCGATCTGAGTTTGTGAAAGATCACGTTCTATCTCAAGGATCTGACCTGGATAGATGAGGTCGGGATCGAATATTTGATGTCGATTTCGTTTGTACAGAAGCGGCCACTGGTAGGGATCGCCATAAACCACGGCCATGGCAGAAATGCCCCACAGGTGATCGCCTTTCAAGACTACATACCTTCGGATGCCCGCCGGCACAGCCTTAGTCTCTGTGCTCGGGGAGGATGGGGCCGCCGTCGTGGCTGTCGTAGTCGGAGTGGTTGTGGTGGGCGTAGTCGTAGTGGGCGATGGAGCAGGCGTTGCCTGAGTGCTGTCTTTAGCTGCCTGCGAAACGTGCTTGGCTGTCACACAACCCGTCGCGAAGAGGGCGGTGGCTCCGAGTATTATCAGTATGCGTACGGCCTTTCCGGTGTTCATTAGCGAGGTCCTCTGTCGGAAGGGGTACATTGCGCAGTGAAACAGACCACTTGGCCGGATATGCTAAAGCGCCGATTAAATCGGGCGGACCGTAACATTCACCTAATAAACTGTCAACAAGGAGCTCATTTTGTCAATTAAGATCTTCCACAATCCACGCTGCTCCAAATCCCGCGCGACGCTTGCGTTGCTCGAAGCACATGGCCATACACCTGACGTGATCGAGTACCTCAAAACACCGCCCGATAGCGCCACTATTCGCGATCTTGTCGAAAAACTCGGCATTCCAGCGGACGATTTGCTGCGCAAGGGAGAAAGCGAATACAAGAGCCTCAAGCTTAGCAACCCGACGGAACAACAAGTGATCGACGCTATTGTCGCGCACCCGATTTTGCTACAGCGCCCCATTGTGCTGGCCGGTTCGCGCGCCGCTATCGGTAGGCCTCCGGAAGTGGTATTGGATATTCTCTCGTGAACACCGTCTTAGTCTTGTACTACAGCCGCTACGGCGCAATTTCTGAAATGGCTCGCCTGGTTGCCCGAGGCATCGATTCCGTTCCAGATTGTGAGGCTCAATTGCGGACCGTACCACCGGTGTCCACCGTCATTGAAGCCACACAGCCGGCTATTCCAGACACTGGCTCACCCTATGCGACGACCGCCGATTTAGAAGCCTGTGATGGACTGGCGCTGGGAAGCCCAACACGCCTCGGTAACATGGCCGCACCGCTCAAATATTTCTTTGATCAAAGCGGAATGGAATGGCTCAATGGCACCTTGGCCGGCAAGCCAGGGGCTGTTTTTACATCTTCATCTACCCATCATGGTGGCCAGGAATCAACTTTAATCTCGATGATGTTGCCCTTACTGCACCACGGCATGGTGATAGTCGGCCTGCCGTTTACTCACGACACACTGAATACAACACGCACGGGCGGCACACCCTATGGTGCCAGCCACGTCGCTGGCGTCGACAACGACTACCCTATTAGCAGCGACGAGGAAACCTTGTGTATCGCGCTGGGCCAACGCCTGGCGCACACCACCAGTGCACTCAGCGTGCGACGCAAACCTTGAGGCAAAAGACCTCTACTAACGCAAAAGACTCCTTTCGATTTCTTTTATAAACGGCACCGTTAGACGTCGTTGGAACTGTAAGGCTGCTTCATCAGCTCGGTCTAAAATAGAAAACAGGCTGCTGCTGTCCCGGGTAAAGCGACGCAACAGGTATTCAATGGTTCTGTCTGGCAGCGTGAGACCGCGTGCCTTCGCGCGAAGCCGCATCGCACCCGGCAATTGCTCTTCATTCAGCGCTTTCACCGCGTAGACCGTACCAGCTGCAAGTCGCGAGGTCAGATCAGCAAGCTGAAATCCCAACTGGTTCGGCGCCTGTTCCGCCGAGACTACAAGCGCACCACCGCCACTGAGAAGCCGCTCATAAAGCGCAAGCAAGGCCTCTTCCCATTCCAGCTGACCTGCAACAGCATCTAGATCATCAATACACACGAGGCAGGATTCAGCCAGTTCTGTCACTAGCGCTGGCGAAAGACCCGGTTCAGTCATAGGCACGTAAATAGCACTTTTACCGGACTCGCTTGTTTGCCGACTGAGCGACTGTAGAAGATGGGATTTTCCGGCGCCAGTCGAACCATAGAGGAAAAATATCCGCGTGGTATCTTGTTTTGTGAAACCTGCCATCGAAACCAGCAATTCATGATTGTCTCCGCTAAAAAAATTGGAAAACGACACACTGTCATGAAGGCGAATTGGTAGTTTCAGCTGTCTTGTCATGAAGCGTCCGATATTTGCTGGTCAATTCGTTCCTATCTATTTATTCCAACCGCCGATTGACCCGCCGATTATTTTCGAATAATTCGTTGTAAATGTATTGCAGGCTACTTGCCACCGTGGTGATTGTCACTGCGATAATCAATCCTTCCACGACAGGCCCACCGTTCGACCAAACGCTGCGCGTCAAGAGTACGCCGGTGACCAACAAAATTTGTAGCGCTGTGTTGACCTTGCTTACCACTGTCGGCCGGATAGTCGTCATCAGACCCAAGGTATACAAGATCAGGTAACCGCCTACGATACCGACGTCCCGACAAACGACCAGCAACACCAACCAAAAAGGAATGTCACCCAGCAGCACCAACATCACAAAGGTGCTTGAAATCAACAATTTATCAGCAACTGGATCAAGAATCGTGCCGAGTTGACTGACGCAATCGAAACGCTTCGCAATCCAACCATCAAGCCCATCGGTAAGCCCGGCCAATACAAAGAGGGCCAGTGCAAACAGGTAGTCTTCTTCTCGTAGTAGCAGAATTACCGCCGGCACCAGAAGAATCCGGAGTAGTGTCAGAATGTTGGGCAGGTTTCGCAGCAAGGCGGTGAATCCAGGCATTAAAATGCAAAAAGGCGCCCCCGCCGTCCAGGGCAGCTACGATACCATAGCGTAGTTTGAGCCTGATTCCACCCTAACTTCGGTTTCACATGACCTCATGACTGCTTCTGGCGACCCACCACTGACTTATCGCGACGCCGGTGTCGACATTAAGGCGGCTGACCGGCTTGTTGAGGGTATTGGCCCCATCGCGGCCCGCACCCGCCGTACAGGAGTTATTGGCAGTCTGGGCGGTTTTAGCGGACTGTTTGAGCTATCAGCTGAGCGTTTCCAATCGCCAGTGCTGGTATCCAGTACCGACGGCGTTGGAACTAAGCTTATTCTTGCTCATCAAATGAACAGTCATGACAGTATCGGCATTGATCTGGTCGCCATGTGCGTCAATGATGTGCTCACTTGTGGTGCCGAACCGCTGTTCTTCCTCGATTATCTTGCGACCGGTGCTCTTGAACCTGTCCAAGCCGAGGCCGTAATCAGCGGCATCGCAGAGGGTTGCATACAAGCCGGAGCCGCCTTGATCGGAGGAGAGACTGCTGAGATGCCCGGTATGTACCACCCTGGCGAATACGACCTTGCCGGGTTTTGTGTGGGTGCTGTCGAAAAGCATCGCATCATCGACGGTCAGTCAATCGTTCCCGGCGATCTGATCATTGGGATTGGGTCTTCGGGTCTTCACTCCAATGGTTATTCTTTAGTGCGCGCGGTCCTAAGCAAATCAGGTGTCAGTTTGTCTGATGAATTTGCTGGTACTACGCTTGGGCAGAGACTGCTTGTCCCAACCCGTATCTACGTCAAAGCCATTCTGGAAGTGATCCGCTCTATAGCAGTGCGAGGTATCGCTCATATCACCGGCGGCGGTATTGCCGGCAACCTCGTTCGCATTCTACCTGAGGGCTGTCAAGCAACATTAGATCAGTCAAACTGGCCGCGACCGGATATCCTGGACTGGCTACAGTCCGCTGGCAATATAGATGACGAAGAATTATTGCGCACTTTCAACTGCGGACTGGGAATGCTCGTCATCGTAGCGCAAGAAGATGGAGCCAAATGCCAGGATATCCTAACCCGTTGCGGAGAAAGCAACTTCCTCGTTGGGCAGATTCGGTCTGGACCAAAAGATGTCGTCATTAACTGAAACGCTCGACACCTGTCAGGTCGTAGTACTGGTTAGCGGCAATGGATCGAACCTGCAGGCGATCCTCGACACAGGCCAGGATCGCCATTCGGGATTTAACGTCGTCGCAGTGATCAGCAACGAGGCGAATGCGTACGCACTGATACGAGCTAAGCGGGCCGGCGTCGCGACACATGTCGTATCACATCGCCATTATGCATCGCGCGACGACTTCGATGCAGCACTTCACGAAACGATCGAGCGGTATACACCTGATCTCGTAGTGCTCGCTGGTTTCATGCGCATCTTGGGGAAGCGATTGGTTACTGCCTACGCGGGCCGGATAATGAACATACACCCCTCACTGTTACCCGATTATCCCGGACTAAACACCCATGCGCGCGCAATCGCTGACGGTGCCGTCGAGCATGGTGCCAGCGTTCACTTTGTAACCGCCGAACTCGATGCTGGACCAGTTATCATCCAGGCCCGGGTCGATATTTTGCCTGGCGATACACCTGATCTGCTGGCCCAACGAGTGCACCTTGTCGAACACGAAATATACCCACGCGCTATACAATGGTTCGCGGAGGGGCGTTTATCCGCCATTAACAACCCCAACAAGCTTAGACAGCTAACGAACTAAGGTCCAACATTCACAGGCTGAGCGAAGCATCGAGGACCATTACAAATACCCGATAGACGCATTAATTTCTACAGAAGGCAATCGAAATTAATTTTGCAGCGAGACTATCAAACAAAGTTGATTCAACGACCAGCAGGCATCATTACTCTATGATTGATCTTGCTTCGTCAATGGCGTGTAGGGGTGTCGAACTCAAAAGCAAGATCGTCCTCTCTTTCAAATAACCGTACACTGCCACCCGAAGACAGTCTGCCGAACAGTAGTTCATCGGCGAGAGCTCGATTGATTCTCTCTCGAATAAGACGCTGCATGGGCCGAGCCCCCATGGTCGGATCGTGCCCGTTTTTGGCCAACCAGCGCCTTGCCGACTCGTCAACGGTCAACGTCACGTGTTTATCAGCCAATTGTTCTTCTAGTTGCAGGATAAACTTGCCAACCACGTGCAGGATCGTTTCTTCATTCAGTGCACCAAAGCGAACAATAGAATCCAGCCGATTGCGAAACTCCGGCGAGAACATGCGCTTGATCACCTCGGTATCGTCGGTGCTGTGATCCTGAGTCACAAACCCCACCGATCCGCGTGCAACCTGCTCGGCACCCGCATTGGTGGTCATAACAATGATGACGTTACGAAAGTCAGCCTTGCGACCGTTGTTGTCTGTCAATGTGCCGTAATCCATTACTTGCAGAAGTAGATTGAAAACATCTGGATGCGCTTTTTCTATTTCATCCAGAAGCAATACCGCATGGGGATTCTTCGTAATCGCCTCAGTCAGCAGCCCACCTTGGTCGAAACCGACATAGCCAGGCGGCGCACCGATCAATCGTGACACCGTGTGCCGTTCCATGTATTCCGACATATCAAACCGCACAAATTCAATACCGAGAGTCAGTGCCAATTGACGAGTCACTTCAGTTTTGCCGACACCGGTTGGCCCTGAAAAGAGGAAAGAAGAAATAGGTTGGTCCGGATTGCTGAGTCCCGAGCGCGACTGCTTGATTGCAGCGACAAGGGCATCGATGGCTTCGTCCTGGCCGAATACCACACGTTTCAAATCGTCGCCCAAACGCCGCAAGGAATCCTTATCTGTCGTACTAACAGTTTTAGGCGGAATGCGTGCCATTTTTGAAACGCCCCGTTCAATATCCTGTACACCAACCGTC
>CAZAHE010000023.1:0-681 GCA_964484965.1 uncultured Acidiferrobacteraceae bacterium | reverse complement strand
TGACAGTTCGGCTGCGATGCGGATAGCCGGCAGGGTATAGCGCACGTCATGATGCGCCTCGAACTGTGTTTTGAGGCCCCGCAATATAGAGACCGTCTCTTCAACGGTGGGCTCATTGATATCAATCTTCTGAAAGCGTCTCGAGAGTGCTCGATCCTTCTCGAATATGCCGCGGTACTCCTGGTAAGTTGTCGAACCAATACACTTGATTTCCCCCGATGCCAACATTGGTTTTAGAAGGTTCGACGCATCCATAGTGCCGCCCGACGCCGCACCGGCACCTATGATTGTGTGAATCTCATCTATAAAAAGAATTGCGCCGTCGGTCATTGTAAGCTCAGCTAGAACCGCCTTCAGTCGTTCTTCAAAATCACCACGGTACTTGGTTCCTGCTAACAAAGCGCCAAGGTCAAGAGCATAAATCGTGCTGTCGATAAGTACATCCGGCACCTCGCCTTCGACAATATGCTTTGCGAGGCCTTCGGCAACGGCCGTCTTTCCAACTCCGGCATCACCCACATACAAGGGATTATTCTTGCGTCGTCGGCAGAGAATCTGGACGGTGCGCTCAAGCTCATCTACCCGACCGATTAAGGGGTCAATCTTGCCAGCCATAGCTTGCTCATTAAGATTGATCGCAAAGACCGCCAATGCGCTCTGGTGATTTTCCTCATCAGTCTC
>CAZAHE010000022.1:0-29990 GCA_964484965.1 uncultured Acidiferrobacteraceae bacterium | reverse complement strand
CCACAAATATTGAGAACGATGTCCGACAAACCTCGCGGTTTGGTGGTGGTCACTGGGCCAACCGGATCAGGAAAATCGACGACCATGGCCGGTATGATTAATTATGTGAACGAGAACCATCATGGACACGTTTTGACGATCGAAGACCCGGTCGAGTTCGTTCACGAAAGTAAGAACTGTCTGATCAATCACCGGGAGGTGGGACAGCACACTAAAAGTTTTGGTAAGGCACTCAAGTCTGCACTGCGTGAGGATCCGGACATTATCCTAGTCGGAGAAATGCGTGACGTGGAAACAATTGGTCTAGCGCTGACAGCGGCTGAGACAGGGCATCTGGTGTTCGGCACCTTGCATACGTCTTCGGCGGCAAAAACGATCGACCGTATCATCGACGTGTTTCCGGCCGGCGAACAGGGTATGGTCCGAGCGATGTTATCCGAATCCTTACAGGGCGTGGTAGCTCAGCGTTTGCTGAAGAAAAAGGGCGGCGGTCGTTGCGCCGCATACGAGATTCTTATTGGCACTGGTGCAATACGAAATCTGATCCGAGAAGCAAAGGTACCCCAAATATACGGTATGCTTCAGACGGGACGAGAACATGGCATGGTGACCATGGATCAGTCGCTACTGGATCTTATCCAACGAAACTTGATTGATGCAGAGACGGCGCGGCCGCTGGCTGTAGACCCAAGTAAATTTGCCTAAGCGTGCACGAACTAGACGACGCATTGACGATTCAAGGGCGGGAGAGAGTAAATGGAAATGATCGATTTGCTGAAGATGGCGATTGATAAAGAAGCCTCGGATGTCTTCATCACAGTGGGTATGCCGCCCAGCCTGAAGATTGATGGCCAGATACTGCCCCTTAAGACAGATTCGCTAACGCCGCAGAAATGCCAGGAAATTTCTTATTCGATCATGACCGATCGCCAGCAGAAAGAGTTTGAAGGCGAAAAGGAACACAACTTTGCACTGATCCCTCCAGGATTCCCCGGCCGGTTCCGCGTCAACGTCTTCCAGCAACAGGGCTCAGTAGGGTTAGTAGCCCGCCGCATCGCAGACAAGATTCCGAGTTTTGATGACCTGCGGATTCCATCAGGACCGCTGGAAAAAATCTCGCTCAGCAAGCGTGGCCTGGTGTTGTTCGTCGGTGGCACTGGCAGCGGCAAGTCCACCAGCCAGGCTGCGTGTATTGCTTATCGTAACCAGCACACTCGCGGCCATATTATTACGGTCGAGGACCCGATCGAGTATAACCACTCGCCTAAGCATTGCATTATTACGCAGCGCGAAGTTGGCATTGATACAGCTTCATTTCGAACAGCGCTCGAGAATGCGATGCGACAATCGCCAGATGTGATCCAGATTGGTGAAATTCGAACACCTGACACGCTAGAAGCGGCATTGTCCTTCGCGGAAACTGGCCACCTTTGTCTTGCCACCTTGCATGCCAACAATGCATCCCAGGCAGTTGAGCGTATCGTTAATCTTTATCCCGATACGTCCCGCGAACAAGTGTTGATGGGACTCAGCCTGAATCTACGTGCGGTAATCTCACAACGACTGATCCCACTTGCGAAAGACAGCGGCGGACGTGTGGCTGCTGTTGAGATCATGCTTAACTCCGCGTATATCCGCGATCTCATTATGAAAGGAGAGATTGAGCGATTGGTGGAAGGTATGGAAAATTCATCAGATTCCGGTATGCAGACATTCGACCAGTGCTTGTTCACTCTTCATGAGAGGGATTTGATCACGATGGATGATGCACTTCGAAACGCAGAATCCGCTACCAACCTTAAGCTGCGTTTCAAACTCGAAGGCAAAGGAGCGAAATCAACAAAACAACTCGGCTCGACATTCGAAAATGTCGAAGTAGGGTAGCTATTCGGAACGTTTTCTCGTCCCCTTGGTAGACGTCCTGTGGGAGCGAGGTGAAAGTGGCCAGAATTGAGGCCGTCCTTCTAGGCGTAGCACAAGACGCCGGCTTGCCCCAAGCCGCCTGCGATTGTATGAATTGTTCCACTGCACGGATCCACGGTCATCACCCGTATGTGGTATCGATTGGCATCATCGATCACACTGAGCAACGGTATTGGATGGTCGACGCGAGTCCCGATTTTCCAATGCAGTTGCAGATGCTACGAGAACGCGCACCGCGAGCTACTTTTGCCGGGCTGATTCTCACTCACGCCCACATGGGTCATTACACGGGCCTGGTACATCTTGGCCGCGAATCAATGGATATTCGAGGCCTAGGCCTGTGGTGCTCGCGAGCGATGCAGGATTTTCTTTGTAGCAATGCACCTTGGGCACGCCTGTTAGATGACGGTAACGTTGTGCCGCAGGAGATCCGTCACCAGCAAACCTTTATGCTGGGTAGCGAAGTCGAAGTGACGCCCTGGCGCGTCCCACATCGTGCTGAATTCACGGACACTTATGCGTTTCTTCTACGAGGTGCCGGCCGGCAAGTATTCTACTGTCCGGATATTGATTCATGGGATGGCTTGACGCTGGATCTCGACAGCATCTTGGCGGCGGGTGATGTGGCGCTAATGGATGGTTCTTTTTTCAGTGCTGATGAATTAACCCATCGAGATATCACTCTGGTTCCCCATCCCGTAGTGAGCGACACCGTCAATCGCTACGGCAGTCAAGCGTTTACTCTGATACTGGTTCATCTCAATCATACCAATCCACTTTGGAGGCCTGGTCACGCCCTAACCTGGCTCGAGGGACATGGCGCAGCTGTTGGCCGGCGAGGTCAGGTGTGGACACTGAGCAGATAACGCTGCGCTACAGTGTTTTCATCGATATGGGTTTCGTTGCGAATCCTGAAACACGGGGTTCCGCCTGAGTTCCTGAAGAGGCTCAGCTTGACCAGTAGCTAATCAATGGTTTTGTGGACTAACTGTGCCGATTATCCGAAAGATAAGTTCTAAGAATTAACTCGGCAGCCAACTTGTCACGCGTCGACTTCCTTCGATTTGTTATGGACTGACCCGCTGGAGTCGCGTCACGAATCAAAGCGTCAGCTTGTTCCGTTGTTAGGCGCTCGTCAACCTGCTTAACAGGTAGCGCGTACCGCGACGCCAGTTGTTTACAGAAGGCGTCAGTTTGTTTCGAAAACTGACTGCGCCGGCCATCAGGAAGTATCGCTATGCCGACGAGAAGAGTATCAGGCTGCCATGTCTCCACAAGAGCATCAATTTTTGCCCATGGAATCGATTGCGGTCCACAGCGAAGAGTGGTCAATCCTTGTGCGGTTTCAGTCTCAGTTTGACCCACAGCAACTCCAATTTTCCGAGTGCCGAAATCAAATGTCAGTAACGTCTCACTCACGCGTGACCGACGTCTCGCGCGAGCCGTGTCAAGTCGATACCGATCTGTTGCGCCGCTTCTGACCAGCGGGCCTCGGGCGCCGTATCAAACAGAATAGTGTGATCTGCAGCGACACTCAGCCACGCGTTTTGCTGCATCTCCATGTCGAGTTGACCGGCGCCCCAACCAGCATAGCCCAGTGCCATTAAGCAGGAATTTGGCCCTGCTCCGCACGCTATCGATTCCAGCACATCGCGTGATGACGTCAGCCCTAATTGATCACCCACCGTCAACGTCGATTGCCAATGACCAAGTGACTCATGGAGCACGAGTCCCAGTTCAGTTTGTACCGGGCCGCCGACGAAGATCGGCTGCTGAACCACAGGATGCTGCTGATCTCGTGGTAGTTCGAACTGTTCGAGAACGTCGCCTATGGTGAGATTCTCTACCGTGCGATTGATCACGATGCCGAGGGCACCATTGGCATCGTGTTGGCAGATGAGTGTGACTGTTCGGGAGAAATTCGGGTCTTTGAGTTCCGGCATTGCAATTAAAAAATGGTTCGCAAGACTGGGAAACTGTTCGACTGACATAATCAGTTAATTCTCATTCTCGGCGCACCCAAAACAGTCGCGCTGTCGGAAAAGTTCCAGGTACGGGTGATGTGCAAGGCGCTGGTCTGCCGACTGATAGCGGGCGGCAGGGGCGCAAAAGGAGCGGCCAGCTGAGCCAGTCGTACCGCTGTGTCATCAAGCACTTTCTGCGCAGAGGTTTTGACAATATGTACGTCGAGCAAGTTTCCATTGCGCCCGATAACCACCTCCAGCACAACACTGCCAGTCAAATGTCTTTGACGAATCGACTCCGGATAATTGAGATTACCGATGCGCTGAACGCGATCACGCCAGGTGGCCATGTAAGCCGCATAAATGCTCTCACGCGTATTGGCACTGATAAATTTGTGGCGGGCCAGTTCCCTGGAACGGTTGTGGAGGCGACCTATCTCGGCTACCCACGGTACGGTTAGGTCGCGCTGGAATTGTGCGGTACTTGCGTCGTTTTCCATGTGACGTAGTCGCCCACTGGTTGACACTCTGGTTGTGGGGATCGCAGAGTCGGGATTGACCAATAGCGCGTCGCGCGCATTGCGCTGCTCACCATCAGACCTGATCTGCTGCTGGTCGCGGTTATGGAGCGAAACCGGGCGCGGTGCGAATGGCAGCGGAGCTACGGCAGGATCGGGTGATGCATCACCATGGCCCCGCTGGTTGTATTGGGCAAGCAGACGGGCGTCGTCAGCAGGATTATCGGCAGCATTGACCAGGGTGAAATCGAGGACAACTGGCTCGATCTGATCGGGAATTGTATTTGCCACGAAACCGATAGACAGAATAATAATGATGTGTGATAGCAATGACGTGAAGACGCTAAGACCAGTCACGTTGGGCCGCTGATACCAGTCGGCCGCAACGGAGGAGTTACTCAGCAACGGTCGTGTCGATCTGAATTGCATCGGATTTTTGTAAATGGTGAGATGTGAGGGCCATCCTGCCGAGGCCAAGTCGATATCTCTGGTTACCTGCGATTGTAACGTGCGCTTCTGCTAGAATCGCACGCGCTTGTGATCTTGCCTAATATCCTTGACATCCCGTCTATCCAGCCACCATTGTCGCGGGCGTCTGGTCCGCTCCGATAAGTCGCTTTTCTTCAATGCCAGCGTCATCCTTACCCAATATTGACGCGGTAAAAACCATCATTGTCGACGCTGCCCGCGAGGTTGGCCTGGGCGAGGTTTCGCGACGCCACAGCAGCACCAAGGACGACGGCAGCACCGTCACAGAAACTGATCAGCAAATGCAGGCTCGACTATTTTCTGCGCTGCGGACCGAATGGCCGCAGTTCGCGGTGATGGGAGAGGAAATGGAGTACCGAAATCAATCTGAGGTGGTGGCGGCTGGAGGCAAGGGATTCTGGACATTGGATCCGCTCGATGGCACCACCAACTTCGCTATGGGCTACCCGTTTTACGGTGTATCGCTCGCCTTGGTCATTGAAGGCGAGCCCAGGCTCGGAGTGGTTTACGACCCGATCCGTGAGGAATTGTTTTCAGCAATTGCTGAAAACGGCGCATTTCTCAATGGCCGTCTTTTACGCACACACAATTCAGGGCTTGAGCTCCGGCAATGCATCGCCAATATTGACTATAAGCGAATTGTCGCCGACCTCGCTGAGCGACTGGTGCGTTATCCTCCATACCGTTCACAGCGCAATCTTGGTTCGTCAGTGCTGGAGTGGTGCTGGTTGGCTGCTGGACGGCTACAACTTTACCTTCACGGGGGACAGCGGATGTGGGACTATGCTGCCGGCAGCCTGATTCTACGTGAAGCCGGTGGTGTGTTCACCACGGTGGAAGGACTGCCACTGGATTGCCACAAAATCAGCAAGCGTTCCGTGGTAGCTGCTATTAACCGAGAATTGCACGATGCCTGGTTGCATTGGATCTGGGAGAACAACGAGCGCTGGAAGGGTTCCGGTGCTCCGCTATGATGACATGCTGATCGCTCTACAGCAGTTAAATTTACGCCGATTAGGTGCGGATCCATGGTGATGCGTCGAGCCAAGGCAAATGCGCTACGTGCTCTTAGTATGGATGCGGTACAGCAGGCGCGCAGTGGTCACCCGGGAATGCCGATGGGTATGGCGGATATTGCAGAGGTTGTGTGGTCGGATTTTCTTCGCCACAACCCAGCGAATCCGGCATGGCCAGAACGAGATCGCTTCATTCTTTCGAATGGCCACGGTTCGATGCTTCTTTACGGATTGCTCCACCTGAGTGGTTACGATCTGCCCATGACGGAACTCAGGAACTTCCGCCAGTTGCACTCGGCGACGCCGGGGCACCCGGAATACGGCTGCGCTCCTGGCGTGGAGACGACCACTGGGCCGCTGGGACAAGGGCTGTGCAATGCCGTTGGCATGGCGCTCAGCGAAAAAGTGCTGGCAGCGCAATTCAACCGCCCGGGACACAGCATCGTCGACCATAGAACCTATGTCTTTTTGGGCGACGGTTGCCTGATGGAGGGCATTTCCCATGAAGCATGCTCGCTCGCTGGAACGCTCGGCCTAGGCAAACTGATCGCCATTTGGGACGACAACGGAATTTCTATCGACGGCAAAGTCGAGCGCTGGTTTACCGATAATACCGAGCAGCGATTTCAAGCTTATGGCTGGCAGGTCATCGCGGGCATTGATGGACACAATGCCCGCGACGTTGCCAAGGCGCTTGAACAAGCCTGTGATGAGAAAACACGACCGACGTTGCTGTGCTGCCGGACTACGATTGGTTGGGGTTCTCCAAATAAGCAGGGAAAGGAATCATCGCATGGTGCGCCCCTGGGAGAAGAGGAAGTAGCACTCGTGCGCAAGATGCTCGATTGGCCGCACGCGCCGTTCGAACTGCCGCCCGATATCCTGGCTGCCTGGTGTGCGCGAAGCACAGGGTCGGAGAGAGAAGCGGCATGGCGTGAGCAATTCACCGCCTACAGCGAAGCGTACCCAGAGCTCGCTTCCGAGTATGACCGCCGGGTTAGCGGGAGATTGCCCGAAGGCTGGTCGCAAGCGGCTTCCAATTTCATAAACAGCGTAGTCGCGGCAGGAGAAAGTGTTGCGACACGCCAGGCGTCCCTCCAGGCGCTCGATGGGTTTGGTCCTTTGTTGCCCGAATTAATTGGCGGATCGGCGGATCTTGCGGGCTCCAATTTGACTATTTGGTCTGGCGCGTCGCCAATCACGGCCGCCGACACCAGTGGTAACTATATCTACTTCGGTGTACGTGAGTTCGGCATGTCGGCATTAAGCAACGGCATCGCGCTGCACGGCGGATTGTTGCCTTACTGTGCGACGTTTCTCGTCTTTTCTGATTATGCGCGCAATGCGATCCGCATGGCGGCGCTGATGAAGGTGCGTTCCATCTTTATTTACACTCACGATTCAATCGGCCTCGGTGAGGATGGTCCAACGCACCAACCAATCGAGCATACTGAGGCACTGCGTCTGATTCCTAATTTGTCGCTCTGGCGTCCTTGTGACGCGGTTGAGACAGCAGTCGCTTGGCGGGCGGCGATCGAGCGGCACGATGGCCCAACCAGCCTGCTATTGTCGCGCCAGGGCCTTGCTTTTCAATCCCGCACACCTGGCCAATTAGCTGACATTCGCCGTGGCGGCTACGTGTTGTTTGAGCCAAAAGCATCGATACAGGCCATTATTATTGCGACTGGATCTGAAGTTGAATTGGCAATGGAAGCGGCACACACACTTGAGAATAACGGGCACCCAGTGCGGGTGGTTTCACTGCCTTCGACCGATGTTTTTGATCAACAGGATGCAGCATATCAGGACAGTGTTCTGCCCCCCGCTATCACCGCGCGTGTGGTGGTTGAAGCCGGTGTCAGTCGGGGATGGTTTCGGTACGCGGGTGGCAGTGGCCGGGTTATCGGTTTGGATTCGTTTGGTGAATCGGCACCTGCGAAAACGGTTTTCAAACATTTTGGGATTACCGCCGACAATATCGTGAAGGTCGTATCAGGGCTTATCGCCGACTAACAATTTCACTATTGCGGTACTACCGGCGCAAGCACCTGGTAATCGCAGGGACGGCACGAGCCAACAGTACAGTATTTAAAGGAGAGGCTGGCATGACAATCAAGGTGGCAATAAATGGTTTTGGACGCATTGGCCGAAATGTTTTCAGGGCGATGTTCGAATCCGGCAAACAGGGTCACTTTGACGTGATCGCGATCAACGATCTAGGTGATGCAGCCACTAACGCCCACCTGTTGCAGTACGACACAGCGCACGGGCTGTTCGAAGAGACCGTCAGTGTCGATGACGACTGTTTGGTTGTCGGCCAGAAACGCGTCAAAGTGCTGGCGGAACGTGATCCGGCAAGTCTTCCGTGGGGGGATCTCGGAATCGATGTGGTGATGGAGTGCACCGGGTTTTTTACGTCGAAAGAAAAAGCCAGCGCCCACCTCAAGGCTGGTGCGCGCAAAGTGATTATCTCTGCACCTGGTGGCAAGGACGTAGA
Organism: uncultured Acidiferrobacteraceae bacterium; assembly: GCA_964484965.1. Taxonomy (GTDB): domain Bacteria; phylum Pseudomonadota; class Gammaproteobacteria; order Arenicellales; family UBA868; genus UBA11791. The sequence continues at coordinate 21,583 of CAZAHE010000022.1, read as the reverse complement.
CGCGACAATTGTCTATGGTGTCAATCATGCTGTACTAAAAGCTTCGGACAGCGTGATTTCCAATGCCTCTTGCACTACCAACTGCCTGGCACCGCTGGTCAAGCCGCTCAACGACCGCCTGGGTGGCCTAGGGGGCTTAATGACGACCATTCATGCGTATACGAATGATCAGGTGCTGACTGACGTTTACCACTCGGATCTCAGGCGGGCACGCTCAGCAACGCAATCAATGATCCCGACCCAGACTGGCGCCGCAGCCGCGGTGGGCCTTGTTCTACCTGAACTCAACGGCAAGCTCGATGGGTTTTCCGTTCGCGTGCCCACGATTAACGTCTCGCTGGTGGACCTGACGTTTGAATCTGGCCGAGAGACCAGCGTTGACGAGGTGCACGAGATCATGCGGGATGCCGCCGAAGGAGAACTCAACGGTATTCTTCAGTACAACGAGTTGCCCTTGGTATCGATTGACTTCAATCATAATCCAGCTTCATCGATCTACGATGCATCGATGACGCGCGTTGTTAATGGTACGACCGTGAAAGTGTGTTCCTGGTATGACAACGAATGGGGGTTCTCTAATCGTATGCTCGATACGTGTATCGCTCTCGTTGATGCACCGTGATAGTGAGTAAGGATTCGGCCTGCGGCATAGACCGAATGGAATTAAACCATCACCGGTGACAGGCTGAGATTCGCTGACCGATGGCCAATCTGTTGCATATGGTTGATCAGACCTTGTCAGGCCAGCGGGTGTTGATCCGTACCGACCTCAACGTTCCCATCACCGATGGAGAGATCACAAGCGACGCCCGTATCGTGGCCACTCTGCCTACCTGTAAGCAGGCAATGGAGGCTGGCGCCCGCGTCATCCTGATGTCACACCTAGGGCGCCCCGTAGAAGGCACCTTTGACCCCGCGGCCTCACTGGCACCGGTGGCACAGCGACTTTCGCAATTGTTAGAAAGCCCGGTTCGCTTGGCGAGGGACTGGCTGGACGGCGTCGAGGTCGATGCTGGAGAAGTATTGCTGTGCGAAAACGTGCGTTTTAATGTCGGCGAAAAAGCGAATGATACTGCCCTAGCCAAACGCATGGCTGGTTTATGCGATGTTTTCGTAATGGATGCTTTTGGTAGCGCACATCGCGCGCAGGCATCAACTCATGGTGTCGCTCGCTTTGCGCCTGTGGCCTGTGCCGGACCTTTGCTGGAGCGCGAACTGACGGCTCTTACGCGCTCGCTCGATCAACCTGCACGCCCGCTCTGCGCGATCGTGGGAGGGGCAAAAGTTTCGACGAAACTCATGGTATTGGAGTCGTTGATCGAAATTGTTGACCAACTGATTCCAGGCGGTGGTATCGCCAATACGTTTATTGCCGCGGCAGGTTACCCGGTCGGTCGTTCGCTCCATGAGCCGGAACAGCTCGGTGCGGCAGACGCGCTACTTAATAAAGCTGCGTCGGCGGGTAAGGAAATCCCGCTGCCAGTTGATGTGGTGGTCGCAACCGAGCTCGCTGACGGTGCCACAACGCGCATCTGCAGTGTCGAAGATGTTCATGACGAAGATATGATCCTTGACATCGGACCGCAGAGTATTCAGCTTTTTAGCGATACTATTCGTGCTGCGGAGACGATTGTCTGGAACGGCCCGGTCGGTGTATTTGAAGTTGAAGCCTTCGCTTACGGCACCCGTGAAATAGCACTTGCGATCGCTGAAGCAAAAGCCTTTTCGATCGCTGGCGGCGGTGACACACTGGCAGCAGTAGAGAAGTACAATATTGCCTCACAGGTCTCGTACGTCTCGACCGGTGGCGGGGCGTTCCTTGAGTTCCTTGAGGGCAAAACGCTGCCTGCTGTGGCGATGCTCGAATCCCGTTTTACCGCCTGACCGCGCGCCTATAAGGCGCAAACACATGCGTCGAACAAAAATTGTAGCTTCCCTTGGACCTTCGACAGATGAGCCTGCCGTTATGCAGGAATTGGTCGATGCTGGCATTGATGTTGCGCGCATCAATCTTTCTCACGGTAGCCATGACGACCACCGCCGGCGGGCCCGCGAACTGCACGCTTGTGCTGAAAATCGGGGCCGCGCCGTTGGGTTGTTGCTTGACCTGCAGGGCCCTAAGATTCGGGTCGAGTGCTTTCAGAAAGGTCCCGTTACGCTGGAAAATGGGGCCATCTTTGTGATTGACAGTGAACATCCGGCACAAAGCGGTACAGCCAAGCGGGTTGGCACCAGCTACCCGCACCTGAGCCGTGATCTCGAACTTGGCGATAGCTTGTTGCTCGACGACGGCAATTTGGTGCTGACCGTTGAGGAGCTGTCAGACACCTCGGTCACAGCCCGCGTTGAGGAAGGCGGTGTGTTGTCTGATCACAAGGGTATTAACCGTCGTGGTGGCGGTTTGACAGCGCGCGCATTGACTGACAAAGACAGGCTTGACGTCCAGCTGGCGGCAGAAATTGGCGCCGATTACGTCGGCGTCTCATTCGTGCGCGATGCCGACGACCTGGACACCGCACGTCGCTGGCTTCGAGAGGCCGGCTGTGAGGCCCATCTGGTAGCAAAGATAGAACGCGTCGAGGCATTAGATAATATCGATGCCATTATCGGCGCTTCTGATGTGATTATGGTAGCGCGCGGTGACCTTGGCGTAGAAATCGGTGATGCGGAGTTGCCTGGAGTCCAGAAACGGCTGATCGCTACAGCCCAGAAAGCCAATAAGGTCGTCATTACCGCAACCCAGATGATGCAGTCGATGGTGAGTAGTTTGCAACCAACACGCGCAGAGGTCCTAGATGTTGCAAACGCCGTACTCGATGGTACCGATGCGGTGATGCTGTCTGCGGAAACCGCCGTTGGCCAGCATCCTCCAAGAGTGGTCGAAGCGATGAATAGGATTTGTCGCGGTGCTGAACAGCATGCCGGCGTCAGCACACCGCGCGAGCGCGGTGACGCGCGTTTTGATGATACTGACGAGGCCATCGCGATGGCGGCGATGTACACCGCCAATCACTATGATGTGAGCGGCATTCTGGCTATGACAGAGTCAGGGTCAACCGCTAAGTGGATGTCCAGAATAACCTCTGCGATCCCCATATTCGCCATGACCCGATGGCCTGCAACAGAGCGGCGCACCGCCTTATACCGCGGTGTTTACCCGGTATCCTTTGATCCCACCTCAATGGGGGCGGACAGCATCAATCAGCAGGCAATGACGAAGTTAAAACAAGCGGGCATGGTGACTCAAGGCGATAGGCTGGTGGTCACTCAGGGTGATTGGTCAGGTATTTCGGGACGTACCAATTCGATGAAGATCATCACTGTTGGTGATATAAACGGCAAAGAGATCAACAAAGACTAGGACGACGTACTGTGCTGGCAAAAATCGTGGCCTGCTCGAGGGTGGGTCGTAATTGAGGAATGAAGGTAAAGAGTGGAGATTCGAGATGAACCTAGATGCACTTAAATCGACAGCGGCTTCAATGGTAGCCCCCGGAAAAGGGATTCTGGCGATGGATGAAAGTCACCCTACCTGCAATAAGCGTTTTGAAGCGTTGGGAATTCCGACAACTCCGGAAATGCGACGTGAATATCGAACTATGTTGGTTACTACACCGGATCTTGGTCAGCACGTGGGGGGGGCGATATTGTTCGACGAGACAATACGTGATCAAACACTCGATGGTGAAAGTTTTGTTGATGTCCTCAACAATCAGGGGATCGTGCCAGGCATTAAGGTGGACGCCGGCACTAAGGACCTGGCCCTGCACCCAGGCGAGAAGGTAACTGAGGGGCTTGATGGTCTGGCACCACGACTGGCCGAATACGCACAGATGGGCGCTCGATTTGCCAAATGGCGCGCGGTGTATGCAATCACGGACACTTTGCCGAGCAAGGCCTGCTTCAGCGCCAATGCGCACGCGCTCTCTCGCTATGCTGCACTTTGCCAGCAGCACGGTATCGTGCCCATCGTAGAGCCTGAAGTGTTGATTGACGGACCGCACAGCATCTCACGCAGTTTTGAAGTGACCCAGCGTGCCCAGCAGACGGTTTTTGAGGCCCTGTCTGATCAGGGAGTCGTGCTTGAAGGTATCGTTTTGAAACCCAGTATGGTGATATCAGGAAGTGAAGCGGGCAACCGTGCAGGTATCGAGGAAGTGGCACGGGAAACCTTGCGTTGTCTGCTCAGCACAATCCCCCCTGCTGTGCCTGGGATTGCATTTCTGTCCGGTGGGCAGTCGGATGAAGAAGCAACAGCACATCTCAATGCGATGCACAACGTTGGTATCGAATTGCCGTGGGCGGTGACTTTTTCCTACGGACGGGCACTGCAGGCCGCAGCCATGCAAATTTGGAATGGACAATCGACCAATGTTGCTGCGGCACAGAAGGTGGCCTATCACCGCGCACGTATGAACGGCTTGGCTGCATCGGGTAGTTACCAAGCGGACATGGAAGAAGCTGCCTAGTTTTGTTTCGCCCATAAGCCAGATAGTGTGCAAATTTTTGGGCGATAGTGCCCGCTGGAGGATGTAATGCAGTTTCGTGGTACGGAAAGTTATATTGCGACAGAAAATCTCCAGATGGCGGTCAACGCGGCCGTGATATTGGAACGACCATTGCTGATCAAGGGAGAGCCCGGCACGGGGAAGACGCTGCTCGCTGAAGAAGTCGCCGCCTCTCTGAAGCTAAAGCTGATTAGCTGGAATATCAAGTCGACGAGCAAGGCTCAGCAGGGCCTATATGAGTATGATGCTGTGTCGCGACTGCGCGACTCGCAGCTGGGTGATGACAAGGTGGCAGATATCAGTCAGTACATCAAACGGGGCAAACTGTGGGAGGCTTTTGATTCTGAAGACAAGGTGGTGTTGCTGATTGATGAGATTGACAAGGCGGATATCGAATTTCCCAACGATCTTTTGACCGAGCTGGACCAGATGGAGTTCTCCGTCTACGAAACCGGTGAAACTGTGCAGGCGCGCACTCGCCCGATCGTGATTATCACGAGCAACGATGAAAAAGAGTTGCCCGATGCGTTTCTCAGACGTTGCTTTTTTCACTTCATTGATTTTCCTGATCGTGAAACTATGGGGCGGATTGTCAGGGTGCACCACCCGACGATAAAGAAAGACTTGATCTCAGAGGCGCTGGATGTTTTTTTTGAAGTTCGCGAGGTGCCGGGACTTAAGAAGAAACCAACCACTTCTGAGTTGATCGATTGGCTGAAGTTGCTGATGGCTGACGACATACCGGAAGAGATACTTAAGGAGCGGGATCCTACTCAGGCGATACCTCCGCTCTACGGTGCCTTACTCAAGAACGAGCAAGATGTGCACACGCTGCAGCGTCTGGCGTTTATGGTGCGACGTGATGCTGGATGATGTGCTGTGCTGATCGGGTTCTTCCTGAGGCTCAAGAATTCAGGTGTGCCGGTTACGGTCAAAGAGTTTCTTCTATTGCTTAAAGCATTGGAGCATGGTCTGGCGTTTGCATCGCTCGAGGACTTTTATCATCTGGCTCGTACGACCTTGGTTAAAGATGAAAAATATTTTGATCGTTACGATAGAGCGTTCTCGGCTTTCTTCAAGGACCTTGAATCATTCGATGATGTGCTCGATGCGCTGATTCCAGAAGACTGGTTGCGAGCAGAGTTCGCCAAGCACCTGAGCGAAGAGGAGAAACAGAAAATTCAGTCGCTTGGCGGACTTGAAAAGCTCATCGAGGAATTCAAGAAACGCATGGCGGAGCAGCAAAAACGCCACGTAGGCGGTAGCAAATGGGTTGGTACCGGCGGCACATCACCGTTCGGCAACTCAGGTTACCACCCAGAGGGAGTTCGTGTTGGTGGGGAAGGACTGCACGGTCGTGCAGTGAAGGTCTGGGATAAACGCCAATACCGCAACCTCGATGGTGCGGTCGAATTAGGCACTCGCAACATCAAGGTGGCACTCAGGCGACTGCGGCGGTTTGCCCGTACGGGTTCTGCTGATGAACTCGATATGGAGGATACGATTCAGTCAACAGCCAAGAACGCTGGCCTGCTCGATATCAAGATGATCCCGGAACGGCACAATGCTGTAAAGGTCCTGTTGTTTATCGACGTTGGTGGTTCGATGTATCCCTACGTACAATCGTGTGAGGAACTGTTTTCCGCAGCCCGTTCGGAGTTCAAACATCTGGAATATTTTTATTTTCATAATTTTATCTATGACTTCGTATGGAAAGACAATCGTCGACGAACCAACCAGGTCAGCGCGACGTGGGAAGTCCTGCACAAGTATCCACGCGATTACCGGGTGATCTTCGTCGGCGACGCATCGATGGCGCCTTACGAAATTGCTAGCAGTGGAGGAAATATTGAATATTTCAACGATGAACCAGGCGCTTCGTGGATGAAAAGGGTCTCGAGCACCTATGACCGCCTGGTGTGGCTCAACCCGACGCCGAAGGCCCATTGGGGTTATACGCAATCGATTCATATGATCAAACAACTGGTCGACGACAGAATGTTTCCATTGACGCTTGATGGAATCGATTTAGCCATGCGCACACTATCGAGTTGATCATGATCTGGTTTTTCTCTCCACTGTCATAGGTCAGGGACCTCGACGATGTCGTTGAACCATCGGTTCGATCTTACAAGTGTCAGCCGGTTTGGCGTACCGGTAGTGGCTATGGCGCTTGTCGTTGCCCTGTCTAATCAACTGGTTCATTACCCAGTGGAAGCGAAACTGGGTCCGATCGATCTCGCTCACTGGCTGACCTGGGGAGCATTTACCTACCCCGTGGCCTTTCTTGTAACCGACCTGACAAACAGGCTCTTCGGTCCAGTTTCTGCCAGGCGAGTGGTCTATGTCGGCTTTGCATTGGGTGTATTGTTGACATTTATAGTGGCCTTTGATCTTGCTCTGGACGCCGCTGCCGCTGGCGGCGGCCCGGTCTTGGAGGCGTTATTGGAGGACGACGTTGCGCGCGCAGCGTTGCGAGTGACTCTTGGATCGGGCACGGCCTTCCTGACTGCCCAGTTGATTGATGTAATGATTTTTAACCGGTTGCGTAGGCTGCAGTGGTGGAAGGCCCCTGTGGTGTCATCATTCGGTGCTTCACTGATTGATACCGTGCTATTTTTCTCGATTGCTTTCGCAATGACTGGACAGCCTTGGGTAACCTGGGCGGTGGGTGATTTTTGCACCAAATTGATCATGATTGCGGCACTGCTTTATCCCTTTAAGTTAATCAGCACGACGGTCGGTCGTCGGTTACGGGTGAGTGCGTGAGCGCCAAAAAGATTATTCTCGACTGTGACCCTGGCCACGATGACGCCATTGCTATTTTGTTAACGCTGTCGTCACCTGATGTGCTTCAACTTCTCGGCATCACGTGTGTGGCCGGCAATGTGCCGTTGTCCTTAACCACGCAAAACGCGCTCAACATCTGTGAACTTGCAGAGCGGCGCGATGTGCCTGTATATGCGGGCGCCGACCGTCCGCTGGTTCGCTCATTGGTAACTGCTGAGGCGGTGCACGGTCAATCCGGCCTCGACCTGCCGGGCAATGCACACCTGCCCACGGCAGCAATCCGTCTGCAAGAGCAGCACGCCGTTGATTTCATCATCGAGACACTCCTGTCGGAGCATGCCGGCAGCGTGACTTTGTGTGCTACCGGTCCTCTGACAAATGTGGCACTCGCTATGCGACGGGAACCGGCAATTGTCGAGCGCATCTATGAAATCATCCTAATGGGGGGTGCCGCTATAAACCCGGGCAATGTAACGCCAGCTGCAGAGTTCAACATATATGTTGATCCTCATGCAGCCGATATTGTGTTCCGTTCGGGTGTGTCCCTTACGATGATGGGGCTGGATGTTACCCACCAGGTTCTGGTGACCACAGACCGAATAGAAGTAATTCGCGGTGGGGGCGGCAATACCGCGCGCACCGCCGCCGACCTGCTGACCTTTTACTGCCGCCATGACCGTAAGCGTTACGGCATTGACGGGGGACCCCTTCATGATCCATGTGTGATCGCACATCTTCTCGACGACGGATTATTTGAAACCCGCTCAGTCAATGTGGAGGTCGAAGTTAGCTCGCCGCTTTGCCTTGGCCAGACAGTCACAGACTGGTGGTCCGTGACCGATCGCCCGGTCAATTGCAATGTGGCCTACGCAGTCGATGATGAGACGTTTTTCGAGCAGTTAGCGACAAGGTTGGCACGGTTGCCGTGACCAGTATTTCCCGGGTGCTGGTATTCGGTTCGACCAACGTCGATCTGGTGATGAGGGTAGCGGCACTGCCGGTGAGTGGTGAGACCGTCCTGGCGGACGAGTATCTCGCTGTGCCGGGCGGCAAAGGTGCGAACCAGGCCCTTGCAGCGTGCCGCGCCGGTGCAACAACCTGTTTTATTAGTGCGGTCGGCAACGACGACCATGCACGCTTGGCACTAACCGAGCTTGAGCGCAGTGGGGTCGATCTCAGTGGTCTCGCCCAGTCCAAGCGCAACACTGGCTGTGCCGTTGTGCTGGTCGATGATGCGGGTCGCAATCAGATCGGCGTCGCCAGCGGCGCGAACCTTGACGTTCATGCCGGCCAGGTCAGTAATGAACAACTTCAGTCCAGCAGTGTCTTGGTCCTGCAGCAGGAAGTGCCTGCGCTTGAAAATCTACAGCTGGTAAGGCGCGCGCAGCAGCTAAAGATACAGGTTCTTTACAATTTGGCACCTGCCTCGAATGTGCCCGACGAGCTTTTGGCTGGATGTGACTGGCTGGTCGTCAATCAAGTCGAAGTGAGCTTCCTGGCCGGCGGCTCACACGTAGACGATGTCGAGAAAATTGCCCGCAAACTGTCTGACAGACATCGACTCAATGTTGTCGTGACGTTGGGAGACAAGGGGCTTATTGCAATTGTAAATGGCGACTGGCTGAAACAGGCGGCGCCATTGGTGAGGGTTCGGGATACCACAGGTGCCGGGGACACATTTGTCGGGTACTTGGCGGCAGGCATTGCCGAATTTATGCCCATTGAACTGGCACTTGGGCGAGCTGTCGAGGCAGCGTCGATCGCGTGCAGTCGTATGGGCGCGCAGCAGAGTATTCCGTTAGTCGACGATGTTGTCACCGACTGAGCGCTTACTGCGGTACCAATGTAGAGAATGCAGCCTATCCAGAGGGCCTGGGCGCGGAAGCCAGTGCAATTGCTGCTATGGTGAGCAGTGGTGAACAACAAATTGAAGAAGTCGCCGTGATGACGAACGCAGGAGTGCCGTGCCCACCGTGTGGGGGCTGTAGGCAGAAGATCGCTGAGTTTGCACAGGTGGATACTGAGATTCGCATTTACTCGCCCGCGGCATTGCTGGCGGTCTACTCAATGGGAGTAGTTGCTGCCACACGCCTTCAACGCCAGCCATCTTGAATAAACCGGTTGCTTAAGCACTACGGTGATCTGCGATTGCGGTGACCGACACCTCTAATGACTCAATATTAATGACCGAGTGGTAATCGGGGGCATTTGGGACGCGCCGGAACGTGCGTTTTACGATCCCGGCAAGATTAGGATTTTTTTCCGCAGGTATTTCACCCTTGCCGATCCCACCGCCGAATTCAATGATATGACCGATCCCCCGATCCAGTGCGCGGAGCAGACTCTGATGCCAGAGCACAGGATAAAACAGTTGCAGGAATAATCGAGAGCGGATGCCGGCGCTGCCGGTTTCGTGAAAATCTCCGGTATAGTTGGATAGAACGAGGACCTCTGTCGCACGGAAGTCGATTTGTTCCAGCACTGGGCGAAATCGTTTTGCCGCCTCGACCATCAAATAGGTATGAAACGCGCCTTCGGTCTTGAGACGGGTTGAGCGTTTTTTAGGGAACTGTTCGTTGAGGTCAGAGGCAAGCGCATCGAGGTCTTCGGCAAGGCCGCCCACCACAGTTTGATCAGGAAGATTGCAGGCCGCGACAGCGCAGTAATGCTTGGCAGCTATGATGCCAGCTTGTTCCTGATCAAGCGGCAAGGCTTCCATCTCACCGCCGCCATAGGCACCCATTAACTCTCCACGTGTGCTAACCAGTTGCAACGCTGAAGAAAAGTCGAGTACGCCGGCCGCGACCAGGGCTGAATATTCTCCAAGACTGTGACCGGCGGTGACGGTTGGTGTGACTGGCTGACCCAAGATTTGATTGAAAAGACGTAGACAGGCAACGGAGTGTGTCAGGATCGCAGGCTGGGTGTAGCGGGTGTGATGAATGTCGTTTCCAGAATCGTCGAATGACAGGCTGGCAATATCGTAGCCGAGTACGTCGCTGGCTTCCGCATAGGTGTGCTGAACGCTGGCATGTTGTGCGTGAAGATCACTGCCCATACCTCGGTATTGGGCCCCTTGCCCGGGAAACAAGAAAAGGTAAGCTTCGGTTTCACTCATTAATAATGGACTCCGTGGCGAGCGGCCCATTGGATAGGTGCCTTTGGGGCCGGTTGCAGTCGGGGTGTGTCGCTATCAGATTATAGAATGGTCGGCACTAATAGAACTGCGGCCTCTAATGGTGCGCTGCAAAGGTGGTGTGGTGATAAAGGACGTGATCAGTTCAGCTAAGAAGATTCTGGATTTGGCAGATGGGAAAGCGCCACAGGTGGGGCTGGTACTCGGCAGTGGGCTCGACGGCATCGCGGCGTCGATTGAAAACCCGGCGAGCTTGAGTTACGCGGAGCTGCCTGGATTCCCCGAGACCGCAGTAGAAGGACATCATGGGCGTGTTACCGTAGGCCAAAGAAATGGTTGCCGAATCTTGTGCCTAGAAGGCCGAGTTCACTCCTATGAAGGGGGTGACATGCGGGTTCCGCTTCGTGCGTTAAAGCAGGTCGGTTGTGACAGTGTAGTGCTGACCTGCGCTGCAGGCAGCCTTAAAAAGAGCCTGCCCACGGGCAGTATCATGGTGGTAAGTGATCATGTGAACTGGTCGGGGATCAGCCCCTTGGCTGGACCAAACGACGCTGCGGTCGGTCCGCGTTTTGTTGACATGACCGAGGCTTACGACAGCCAGCTTCGCTCATGCTTGAAGCAGGCCGCCACCGACACGTCCATCGCTTGGCACGAGGGAATCTACCTGTGGGTGCTTGGTCCGAATTTTGAAACGCCTGCCGAAATTAAAATGTTTCAGCAGCTTGGAATCGACGCAATAGGGATGTCCACCGTGCCGGAGTGTCTCATCGCACGTCACTGTGGCCTTCGCGTTGCTGCGCTGGCAGTCATTACAAACCAGGCCGCCGGACTTGACCACGCCAATTTGACCCATGCTGGCACGCTCTCGGCAGGTCAGGCCGTGGTACCTAATCTGACGCGATTGCTGGGTCGCTTTTTTGCGCTGCTCGTTGCGCAACAAGCTGACTGTGCACTGGTTTGAGATCAACCCCTCATTGTCAGTAAATAAAATGGCACACCAGCGACTTTCTCCGCAGTCGGTTATTGAGCGTAAACGGGATGGTGGGACGCTTGATAGTAGGTCGATTAATGACTTTGTTGCGAGTGTTTGTGATGGTGCCGCGAGTGAGGGGCAGATCGCAGCATTTGCGATGGCAGTACTGCTGATGGGAATGGACGACGAGGAAACAGCAGCCTTAACTGCTGCCATGCGTGATTCAGGCAACCTGTTGTCCTGGCCGGAAGGCCGCTTACGGGGACCTGTGGTTGATAAGCATTCCACCGGAGGTGTTGGCGATACAGTCAGCCTGGTGCTGGCACCCATGCTGGCGGCGGCCGGTGCGCATGTGCCGATGATTTCTGGGCGTGGATTGGGGCACACTGGTGGAACACTGGATAAGCTCGAAAGTATTCCCGGCTATCAGGTACAACCGGGCGAAGCGTGTTTCATTAAAACCGTGTTGCAGACTGGTTGCGCGATCGTTGGTCAATCGGGAGCGCTGGCACCCGCCGACCAGAAAATCTACGCGGTTCGTGACGTTACGGCGACCATAGAGTCGGTGGCATTAATCACAGCGTCGATCCTCTCAAAAAAACTGGCGGCAACGCTGGATGCGCTGGTCATAGACATTAAGGTTGGCAACGGTGCTTTTTCGCAGGATCAGCACGCCGCGGAGGTGCTCGCCAAGTCGATAGTTAAGGTAGGGCATCGGCTGGGGTTGAAGACAACAGCATTGTTGACAGACATGAATCAACCACTGAACCAGTGCGCAGGCAATGCTTTGGAAATAGCCAGTGCAATTAGTTACCTCACTTCGAATAAGCAGGACGATCGACTACACGAGGTGGTATGCACCCTGGGTGCGGAGCTGCTCATCGCGACGCGCTTGGCGAAGAATCATCATGAGGCACGCGAGCGCCTGCAGTCGGTACTAGACGATGGTTCAGCAGCAGAACGTTTCGAGCGTATGGTGGCAGCGCATGGTGGACCAACGAATCTGTTATCGAGCGCTCATGGCGTGTTGCCGAAGGCGCCGTTCGTGCGGGCTGTGCCGGCACCCTCGAGCGGTGTTGTCAGCGCGCTCGATACACGACGTTTGGGTCAACTGGTGGTCGAGTTGGGTGGCGGGCGGGTCAACATCAATGATCATGTCGATCCAGCGGTCGGATTGTCTGATCTACGCCGAAGGGGAGAGAAGGTTGCCCGTGGCGATCCCCTCTGCCGGGTACATGCGCGCGATGAGGCATCCAGCGCACATGCCGCCGCGGTGATCAATGAGGCAATCTTGATCAATGAACAGCCTGCTGTCGAGCCACCGCTGATTTATGCCAAGCATAGCCTTTGAATTCTCTGTTACTTGTTAGCGTGGTGTCAGCCTGGTGGATGCGGCAAGCGGATACCTAGACATGTGTCAAGGCGTTCTGCAAACGTTTCGAGTGTGAAGTGATGATTCTGCGTACCGCGATGCTCGGCTTTTATGGCACCGAGCATTGAACCAATCCGCCCTGCCGTCTCCCACGGCCATTCTTTGTCCAGCGCATAGAGCAAGCCGGCTCGATAGGCGTCACCGCAGCCGGTGGGATCAAGGACTCCTTCAACCGGCACCGCTGGAATCTCGATCTTGTCGCCAGTGATGTAGATCTCGGATCCTCCACCGCCACGCGTGATGATCAGTGCTTCGAGGCGGCAGGCAAGATCGGTGATACTCGTGTTGGTGTTGTTGACGAGTAGTTGTGACTCGTATTCATTCATGACGCACCAGCTGGCCTGATCAAGAAAGGTAAACAGTTCATCCTTACTGAACAAAGGCAGATTTTGTCCTTGATCGAACAGTAATCGGATGTTGGCCTTGGCGAAGTCGGATGCGTGTTGCAGCATGGCATCACGCCCGTCAGGCGCGACAATACCAAGTGTTACACCCTTTGCATCGCTGACCCGATTGCGATGGGCCTCTGCCATGGCGCCGGGATGAAAAGCTGTGATCTGATTATTATCGAGGTCAGTTGTGATCGTGCACTGCGCCGTATAAAGCGTTGGGATCTCGACGATCAGCTGATCGGGAATCTCAAGTGCCCGTAGCCGAGCCCGGTAGTCGCCGAAGTCTTTGCCAACGGTTCCCATAGGCAAAGGGTCACCGCCAAGGAGCTTAAGGCTATAGGCAATGTTGCCGGCACAACCACCATATTCCCGCCGCAGCTCGGGGTTGACGAAACAAACGTTGAGGACATCGATTTGGTCGGGCAAGATGTAGTTTTTGAATTGATCGGGGAACACCATAATGGTGTCATACGCGAAAGAACCACAGATCAAGGTAGACAATGGGTATCGCCGCAGATGGATTTGCCGTTTAGGATCAGGTCGAAGTGGCCATTGAACAGCGACCCGATTCTTTCATGCCGTTACACACACCGTAGAGTGAGAGCGAATGGTCTTCCATCACAAAGCCAGCTTTTGATGCTACGTTTCGCTGCCGCTGCTCAATAGTCCGATCAACAAACTCGAACACCTTGCCGCATTCCACGCAGATCATATGGTCGTGGTGGGCGCCGTCGTCGAGTTCATATACTGCTCTGCCGCCTTCGAAATTGTGTCGAATGACGAGTCCCGCCGCCTCGAACTGCGTCAAAATCCGGTACACGGTAGCCAGTCCGATTTCCTGTTCGTTGTGAAGTAATTGTTTGTAAACGTCCTCGGCTGTCATATGCCGAACGTTACTGGACTCCAGCACATCGAGAACCTTCAGGCGTGGCTGTGTCGTCTTGAGACCAGCTTGTTTGAGATCTTTTCTATTTGGCATCGAAGAGGACGGATCAGGTGCTTCGCCCATTATACGTTGCTGCCTTTGACGCTTTGGCGATGCGTGGCAAATCACCGGAAAGACCGGTGGCCCGCTCAATAATCAGGGAATTTAACCAGCGATTGCGCTGGCAAAAGGATACGCCAGCCGCCCGTAACTGTGTCGCTAGCGGGTGAGACTGTCGAAAGAACCGGTGTAGCGCGTCAACAGTCGCCAGAGTGAGCGTGTTATCACTTTTTCGCCACCGCTCGTAAGCGCGTAAAGCAGAGTGCCCGCCGATATCACGACCACAAGCGCCATGATCCAACACGATTTCGGCCAGAGAGGCAGCATCCAGCAGGCCCAGGTTGACACCAAGGCCGGCCAGTGGATGCATTGTGTGGGCAGCATCGCCCATCAGGGCGGTTCGACGACCACAGTAGCTTGAAGCGTGCTGTTGTTCCAATGGGAATGCACGCCTCGGTGTCGCTGCGGTCGCTTGCAGCGAACCCGAGAAGGCGGTGTTCAATGCATTTAGGAAGCGCTCGTCATTCATCGATTGCAACTCATTGGCAACAGCATTGTCCGCCGACCAGACAATTGAGCAACGACCATCGGCCAGAGGCAGAAACGCCAGTGGGCCGCTGGATAGGAATCGCTGCCGTGCAATTTCGCAGTGTGACTGGGAGGTTGTGACCGTGCTCACTAGAGCGATCTGTTCGTAGGCATGAAAACGGGATGGAATGTTCATCAGCGTTCGCACGGTCGACGCCGCACCGTCGGCACCGACCAACAAGCGGGTAGTAATCAGATCTCCCTTTTCGGTAGCGATGTGGATCAGCGGTGCTTCATAAGAAGCCTCGTGAATTCGGTCATTGCATGTGATGGTTATGTTCCTAGAGTTGTTGAGACGCTGGTGCAGTGCGTCGATCATGGCGGAATTCTCTATGATGTGGCCGAGGTGAGCGAGGCCGGAATCGGCAGCGTCGAAACAAAGTTCGCGCCCGGTTGCACTGTCGCTTACCTCAATCTCTCGAAAAGGTGATATTCGCCGGCTGACGATATCGTCCCAGACGCCCAAGGCCGACAATATCGATTCTGAGGCCAAATTAATCGCGCTAACACGCGTGTCATGAACGTCACTTTGCCAGCGCCTGTCCTCGCCGGTGCTGATCAGACGAACCGTCAACGACGAGTCGGCAAGCGCGGCCGCAAAAGCGCTGCCTACTATGCCGCCACCGGCGACAACCACATCAGCTTTATAAGTCACCAGCGTGCCTTGTGCTCACAACGTCGCCACGAAGCGGCAAACCGCGCGCTAGGCGAGGCAGGCGTCCGGCGAGTCCTGTTGTGCGACGCAGCAATGCCCGTTTGACTGGCACTGCCCCGTCCAGGAGGTTGAGTGCAAGATTGCGAGTTAGGGAAACGCCTCGGCGCTCACTCGAGAATAGCCGGATCAGACCATCGGTAAATCCCAGTACACGACGAGTCTGCCTGCGCCGTGCAGCGACATAGTCCGCAAGGAACGCATCAGATCCAATGTCGCCGCCACGTCGATGGGTGTTGTGTAGGCGCTCCGCTAGCTCGGCGACGTCCCGCAGGCCCAGATTGAGGCCTTGTCCGGCAACCGGATGCATGACATGTGCCGCGTTGCCAATGGCGATGCAGCGGTTTGCCGCCGCGTTGGGTACGTCAGTCAGCGTTAATGGGAACACTCGTCGGCGGGTGCAACACAGAAAACGGCCTGCGCGATCCCCGAAAACCTGTTGTAAGTGATCAACGAAGTCTGTTTGGGGCGATGCTGCTATTACGGGAGCGCGCTCTCGCGGTAGTGTCCAGGCGAGGGCATAGTAACGCTCATTGAGAGGTAGCAATGCCAACGGTCCATCGGTTGTAAAACGCTCGTAAGCCAATTGACCATGGACCCTGTTGGTTTCGACAGTCGTCACAAGTACAGACTGGTTATAAGGCTGGTCTCGAATGTCTAGTCTGAACTGTTGACGCAGGTTGGAACGACCACCGTCGGCTAACACCACGACGCGGGCTTTAATTTGGAGGCTGGTAGTACTGCACTTAATCAGGACGTGTTGGTCTACACCCTCTACTCGATCGCAAACAGTAGCGCCACGATATTCGATGGCAGAGTTTTCTTGCATTTGTCTGTTTAGTGCCGAGCCGAGTTCGTGTGCGGGCACAACATAACCGAGTGCCGGACGACCGATTAACCTACGGTCTAGTCGAGTAACACCACAGTGGCCGACGTTTGAAACGTGTAGCCGATGAATGGGGTGGGCAATCGGTTCTATGCTGCGCCATGCGCCAATCGCATCGAGGACTTGGCGGGATCCCCAATTGAGCGCGAGGGTGCGCTCGTCGAATCCGGGCGGTGTGGTGGTGGCTGAGTCCGTTGCTTCTAGAAGGGTCACACGTAGACCCAGTCCATCGAGTGCAAGCGCAAGACTGGTGCCAACGAGGCCGCCACCAATGATGGCAATGTCGTATGGTGTGTTATTGATGTCAGCCGGCATTGCTGTCCGCCATCAGCGCCTCGACTTCAACCGGCAACTTAGGCACACCGCCGGTTAGAACCTCGGCACCCTTGGCCGTCACTAGGACATCGTCTTCAATGCGAATGCCAATGTTGTGCCAGCACAGATCAATATCCTTGGCAGGCGCGATGTATAAGCCGGGTTCGACGGTGAGTGCCATGCCACTTTCGAGCAAGCGCCACTCGTTGTTGATCTTGTAGTCACCAACGTCGTGAACATCGAGCCCCAGCCAGTGACCTGTACGATGCATGTAAAAGCGGCGGTAACTGTTGTCTTCGATACGCTCCTCGGCATTACCGCTCAACAGACCCAAGTCAATTAATCCCTCTGTCAATACGGCAACTGCTGCATCGTGCGGATCGTTCCAACAGCGCCCGGGCTTGACCGCTGCAATCGCTGCAAGCTGTGCTTCAAGTACGACTTCATAGAGAGCTTTTTGTTCCGCTGTAAAACAACCGTTTACAGGGAAGGTGCGAGTAATGTCGGCGGCATAGCAGTCAATTTCCGCGCCGGCGTCGATTAGAAGCAGGTCACCATCCACAAGTACATCAGAATTTTCCGTGTAGTGAAGAATACAGGCGTTGGCACCCCCAGCAACGATGGATGGATAAGCCCAAGTTCTGGCACCACCGCGCCCGAATTCATACTCGAGTTCTGCTTGTACCTGTCTTTCTGTCATGCCCGGTTGGCAGGTCATCATCGCGCGACAGTGAGCTTTGGCAGACACTTCGGCAGCGCGTTTCATGTGGCGCACTTCCTCGCGCTGTTTTATCAGGCGAAGTTCATGCAGTATGTGGCCAAGATCGACGAGTTCCTCTGGAGCGGAGATACCGGAGCGCACCTTGGATTTTACTTCGCTGACCCAACGCAGTAATTGTTCGTCGAAAACTTTGTAACGTCCTAGATTGCAGTAAATCTTTGGCTGGTTTTCCAGCAGGCCAGGCAGAATGTCAGCAATATCGTCTATTGGAAATGCGTCATCGGCACCATAGTATTGGCAGGCGCCTTCGAGGCCAGCTCGTTTGCCATGCCATGCTTCCTGTTCAGGGTCGCGCTCACGACAGAACATGACAAACTCTCCCTGCGCACGACCGGGCACCAGAACCGCGACGGCATCGGGTTCTGGAAAATGAGTGACGTAATAGAAGTCGCTATCCGGGCGGAAAGGGTATTGCACATCACTGTTACGCTGCGCAGCAGAGGCAGTAGGAATGATTGCGATACCCTCGCCCATCAAATCCATAATGGCGCGTCGTCGCCGTTGATGAATGGCTTTCAATTATGGAGCCCTGTTGTTTGATTGAGTATGGACTGTCATTGTTGGTCGGGTATATTTTCTTCGAAGATGACCTGTACGCCCATGCGCACATATTCTTCAAGCTCAAACAATGCTCTTTCCAGTGTTTCACCGAGTTCATCACCGGTTTCAGCGGTTCCGATTTGACCCAAATCGGATAAGAATTCGGCCACATCGTCTCCGAGCCCAGATGGAACGAGCCGATTGCTGAACCGCAAGCCAAGCATGCAGCCTTGGCACCATTCGGCAAGGGCTCGAGTTCTCCGCTCCATAATCTCGTTCTCAGCAGGCAGCAGTAGCTGGAATTCGAAATTCCGCTGATCGAGTGAGGTTCTGATCAGTGTCATCAGGCCGGTCAGCACATCCTGTTCGAGGCGCTCGGTTGCACCTGTGCCCGAAAAGACACCCTGCCAGTGGTCAATATCAGCCGGATTCCAGCCGACGCAGGTGAGCCCGACGAGTGTGCCATGCAGTTCCGCGGCGCTGATTTCAGCACCAATCTGCTGTAAGCGGGTTTCAAGTCCTGCGTAAAACACCCCGGCGAGTCGCAGTTCAGACTGTGCCACCATTGCTTAAAGGACCCCAAAAGAAGCAGTATAGCAATGCCTAAAGAGCACTTTTTGACATTGACCGGATGACCAGATCGTCCTATGATTTTTTACACCGCGGCTGGTGGAAACACCGCTTGGCCCCATGAACCCTGTATCTGACTGGATGATTGAATGAAAGAAGGTATTGACTCCGCTCCAAATTTGAAGGCCGAGATCGACGGCCTTGCAGGTCAGCTGGAAGAATTGATCGGTGTTTGCGCCAAATTGCAGAGCGAGAATTCAGAGTTACGCACGCATCACGATAAACTACAGCGGGACAATGAATTTCTGCATACCCGCAATCGGGAAGCCAAACAGCGCGTTGACAACATTATTAGACGGTTGCGCGAATCAAACGGCGCCTGATCCGAATCCAGTTGGGTTCTACTGCCACAGCGTTCTACAGCGAAAGGCACACTGTATATGGTTAAAGAAGGCGTCACTGTTCAGATCATGGGTCGCCAGTTTCGGGTGGCATGCAAGAAACAAGAGCGACAAGACTTGTTGCAGGCGGCGGCCTATCTTGATGACCAGTTGAGATCTGTTCAGGCGCAGAGCAAAGTTGTAGGACTAGAGCATTGTGTCGTGATTGCAGCCTTGAACCTGACTAACGAACTGCTAAAGTTGCGCCGAGAGTCGCATGGTCCCGGCGAATTGTCGGACAGAGTTCGAAGCCTTAAGGATCGGGTAGCCCAGGTGGTACTTGACGGCTCGGGTTCGTCATAACGGTCTAAGAGGCAACTCACTAGAATTTGCATTCCTGCAATGCGGCAGATCAGTTAAACTGCGAGATGGCACCGCCTGCGGTGTTCGCCTGTCTCCACAATCCCTTAGAACCTAAAACACCCATCGGGGACTGCCTTGCAGGCGTTGTTGTGCAGGTCCGGAGATTTGTAATCATCGGAAAGCCTTAAGGCGTCGCAGGTGCCCCACTTGAACCATTTGGTTCAAGGTACCTGGAGCGGTACGGCACAAGCGGGCGGTGCCACTCGCCGTGGCGATATCTGGCGATTAACAAACGCACGCCAATCCGACCGAATTGCCCAAGTCTGATGCCCTCTCGACAGCAAGATAAACGTTCGTTGCGCCGACGAATCCGACAGAGGCGGTGGGCATTGTCTCCTGTGGCCCAGCGACAGGCGGCGGCTGCGTTGCGGCGCCACATTGTCCGTTTCCATGCGTTGGCCTGTGCCGATCGCATTGGTGCTTACTTGCCGACAGATGGAGAGATTGATCCATGCCCGGCGTTGATCGAACTGATGCGCCGCGGGCGTTGTTGTCTGTTGCCCGTGATCATGCCAGGGCGGCGGCCACGAATTCGATTTGCCAGGTTTACGCCAAATACTCGTCTGGTTGTGAACCGCTTAGGTATCCTTGAGCCGGATTTACCACCTAGACAATGGCTGGACCCGGGTCAACTGGACGTGATTTTCCTACCGCTGGTGGCATTTGATAAATGGGGCAACCGCTTAGGCCGAGGCGGCGCTTTCTACGATGCATCGCTGGCAGCGATGCGCCAGAGGCGCCATCTCAAGCGGCCCCGTTTGATTGGTTTGGCCCATGAGTGCCAGCAGGTGGTACATCTGGCTACCGACAGTTGGGATATTCCACTCGACGGGATAATGACCGATCGCCGCTTCGTTCCCGCAATACGCTAGCGCCCAGGTCAAGATCAACCGACAATATACGAATGAAGATCTTATTTCTTGGTGATGTCGTCGGACGTGCGGGGCGTCGTGCATTGCGTCGTTTGTTACCTGAAATCAAGGACACACACAGCCCGGAGTTTACCGTGGTAAATGCGGAGAACGCTGCCGGGGGGTTCGGCGTCACCGCTGAAATCGTCGATGAGTTTTTAGGTCCAGGAGAAATCGATCTGCTGACGTCGGGCAACCATATTTGGGACAAGCCCGAGGCGCTTACCATAGTGGATGAGGAACCACGCTTGTTGAGACCGCACAACTATCCTGAGGGGACGCCAGGTCATGGCTGGGTGGTAGCAACTGCTTCGAACGGCGTTGAGGTCGGTGTACTCAACGTTATGGGTACGGTGTTCATGCACCCCACGTTGGATTGCCCTTTTCGATGTGCGGATACGGTGCTGACGAGGAAGCCGGATTCGGTTCGTGTAACCCTGGTAGATTTTCACGCGGAAGCGACCAGCGAGAAGGTCGCGATGGGCTGGTATCTCGATGGTCGTGTCTCAGCGGTGGTTGGTACTCACACCCACATCCCTACTGCTGATGAGCGAGTGCTACCGAACGGGACTGCCCATATCTCTGATGTCGGCATGACGGGCTGTTACAATTCGGTGATTGGTATGCAGACGGAAAAGGTGCTACGACGTTTCGTGGAACGCATCCCGGAGCGGTTTGAGCCGGCGAGCGGGCGCGGCTCTGTCTGCGGGGTGGTTATTGAGGTTGACGAGTCCAACGGTAAAAGCGTTTCTATTAATCGCATAAGAATGGATGAGACTTGAGGTTGGTGATGAGTTACTGGTTGATGAAAAGTGAGCCAGATGTCTATTCCATCGATCATTTGATCGCAGAGCCGCGGAAAACAGACCATTGGGATGGCATTCGCAACTATCAGGCGCGAAACTTCATGCGCGACAAGATGAAGAAGGGTGACCTGTCTTTTTTCTACCACTCGAATTGTCCTGAGCCTGCTGTTGTCGGCATCATGGAGATCGTATGCGAAGCTTATCCAGATCACACGCAATTTGATTCTAATGAGAAATACTTTGATGCGGGTAGTGATGCTGCCAACCCGCGCTGGTTGATGGTAGATGTGCGATTCAGGCGAAAATTTAAGCGACCGGTTACCTTGCAGGAATTGAAATCTAAAAAGCGGCTTGGCAATATGCGCTTGGTACAGCGTGGTAATCGGCTTTCGATTCTGCCTGTAACGGCGACAGAATGGCGATATATTCTGCAAATGGCTGGCGAAACTTGACCA
>CAZAHE010000021.1:27228-31754 GCA_964484965.1 uncultured Acidiferrobacteraceae bacterium | reverse complement strand
CTAGAAGAAGCGATCGATATTCAGGTCGAAACTGCGCGAGCGCTCGGCATACGGGTCGTACTGACGCGTGGTTCTATGGATTTATCGAGCGACGACGGTGGGCTGCCTCCGCCGAGAGTGGTGCAATCTTCAGATACTATCCTCTGTGACAGTGCACGCGTGATTCGGGCTTATCATCAAGATCAGGCCGGCGCGATGGTACAAATTGCGCTGGCACCTTGTTCGCCTTTTTCGGTCAGCTCTGGCGTCATGCGTGAAACGGCACAGATGGCCAAAAACCATGGCGTTCGACTGCATACACATCTCGCCGAAACGAAGGATGAAAACCGCTACTGTCATCAACTATACGGCATGCGGCCGCTGGATTATCTGCAGCACTGCGGCTGGCTCAGCGAGCACACCTGGATCGCGCATGGCATTCATTTCACACGTGACGAAATAGACCGGCTCGGCCAGGTTGGCACTGGAGTCAGTCATTGCCCGCATTCCAACATGGCGCTCGCCTCCGGACTGTGCCCGGCCAGTGATCTGGAGCGCGCAGGCAGCCCACTTGGCCTTGGCGTGGACGGCTCCGCGTCAAATGACGCCTCCAATGCAATAGAGGAGGTCCGCCAAGCAATGTTGCTGCAGCGCACACGTGAGGGAAATACTCGTATCAGCCATCTGGATGCACTGCGCTGGGCTACCGAAGGCGGGGCGAGATGCCTTGGCCGCGATGACATTGGTCGACTCGCACCCGGCCTACAAGCTGACTTGGCACTGTTTCGCCTCGACCAACTGCGCCACTCAGGTTATCACGACCCCCTGGCTGCCCTGGTACACAGTGGCACTCACCGCGCCGATGATGTGATGGTGCAAGGACGCTGGGCGGTGCGCGACGCACAGGCAGTGAACGTGGATCAAGCCGACCTCATGCAACGACACCATGCGGCTGCCCGGGACCTACGTCGGCGCGCAGGTCTCGAGAGCTAGAGACACCCCCCAATGAATCTCCCCTGGCACGACTGGTTGTCGTTGTTGATCCGCTGGCTACACGTGGTAACAGCCATCGCTTGGATTGGTACCTCGTTCTACTTTATCTGGCTGGACAAGAGCCTTCGCCGACGTAGCGAGCTGCCGCCGGGCACCGTCGGCGAATCGTGGTTTGTTCACGGGGGCGGTTTCTATCAGCTGCAGAAGTTTGCCGTCGCACCCGCTGAACTGCCGCCCCAACTTCACTGGTTCAAGTACGAGGCCTACTTCACCTGGCTGTCCGGATTCGCATTGCTGGCTGTCATGTATTACTGGGGTGCTGAACATTTCCTGATTGATCCTCAACGCATCGCATTTAGTCGTCTGCCGGCGATCGCAACGAGCGTTGCTTTCCTCGCGGGTGGCTGGTTGGCCTACGATTTACTCTGCCGGTCGCCCATCGGCCGGCACACAACTCTGCTTGCGGTCAGCGTCTTCGCCCTGCTTGTCGTGAGCGCTTGGGCGCTGAACCAGCTTTTCAGCGACCGCGCCGCTTTTATGCATATTGGCGCAATGATCGCCACAATGATGTCAGCCAACGTGTTCTTCGTCATCATCCCGAACCAGAAAAAAGTGGTAAATGCGCTCAAGGCGGGCGACAAACCAGCGCTACAACTGGGTCAACAAGCTGGACAACGCTCCCTACACAACAACTACCTGACGCTGCCCGTAGTGCTGTTGATGATGAGCGCACATTACCCGATGCTGTTTGCCGCGGGCGCCGACCTCAGTTGGCTTGTTGTCGCACTGATCCTAGTGATCGGTGGTGTGATCCGTCATTTTTTCAACATCCATCACGAAGGTGGGCGTGGGCTGAGGCTGCTGTGGCAATGGCCGCTGGCGGGTGCACTGATTGTGGCGCTGGCGTGGCTATTGGCAAGCTACAGTGCACCAGCGCAGAATTACCAACTAGTAGTATCCGATGGCGACGCGCTGGCCATTGTGCGTGCGCACTGCAGCGGCTGCCACGCCAAGGTGCCAAGTGTTGCCCACTTCAGCACAGCACCAGCGGGTATCATCCTTGAATCCCTCGCTGACCTTCGCCGCCAGCGCACGCAAGTATTGGCGCAGGCCGTCAGCACACGCGTCATGCCGCTTGGAAACCCCACGGCAATGACACTCGAAGATCGCGCTCGTCTCGGCACATGGATCCGTCAACAGAGCAATTAAAGCCAGAATTACCCTTTTATTACCCCTTTAGATCTGCCCAAAAACCAGCTCTAGCAGGCAAGCTGGTGAAATGACACGGAACCTAAGCAATGGCTGTAAAATGTTGCTGAATGGTACAAGACTGAACTCTCAGGAGTGACCGCATGAAACGCCACACCGCTATCATCGTACTCATCGTCGGCGCCCTATCGCTGAGTGCTTGCAGTACTGCTACAAAGGAAGAAATTGGCACCGCTACTGGCGCTATTCTTGGCGGAGCGCTTGGCTATGGACTTGGCAAGGGCCACAAAGACAAAGGCATGGCAATCGCTGTTGGCACGCTGTTCGGCGCGATAGCCGGCAATCAGATCGGCAAGCAACTAGACCAAGCCGATCGCGCGATGGCTGGGCAATCATTACAACAATCGCTGGAAAATAATCCCGTGGGCACAGCAACCGGCTGGCAAAACCCAGACAGTGGCCATAGCGGACATAGCGTTCCGACGCGCACCTTCGCGACTGCCGGTGGCACACCATGCCGAGAATTCACCACCACCGTGAATGTTGGCGGTCAGTCACAGGAAGCATACGGCACTGCGTGTCGCCAGGCAGACGGCAGTTGGAAAATCACCAACTGAAGATGGTTTGCCAGTAGCTACGGTGACTGAGCGCGCGAATACGGCACTGCATCACGCGCCAAGGTTGTATTTGAAGATGCACCAAAGCGCGCGCAGCCCATCCTTCCAGTTAATCTTTTT
Organism: uncultured Acidiferrobacteraceae bacterium; assembly: GCA_964484965.1. Lineage (GTDB taxonomy): Bacteria > Pseudomonadota > Gammaproteobacteria > Arenicellales > UBA868 > UBA11791. The sequence continues at coordinate 28,836 of CAZAHE010000021.1, read as the reverse complement.
GCCTTCCTCGTAGGTGCGGCCAGCGTAGGACACGCCGACCTCGTAGATGCGCAGCCGGCGACCGTCACTGCCGCGAAGACGGGCGAGCTTCGCCGTCACTTCCGGCTCAAAACCGAAGCGGTCCTCAACCAGCACCAATGACTGGACTATCTCCCGCCGGAAAACTTTGTAGCACACCTCCATGTCGGTGAGATTAAGGTTGCTCATCATATTCGACAACAAGGTCAGCAGACGATTACCGACCGCATGCCAATAATACAAAACTCGGTGTGACTGCCCGCCGATGAAGCGCGAACCGTAGACGACATCGGCCCGACCTTCCTCAATCGGCGCAAGCAGACGCGGGTAGTCCGCTGGATCATATTCCAGATCTGCATCCTGGACTATTACGATTTCTCCCTGCGCGACGGCAAAGCCAGTGCGCAATGCAGCCCCCTTGCCTCGATTTTGAGTATGAAAGAATGCTTCGATGCCGTCGGCTTTGGCAAGGTCCGCCACCACTTGAGCGCAGCCATCGGTCGAGCCATCATCAATTAACAGAATTTCCTTGTCGATGGGTGCGCGTTTGACACGCTCAATGAGTGTGGGTAGCGTTGCCGCCTCGTTATAGACAGGGATAACAACGGTCAGTTTCGGCATCGTAGGAGAAGAGCAAAAGGCATGATTGAATAAAACATGTTAAACGCATAGAAGACGACGACGATCCTACTTTACAATGGCATGTATCGGTAGCCGCTAGATTACAGTAAATATGATGTTGCCTCCCCATGCGCAGACCCGCTGACTCAGGCTCGAAACTCGGCCTTAGCGCCGGTTTTACGCTGATTGAATTGTTGATCACGATCACTGTTGCGGCAGTGATCATGGGTATTGCGGTACCCTCTTTTGTGGACTTCGTGGTTAAAAATCGACTCAAGACGCAGGCCTCCGAGTTGCGCTTGACTCTGGCCAGTGCTCGCGTGGAGGCGATACGACGTGGTATGCGGGTGGTGGTTTGTCCGTGGAACGGTATTGATACCCTAGCAGGGGCCAAGTGCACGACCGCTGCAGAATGGGCCAATGGCTGGTTCAGTTTCGCCGACGCTGATATGGACGGTACTTATGATGCCAACGAAGCGACTCTCGACCGTCATGCCGCACTTGAAGGTGGTGACCTGTTGACTGGCCCAGACAAGTTCGTGTTCAGAAGCGATGGTACGGTAGTCGACTCAGGTAGCATGACGCTGTGCTCGTCTGACACGGACTACGAAGACGACGCACGTGCGATCCGTATAAGCAATGTCGGTCGAGTCCGAGTCCTGTTGCAGCCATTCCCGCTAGGTGTGACCAAATGCTGACCCACACAGCTGCCGCTTTGAAAACGCAGTGGCAGTCGTTGCATCTGCAGCACAAAGACAGGGCCGTCAACGAAGACGGTTTCAGTCTGCTCGAATCGCTGATTGCCTTGGTGGTTTTCTCGGTCGGCTTCCTCGCGCTCACTGCGCTGATGATGAAATCATATCAGCAGAGTCAAAGTGCCTATTTGCGATCACTAGCGACCGAACAAGCTTACGATATTGCTGACCGTATTCGTGCTAACCCGGCGGCCACAACGATCGCTTCGAGCGA
>CAZAHE010000021.1:0-27128 GCA_964484965.1 uncultured Acidiferrobacteraceae bacterium | reverse complement strand
TGGGTCTGCGCCAGGCCGCTTCACGGTCAAAGTGAATTGGGACGACGCGCGGACAGGCAATCTTCTGACCTTTACGACGGAATTTGTTCCTTAAGGGCACACGTATGGGCGCCAGGAAAAACTCCAGCCAAAATGTGTGGTCCCACAATAGCGAAAGCGGCTTTACACTGATTGAGCTGATGGTTGCCCTCCTTGTAGGGCTACTGATCAGTGCAGCGATCGTCAAGGTCTACGTGGACACCACCCGCGTATACCGTTGGCAGGGCGCCTTGTCTCAGGTGCAGGAGAATGGGCGCTTTGCTGCTGAATTCCTGCGCCGCGACGTTCGCCTGGCAGGCAACTTTGGCTGCGACTCTTCTAAAGTTCCGAGCGTTCATAACCAGACCCCGCCCACTTTTGTCGTTAACAACCAAACTCAGCCGATTGGCGGAACGGATGGCACTGGCACGAATCCGGATATCCTCATCCTGCGCGGCGCCGTTGGAATGGCCGTTGACGTCACGTCGCCCGAAATGACGAAAACATCGGACGACATCAGCGTTAAAAAAGGCTCGGGGTTGTGTGACCCGACATGCACGCGGGCAAATCGGTTTGCTCTTGTCAGCGATTGCGATTCAGCAGATATCTTTGGCGTGTCAGGGGCGAATCTGGGCGGCAAGAACACTAAAGATACTTTGAAACACACGGGTGCGGTCAACACACAAGCTGAACTATCGAAGTCCTACGTTACTGGGTTTCAGGTCTTCCCACGTGTGCAAATGCTCCGTGAAACACACTACTGTATTGGTCGAGCAGAGGCATGGACTGCGGCAAACGGCATTATGGCACTCAAACGCCTGATCAATCCCACTGCTGCGCAAAATTGCAGCGATGTCGGAGAAGAACTGGTTGAAGGGATACACAACCTGCAAGTGGTGTACGGTGAAAATACCAATATCAGTCAGTGCCAGGCGGCCGCGGTGGAATCGAATAAAGCCGCCCCAACACGCTATATTCCGGGACCACCCGCTAACACCAATCTCACCTGGTGCAATGTCGTCAGCGTGCGCATCCAACTTCTCTCTCGCTCTCTCAGCGGCAACATTACCAGTGACCCCGTTCCATACGTGCTCAACGGCACCACCATCACTCCTCAGGACAACTATCTTCGCAAAGTGTTTACGAATACCATTACTCTCAGGAATCGTGGGAAACGATCATGACCGAAGACCAGCAGGACCATCGATTTACTGATGAGCGTCAACGAGGCTTTGTCCTCATCGTCGGGCTGGTAATTCTCGGACTGCTGACGATGATTGCCATCTCTGGTATGAAGGATACCGTCGTGCAGGAGAAAATGGCCGGCGCGAGTCGCGATACCGGACAAGCCTTCCAAGCCGCCGAAGCCGCCCTTCGTGCGGCCGAGAAAACCATCACAGACAAAAATTTTGACCCCAAAAAAGACGGTCATTACGATAAGAGCGATACTTTTATTGAACACAACGACCTGTTCATAGACGGCACTTGGGCTAACAAACCCACGGGGACGGCCTTAAAGTTCATTGAAGGGGGCACAGAAACGCTCGAATCGAATTTCGTCATCCGAAAAGTTGCCGATGTCACCGGTGAAAGTAACGTCGGTATCAGTGGCTACGGCACTACCACCGCAGCACAATCACAAAAAATTTACGAGATCATCGCGCGCGGTAAAGGCGGTAGCGGCAGCGGTCAATCTGTACTGCGGACTTACTTTAAACAATAGGCAAGTTTGTGCGACTACGCTGCTTAGCAGCAGCCATCGACCAACGGGCTAAACTAGCAACTTTTGAACACCCAAAGTATGGGTAAGTTCAGACCCTAGCTAGAACCAGTCTGAGCTTCGGTCAGGCTGGCTGACGGGACAAAGCACTATGAAAACTATAAATCAACCAACCCAAACGGGCTTTACATTAATTGAACTGTTGATCGTTGTGTCGATCCTGGGAATTATCGTCGCCATCGCAGTGCCCAGCTACCAGAACTACACTATGAAAGCGCGGCGCGCAGATGCAACAGCCACACTCATGCAAGTTGCCTCGGATCTTGAGCGTTGCTATACCCAATATTCAAGATATGACCATAATAGTTGCACCGCATATACGGTTTCAGCTAATGACACCGACGACTTTGAGTTCACTATTACGAGCGTAACGGGCAGCACTTCAAGGGCTTCTTATCTACTCACTGCGACTGCCGATGCGTATGGCAAAAATGCTAAGGACGACGACTGCCAAAAGTTCACGATCAACCACCTGGGTGCGAAAAAGAGCGAGAGTTCCGCAGCCTCAGGCAGCAAACAATTACCGTGTTGGTAGTAGCGGGCCTAAAGAGCCAGACGCAGAATGATCGATGCTGCTCAACACAGCCCAACTGCAAACCTTTGACCAGAACGGCCTAGTCGTTCTACCTGGGCTTTTCTCCAGAGAGGATGTTGCGGCATTTAAATCAGAACTGCCGAGGCTCTTTAACGAACAGCATCCCGCCAATATCGCGGAAAAATCTGGTGGTGCTGTGCGCACGGCCATGGCACTACACCAGCGCAGCGATACGTTCGCACGGCTTGTCCGTCATCCCCGTTTGGTCGAGCCTGCGCAACAAATCGCCGGGCCAAATCTGTATATCCAACAGGTCAAGGTCAACGTCAAAGCCGCCTTCATCGGCGAGGCGTGGCAATGGCACTACGACTTTGCCACACACCACGCAGATGACGGTGTACCAAGGCCTGAAGCACTGAATCTACACGTGTTCCTCGATGACGTGAATGAACACAACGGGCCGCTTTACTTTATTCCAGGCTCCCACCAATTTGGCCCGGCACCTGCCAGACACGATACCAGCAGCACCAGTTATCCATTGTGGGTCGTCAATACAACCGATGTTGCCAGGCTAATTGAGGCGGGCGGCATCTTCTCGGCAACCGGACCCGCCGGCACCGGTCTCATCTTTGGCGATCTTCTAGTGCATGGCTCACCGAACAACATGTCACCCTGGGACCGGGCGATCTTTTCAGTGATTCTCAACCCACCAGACAATGCCCAACGGAGCTTCTCACGCCCAGACTACAAGCATCACCAAGACTTTAGTCCTGTCGTTGCGCTTAACGACGACTGCCTGCGTACTGTTACCTCGTGAACAGCCCTTCGCTGCCGCCGTCGGGATATTTCACGGATCATCTCAAACAATCCGATCCCGCTGTTGATGCCGCAGTCGCCGGCGAATTAACCCGCCAGCAGAAGGGCATTGAACTGATTGCCTCTGAAAACATCGTCAGCCGTGCTAGCCTCGCGGCGCGGCAGGCTCCACTAGAGGTAAAGATTCATGCAAAAGTAGTGGCGCTTTGCGAACGTTTCCCGATCTACATCGACGATCCTTAGCGCGAGTTTCGTTGCTTCAAACAGCGAGTGAGGTGGCTACAACCAGCGTGTGCTATATAACCGGATCAGCGCTCCGGCGATAGTCCGCCTGCCCGCAACAGCACTATTTGATGGCGTGGCATCGACCGGAAGTGTGATTTCAATAATCTTGAAGCACTATCAAGTCGTATGCAATCTGCGATCAGCAACCCCCACTCTTTCAGTGACACCCGGCGAAGTCTTACAGACCAAGCCTACCGTCGACTCGAAGAGATGATTGCAACACTCAAGCTGAAACCAGGTGCGGTGCTGTCAGAAGCGCAGCTGGTCGATGCACTGAAGATCGGTCGCACACCAATTCGTGAAGCGTTACAACGCCTGACAGCAGAAGGCATGGTCGAGATCTTGCCTCGTAAGGGCATCTTGGTCAGTGAAATTAATCCGCAGAAACAACTGTTACTGCTCGAAGTACGGCGCGAAGTCGATCGCCTGCTGGCGCGCACCGGTGCAGTGCGTGCGTATGCCAACGAACGGGCACGCTTCAGCGACATCGCCGATGAGATGGATGCGGCTGCGGAAGCAAAGGATGGAATCGGGTTTATGCGGCAAGACGGAGAATTCAACGCACTGCTTGCCAACGCATCACATAACGAATATGCGATACGAACAGTGCGAATGATGAACGGTCTATCGCGCCGCTTCTGGTACATGCACTTCCAACGAGCTGCTGACCTGCCCTTGTGTGCGCGGTTACACGCAACGCTGGCGCGCGCCATCAGTACCGGCGATCCAGAGGCGGCAGCACTCGCTTCAGACAAGTTGGTGGACTATGTCGAAGTATTTACCCGCGCCACCATCGAGGTCACATCATGACGCGGCTTCGACCCGCCTGACCCGGCCAGCATGGTATAAGGTTTACGGCAGCGCTTGAAACGGCATAATCAGCAATACTGAAGCATCGTTATAAATGGGTATTATCCGTGACCAAAATCTACGCGGGAGCGAGAACCATCGATGGCATTAAAGTGACCGTGGATGGCCAGCCACTCGACGAACGGTTGGATGTTCACCAGTTCACCGACGGTGGCTTCGAATGGACTTATGAAGGCGACGCGCCACAACAATTGGCGCTGGCCCTGCTCGCGGATCATCTACAAGATGACCATCGGGCATTGGAATTATCCGGTGACTTTGCGCGCCAGGTTGTCGCCCAACTTGACAATGAATGGGTTCTCACCAGTAGCGACATCGAAACGGCCCTGAATGATGGACAATAATCGGGTGTATCTCGTCCACAACAAACAGCGGCGCCAGCCCGCACCTGACGAGCAGCCGACGATAGACCACAGGAGCATCAGTTGAACGATTCTGCTGGGGGCAAACCATATCTTGACCTGCGTGCTGAAACCCAGGCACGCGAACGCGGCCTAAAAGAAAAAGTCATGTCCCTGGATGAAGCGGCGACATTGGTTAACAATGGCGACCACGTTGCGATTGGCGGTTGCACCATGTCGCGTACACCAATGGCGATGATTTGGGCACTGATTCGCGCTGGCAAACGCGATCTGGTCGCTTCTCGGAGCATCATGTCAAGCGAAGGTGATCTACTGTTCGCCTCAGGGATAAGCCGCCACGTCATTACCAGCTGGTTCAGCCAGGGAATCGTCTGGGGCGTCTCCAAAGTCATGCGTCATTACGTTGAAAGCGGCACCGCGCGTTTTGATGAATGGTCACACATGTCTATTGGTCTGCGTTATCGCGCCGGTGCTATGGGTGTTCCATTTATGCCGACACGCTCAATGATGGGCTCTGGTGTCGGTGAACTACGGCGTAGCGAAACACAGGACATAACCTGCCCTTTCACCGGTGACTCGCTGGTCCTGCTACCGGCCCTAAATCCAGATGTCGCGATCATCCATGTGCAGCGTGCGGACGCCTACGGCAACGCGCAAATTGACGGCCTGCCTTTTATGGATCCCGATATCGCAATGGCGGCGACAAAGGTGATCCTGACTACTGAACGTCTGATCGATAATGCACAAATCCGCCGCACACCGGACCGCACCCGTATTCCGTTCTTTACTGTCGATGCAGTGGTAGAGGTGCCCTATGGCTGCACACCGCATGAATGCTATGGAACATATGAGCCGTTTTTCGATCATATGGGTGCCTACGCAAAACAGGTTTCAGCCGACCCGCTAGCGGGTGCCGAAAATTATTTGCGCGATTACTACTATGAACCCGCCAACTGGGAGGCCTATCTGGAACGTGTCGGCACCGCCGCAATCCTGGACGCCAGCCGGCGCGGTCGGAGCGTCTACGATGACTGAAGAGAGAGGCTACACAGCCTCTGAATTGCTTGCCGTCATGAGCGCCAGACTACTTACTGACGGCCAGATTATCTTCGCCGGCGTCGGCATTCCTCTGCTCGCAGCGACGCTGGCTCAGCGACTTCATGCACCAAGCCTCACCATCTTGTTTGAAGGCGGCGTGATCGGACCATTCATCGTGCCCGGTGAACTGCCGCCGTCGACGAACGAACAGCGTTGCACACGAAAAGCGAATATGGTGCTGCCGATTACTGATGTGATGTTGCTGCTGCAACGCGGATATATTGATATTGGCTTCATGGGCGGCGCACAAATCGATCGCTACGGTAATCTCAATAGTTCTTTCATCGGTGATCCCGACCACCCCAAGATTCGGCTGCCCGGCACTGGCGGTGGCAACGATATCTCGAGCCTTACTCAGATGATCGTGGCGATGAAGCACGAAAAACGCCGTTTTGTGTCCGAGGTCGATTTTGTGACCAGTCCGGGTTTTCTGCACGGCGGCACTTCGCGTAGCGACGCCGGCCTCGTCGCCGGTGGCATGTTCCGCGTAGTGACCGATCTCGCTGTGATGGGCTTTGATGAGAAAACCCGGGCAATGAAGGTCTTGTCACTACACCAAGATGTAGATCGGCAACAGGTACAAGAGAACACCGGTTTCGAACTCGTTTTTGAAGATTCGCTCGATACGACGCCCGCACCAGGCACCGATGAGCTCGCGGTGTTGCGGGAGCTCGATCCAGAAAGACTTTACACCGCCTGATTACCGCCAAACGGCACAGCAAAGGAGAAGCAACGATGGCGTCAACGCCCGTCGCCTACGGCATGGCACTGCGTAATTTCGTCACTTATCCGGAGTTACCCGACGCAGATCGCCTGATCGAACAAGGCGTTTGGATCGAAACTCTGGGATTCGAATCAGTGTGGGTATGGGATCACATTCTTCTTGGTGTAGAGCCACACTTTCCTATCATCGACTCATTGTCCTTGTTGACAGCCCTTGCGTCTCGCACAAACCGGATAAAACTCGGTACCGGCGTGCTCATCCTGCCGCTCAGGAACCCCGTGTTACTGGCCAAACAGTTGGCGAGTATCGACCTCATCGCCGGCGGACGCTTGCTGCCCGGCCTCGCTTCCGGCTGGTACAAACGCGAATTCGACGCCTGCGGCGTAGACTTTCACAAACGCGGCAAGATCATGGACCAAAGCCTTGAAATCCTCGAGCGCCTGTGGACCGAAGACAAGACGTCCGCCGAGTACCCGCCTTACAATCTGCGCAGTACAGTGATGTTTCCGAAGCCCGTGCAACAGCCGCGGCCCCCAATCCTGATCGGAGGTTACGCAGACCGCGTGCTGAAGCGTGTTGCAACGCGAAGTGACGGCTGGTTGACCTACTGTTACACAGCCCAATCATACGCCGAAGACAAGGCACGCATTCTGGCTTTTGCCGAACAAGCGGGCCGTGATATAGGGACCTTGTCCTTTACCAATCAATTACCGATTGCGATTGGTCCGAGAGAGAAAGTCGAAGGCCCGATGATGGAGTGGCTCAACACCGAATGGGATTTTGCTTCGTGGAGCAAGTCGACTGCGGACAGTGCCATCATCGGCACAGTCGAACAGTGCGCAGAGCAACTGAGGGCGCATCTCGATAAAGGCCTCGACCGCATGGTCTTCATGCCATACCGCTACCAGGACGACCAAGTGGAAGCCATCGCCACTGAACTGCTACCGCTACTGGACTGAAAGCGGTAGTCAAGTTGTCGCGAAATGCCCAGATAACGCCCCGCGATCGGCAATTTCAACGCTTCACTCGGGAAAACTGCAGATCGGCCTGATTTGACGAGCCTGGGACGGATAACCGACACTGTTGAACCAAGTCCGTTGTAAAACGGACAAACTGGCCGGTGCCACTCGGCCGGGCTAGCCCCGCCGGGACACCAGGCCCCGTTCAATCATTCTGCAAGGAGGAAATCGCAGCATGTCAAAACGTATCACGAAGCTGTTTTTTAGTGCTATTGCTGGTGCTGCCATGATGGCATCGGCAGTCACGTCGCAGGCCGCTGAGAACTGGAACATGGCGACATCCTGGGGTGGCGGACCGTTCCTTAAAAAGGACGCCGAAGGTTTCGCCAAATATGTGGAACAACTGACTGCAGGTCGCATCAAAATCCAGGTCTTTCCCGGCGGCACCTTGGGCAAAGCGCTCAAAGTTTCCGACACGGTCAAATCCAATGTTGCACAAATTGGCCATACCTGGATGGGGTACGACTGGGGTATCGACAAAACCACCGTTATTTTTGCCAATATGGCGGGTGGCCTGAACCCTGAAGAACTGATCATCTGGCTTTACGAAGGTGGGGGTGCCGACTTGGCATCTGAATATCGGCGCGAGAAGTTCGGTGTCGAATCCATCCCCTGTGGCATTTTTCCGACCGAGATCTTTCTGCACTCGAAGAAGCGGATTCAGAGCCTGGATGACTTCCAGGGACTAAAAATGCGCACCGCCGGCGCGTGGGCTGAAATTGCAGGCAACCTTGGTGCCTCGACCGTCATCTTGCCTGGCTCGGAGGTGTATCCGGCGCTAGAGCGCGGTGTCATCGATGCCACGGAGTGGAGTTCACCGTCAGTCAACTTGCCCTCTGGCTTCCACAAAATCGCCAAATACATCATCATGCCCGGTGTGCACCAACCCGGTGCTGTGCAGGAGTGCCCGATCAATCTGGATGCCTGGAATCGTATTTCCAAAGAGGATCAGGCGCTTGTTAAGCTCGCGGGACGTTTGATGGTGATGGAAAGTTGGATTCGCTATGCCTACCATGATATCGATGCCCTAGCCAAAATGCGGGCGCATGGCAATGAATTCGTGAAACTAGATCCAGCCTTCATCAAAGCAGCGCACAAGGCCGCGGCCGAATGGAGTGATCAACAAGCCGCAGAAAATCCCTGGTTCAAGCGGGCATTGGATAACCGTCGAAAATTCCAGAAAGCGCTCAGGGAAAACTGGAACTTTTTCCGTTTCCCGATCGGGATGTAACAATCGGTATAACCTGACTGGTCGGCAACGGTTTCGCCCGAGCCGATACAATTGAGTGCATCCCCGGGGTGTCTTAAGGACACCCCGGGGCATTTACAAGCGTCTTTGCTTCAGAGGACCGGGCCCGATGATCGAGGTAATCGGAAAATTTTTGTCGTTCATCGGCGATATTTGGCAGTTTTTTGCAAAAACGTATTTTGCAGAACCAATATTCTTCTTCACTCGCGTCATCGAAGCGCCGCTGAGTAGTTTTTTCGAACTGCTCTTTGTGCTGTTCCTGCTTGGCGTCGTGGTGGCTCTGGCCTGGGGTGTTATTGCGGCGATCATGCAGCGGCATATCTTCGCCTTTATGCAAGTAGTCGAAACTTATATCCGTTTCTTCGGCAAGCTCGGCGCCTGGGTCATCGTGATCCTCGTCGTGTCGATGGTCTACGAAGTTATCGCGCGCTATGTCTTTCGAGCACCGACCAAGTGGGCGTTCGAGGTGGCTTATATGCTGATGGGAACGGTATTCATGTTTGGCATTGCCTACTGCCTGCAGATGCGACGTCACATCAGGGTCGATTTCATTTTCGACCAAGTCAACGAGAAAACCAAAGCGGTGATCGACCTCGCTGGTTACGTGGTGCTGGTACCCATGCTGCTATGGCTTACAGCCGGGCTATGGGATTATTTTCACCAGGCTTACAAAGTCGATGAGACATCGGGTGAATCGGCATGGAATCCTATCATCTGGCCATTCAAGTTCACTTTTGTTATTGCTTTTGTGCTCTTGCTGCTGCAAGTGATGCTGGAAGCACTTAAAAACCTATTAACGTTGTTCGGCTTCAAAGTCCCTGGCCCGCCGCGCGTCGAGGGTCTTGGAGGTGGCCGCCGCGACGAAGATGGCCTGCCTAACTCCGAAGAGATAAGCCAGGAACCCCGCTGATGAACGTCGAATTCGCGTTGTGGATGTTCCCGGTGCTGATGCTGTTTATTTTCCTCGGATTTCCCGTTGCCCTGTCACTGCTGTCGGTAGCGTTTATTTTCGGCGCTATGCAATTCAATTTTGCAGTCGGTGTCGTCAATGTTTTTTCCCAAACGGTCGACGAAATCGCTTCGGCCTACGTCCTCGGTGCCGTGCCGCTTTTTATCTTCATGGGTTCACTGCTCGAGCGCTCCGGCATCGCTGTAAAACTGTTCGAGGCGATTCACTTGTGGACCCGTCGGCTACCTGGCGGCCTCGCGGTTGGAACGGTCATCCTGTGTGTCATTTTCGCCGCGGCCAGCGGCGTCGTCGGCGCGACCGAATCGGTGGTTGGCCTGTTAGCGATTCCCGTGATGCTGAAATATGCCTATGACAAGGGACTCATCTCTGGCACGATCTGCGCGGGCGGCTCACTGGGGACCATCATCCCGCCGTCTGTGGTCGTCGTAATCCTTGGGCCGGTTGCTGATGTGGATGTCGGTGGCCTGTTCATGGGGATGTTGTTTCCCGGACTGATTCTGGCTGGCCTCTATATTCTGTATATCCTGGTCCGCTGCATTATCCGGCCGGCGGACGGGCAGCGCCTGCCACCGGACGAGGACGACCCGCCCTTCATTGAGAAACTGTGGATCACCGCCAAAGCCCTGGTGCCCCCGCTGATCCTCATTTTCGCAGTACTCGGCACCATTATGCTCGGCTGGGCAACGCCGACAGAAGCGGCGGCCATGGGCGCAGCAGGATCGGTCATCATGACCATCGCTTACGGCAACTTCACCTTCAACGCGTTGAAAGAAGCGCTGGTGAAGACCACCCTGGTCACCGCTATGATTTTGATGATCCTGCTGGCAGGCAAGATCTTCGCCACAGTATTCACGATCTCAGGCGGATTGAGCGGCACTCAGCAACTGGTGTCGGCCGCCAACCTGAGCGGCTGGGAAACGCTCGCTATTCTCCTGTTGCTGGCATTCATTGCCGGATTCGTGCTCGACCTTATTTCCATCATCCTGATCATCATTCCCATTGCTATGCCTTTAATCGGGCAATTTGATTTCCATGGTATGGAGCCGAGTGAGGTTAAAACCTGGTTCTGCATTCTCTTTCTGATCGTGATCCAAACCAGTTACCTGACACCGCCGATGGCGCCAGCGATCTTTTACCTTCGCGGCATCAGCCCACCGGAAATTCGTCTGGTCCATATGTACAAGGGTGTGCTGCCGTTTATCGCCCTCGAGGTAATTGCGCTGGTTCTTGTCATGACCCTGCCATCGCTGGCACTGTGGCTGCCCGAACAAATGCTCAGCATGCGTTTCGACTAGTTGAAGGGGATCCGCGTGCGCCTTAGCCCAAGTCAGATCGCAACCTTCGAGAAGGACGGTTTCCTGCTCTTTCCCGATCTTTTTGAAACTCATGAGATTGCAGTGTTGAAGGCGGAAATCGAACGGCTATCGAAGATAGAAGCCGAATGTATCGTGCGAGAGGGCGATGAAGAAACGCCGAAAATTCTGCTACAGGTCCATGACCCCGATAGCGCAACAGCATCCGAAGCCTTTCGCCAACTGACCTGTTCACCACGCGTTTTGGGCGCCGCACGTCAGATACTTCGGGACGATGCACTTTACCTGCACCACTCGAAAGTCAATATGAAAGCGGCCATCCAGGGTTCAACCTGGCCATGGCACCAGGATTTTATGAGTTGGAAACTCGACGGTATCGAACACCCGGATATGGTGACAGTGTTGATCATGCTGCATGATGCGACCCCGATGAACGGCTGCCTTTACTTCATCCCCGGCAGCCATCACCTGCATCGTCTTGACCCGCATTACGATACCTCCACCGCGTATGAATTCTGGGCTGCGGACGCACACACGATGCGTAACGTCATGGCTCAGCACCCTGATCCGGTGGCAGTAACCGGACGCGCCGGCACAGTGGCGATTTTCCACTGCAACCTGCTGCACGCATCGGGACACAATCTCTCAGCGGTCGACCGGTGGCATGCCTTCTTGTGCTTCAATACGGTCGCCAACCGTCCACATGAGGTTGAGAATCCGAGACCCGAATACGTTCGTTCGACCAACTGGAAGGCGTTGCCGCTGGGAGAAAATCGAGCGATCGCAGTCACAGCCGGTGCTTGAACGAGCCTGCGGGATGACCCACGTCGATGCCGACGAGTGTCACACAATACAGCTCTCGCTAATGGATGACATCCGGCAACGGCAGCACCGAGATACCCGCGGCCTCCAGACCCCGGCGCACCTCTCGCGCCACTACAACGCCCGTCGCTTCATCGCCGTGCACACACAAAGTTTCGACTTCAACCGGAATGACCTTGCCGTGGCGGGACACCACTTCCCCATCACGGACCATACGAATCGCCTGCTCCCGGGCCACCGCAGGGTCGGTGATTACGGTCCCGGGAATCGATCGCGGTGCAAGGTTGCCGTCGTCTTCGTACTGCCGGTCGGCAAAGCCCTCGCGTGCGAGGCGCAGGCCGAGCTGCTCCGCCGCCCGCTGCATTGCTGAACCGGCCAGGGCGACATAGATGATGTCAGGGTCTGTGGCTTGTATGGCTCGACCGATCGCCAACGCCAGTGCTTCGTCCTCTGCCGCCATGTTGTTCAGCGCGCCGTGAGGTTTCAAATGAGTCACCGGCAAACCTTCGTAGCGGGCCATCGCCTGCAGCGCACCAATCTGGTACGCCACAAGATATTCGAGGTCCTCCGGCGGCATCGTGATACGACGCCGGCCGAATCCCCAAAGATCATTAAAACCGGGATGCACGCCGACACTGGCCCCGACTCTCGCCGCATGCGCGACCAGGCGGCGCATGGTCAAGGGATCACCCGCATGAAAGCCGCACGCAATACTTGCCGATCGGATAATTTCCATCAGATCGGCATCATTGCCGATATCGTACGCACCAAAACCTTCACCGATATCAGCGTTCAGATTGATCTTGTCCGGCACGCGCCAATCTCCTTATACAAGAAACTAGAATCAGCCATTATGTGCCGCCTGCCTAGATCACGTGCGGCGATGAATAAAATCAGTCTAACACGAGATTTCGCTATGCCTCTTTCCCCCAGGCGGTAACCAATGTACGCAGCGCCCCGTTTCCTTGCCAACGGTGACACGGTCATGGTGGTGGAATTCGGTGAGGATATCGATTTGCAGACCAGTGCACAGATTATGGCGCTTCATACGCGTGTTAAGACGCTCGCTTTGGAGGCAATCACTGATCTGGTTCCAACCTTCCGTTCGCTTGCCATTCATTACGATCCCCGTGCACTTGCGTATCATGAACTCGAACTCGCAATACGCACAGCCTTGAAGGATTTAACCGTTGGTCATTTCACTGGCCGGCAGTGGACGATTCCGACATGTTATGACCCCGAGCTGGCGCCGGATCTGGAACTGGTTGCCGGACGTTGTTCACTGTCCATTGAAAAAATTATCGCTCATCACACGGCTGCCGATTACCATGTATATATGCTCGGGTTCCTGCCTGGTTATCCCTACCTGGGGGACCTCGCGTCCGAAATCGCACTGCCGCGTAAGGAAACGCCGAGTATTCGCATCCCAGCCCGGTCGGTGGCCATTGCCGAACACATGACCGCCATCTACCCGATCGAATGCCCCGGTGGCTGGTACGCGATCGGGCGTACTCCGATGCCGCTCTTCGATCCGCTTAAAACACCGGCGGCACTGCTTACGCCGGGTGACCGGGTCCGCTTCATACCCATCGATCGCAATGAATTCGATCGCCTCGAAGGCCAACACGCTGCTGGCAGGCGGCCGCATGTCCAGCACGGCACCGCCTCGTGAACGCAGCGCTGTCTATCCTCCACGGGGGTTTGCACACGACCGTGCAAGATCGTGGGCGCTACGGACTGCAGGCCATCGGTGTGCCAGTATCCGGTGCACTCGACGCCGTCGCGCTGCACGTGGCTAATGTTCTGGTCGGCAACGCGCCCGGCTGCGCGGCGCTCGAAATCCTCGGGACGGGACCTGTACTCGAGGTCAATGCCGAGTCGGTGCGCCTCGCCATTGCCGGTGCCAATGCATCGCTTGAAGTGCTGGCGCCGAATCGCCGTGCGCTGTCCTGCTTCGAGAGTTTCCGCCTGCAACGAGGGGAGATCTTTCGTGTCGGCGCACTCAGCGACGGAGCCGTCACCTACCTCGCTGTCGAAGGCGGCCTTGACCTGCCCATGCTGCTCGGCAGCCGTTCCACCTATACGCGTGCGGCCTTCGGTGGTTTTCAGGGCCGCGCGATTACAACTGATGACGACCTGCCTCTGGTACTCCAAGGAGTCCTCGAACGCAAGGAGTCCCGTCTTCGTGGCCGGGCACTGCCTGGCCAGTTACCGATTCGAATCATTCCCGGGCCGCAGGATGACTTCTTCACTTCCGACGCGCTGGAAACTCTACTGACCAACGAGTACACCGTCTCGCCAGCCGTCGATCGAATGGGCATGCGCCTCGACGGACCGAGACTGGAACACGCACGCGGCTTCAACATCACTTCAGATGGCACCGCGCCCGGCTCCATCCAAGTACCGGGCGACGGTCTGCCGATCGTGCTGCTAGCCGATCGACAGACGACCGGCGGCTATCCAAAAATTGGCTGCGTCATCTCCGCCGACTTCGCTACGATCGCCCGGCTGCGCCAGGGTGACACGGTTTCTTTCGTACTCGCTTCACTCGACGAGGCGGCCCGTGCCCGCATCGAGCAAGATCGGTGGCTGAGTGCTTTATCTTCACGCATAGAGTCGATTGCACCTTCAGGTATCATCGACACGACAGCCCTGACGACCGAGAACCTGATTAGCGGTGTAGTCGGACTTGATGAACCTTCTGGACAGGGAAACTAATACGAAATACCAATCGACCGGATCGGCCCGCTTGGTGCAGATCCCGTCGGCTGCTGCAATCGAACAAGAAATGAGCAAACAAGGCATAGGCGCTGCGGTCCCGCGCAAGGAAGACACGCGCTACCTTCGCGGGCGCGGTGAATTTGTTGGAGACATTCAACTGCCGGGAATGCGCCACGTTGCCTTTCTCCGAAGCCCGCTGGCGCATGGACGTCTCCGCCAATTGGGAGTCCCGGGAGCCTTTCGCCAACAGGTTTTCACCGCCGACGACCTGCGCGATGTAGCACCGATCAAGGCACGTTCTGCCCTGCCCGGATTCAAGCCATCGGATCAGCCTGTGCTGGCCAGTGGAAAAGTCCGCCACGTAGGCGAATTACTCGCCATGTGTGTCGCTGATACTCGAGCCGAGGCCGAGGATATTGCCGATGCCATCGAAGTTGACATCGAGGAGCTACCTGCTGTCAGCGACATGCTCAAGGCCAGACAGCCAGACAGCCCGCTAGTCCACGAGGAATGGGCTGACAACTTATTTCTGAGCGCTGATTTTGAACAAGACATCGCTCCGATTGTCGCGCGTGCCGCAGCATCGGTAACACGAACGTTTCGAACCGCACGTCAGTCGATGAGCCCACTCGAAGGCCGCGGTGTGGTGGCGCTATGGGACAACCGCCTGGATCAATTGCTGGTCTACACCTCGACCCAGCAGCCCCACATCGTACGGACCGGTCTGTCGGAGTGCCTCGGCATCGAGCATGCGCAAATCCGGGTGGTGGCACCCGATGTCGGCGGTGCTTTCGGTTACAAGGGAATTCTTCTGCCCGAAGAAATCTGCCTGGCCTGGGCAACGGTAAAGTTGGGATGTCCCCTCAAGTGGTTAGAAGACCGGCGTGAGAACCTTACCGCGTCCACCAACTGTCGCGAACACCACTATACGATTACTGCGTATGGAGACGCATCGGGCAAACTACTGGCGATTGATGCGGAGGCTACAGTCGACTCGGGGGCTTACTCATCGTACCCATTCTCGGCCTGTCTGGAAGCCGCACAAGTGGTTAGTATCCTGCCCGGACTGTACGATTTAGAAGGCTATCGCTGCCGCACCCACGCGGTTGCCACCAATAAGCCACCCATCCTGCCTTATCGTGGTGTCGCGCGTTCCGGGGTTTGCTTTGCACTCGAATTGATGGTCGACGCCCTCGCGAGAGAGCTAGCAATGGAACCGACCGACATGCGTTTCAAGAGCTTGGTTGGTCCTGATCAGATGCCCTTCGAGAACATTACTCACAAGCACTTTGACAGCGGCGACTACCCTGAATCACTGCGCCAGGCGATCACTGCAATCGGTCTTGAGGGCATCCGAGCCCGTCAACAACGCGGAGAAGCAGATAATCGGCGTGTCGGAGTGGGTTTTGCAATGTACTGCGAACAAGCGGCACACGGTACCACTGTCTATGCCGGCTGGGGCATTCCTATGGTGCCCGGTCACGAACAGTGCGCCGCGCGCATAACGCCCGATGGCGGACTCGAACTTCGCATCGGTGCACACTCTCACGGACAGGGCATGGAGACCACGCTCGCCCAGGTTGCCAACGAAATATTGGGGATCCCAATTGAGCAAACCCGCCTCGTGCACGGTGACACTGCCGTCACACCCTATTCGACCGGAACCTGGGGCTCACGTTCGATGGTGATGTCAGGCGGCGCTGTAGCGGCAGCCTGCGACGAATTGGCCAAACGTATGCAGCGTATCGGCGCCAATCTCCTGCAATGCCCGGAAGAATCTGTCAGTGTTGAAGACGGTGCGGTGCGTGGTCCAGCCAGCAGTATCACCATCAGCGAAATCGCGCGGACCTGGTATCTCAAACCACAGGACCTTGGCCAGGGCATCGATGCCGGTGGCCTTGAGGTGACAGCCGGATATAAACCGGAGCGTGATTCCGGCACCTTCAGTTATGCGACCCATGGTGTGGTAGTCGCGCTCGACGAAAAGACGGGCGAGGTTGAAGTGCTCGACTACGTTATCGCTGAGGACGGCGGCGTGCTGGTCAACCCGATGATTGTCGACGGCCAAATTCTCGGCGGCCTTGCACAGGGTATTGGCACCGCTTTACTTGAGGAGATGCCCTACAGTGCTGACGGCCAGCCACTCGCGTCGACTTTATCAGAGTACCTGCTACCCGGCGCTAGCGAGGTGCCCGACGCCCGTATTGTGCACATGGAAACACCAGCACCTTACACACGCTTCGGTGTCAAGGGCATTGGCGAGGGCGGTTGCATTGCACCACCGGCAGCAATCGCCAACGCAATCAATGATGCGCTCGCACCGCTTGGTGCCGAACTGACTGTGCTACCGGTGACACCGCGGCGCATTGTTGAGGCCATCGCCACGGCACAGTCCATTGCAATCAGCGGCGAAGCCTGATGAAGCCTGTTGCTTTTGAATACGAATGCGCGCGCGATATTGATAGCGCCTTGAAGTTGCTGGGTCAATCCTACGACGCCTGTGTCTTGGCTGGAGGCCAAACCCTGGGCCCGATGCTCAACCTGCGCCTCGTCCAGCCGGAACTAGTGGTCGATATCACCCGTATTGAGGCACTGGTTCGAAGCGAAATCGAGCAGCACACCGTGACACTCGGTGCATGTATCTCCCATGCCGCTATTGAAGACGAGCGAGTGACCGATACGACACACGGTTATTTACCCCGCGTCGCGGCGGGGATCGCTTACCGCGCCGTGCGCAACCGAGGCACCATTGGCGGCAGTGTCGCGAACGCCGATCCGGCGGCAGACTGGTTAACTTGTTTCACCGCGCTAGGTGCAGATATTTTGTTATCCGGTCTGAACGGAGAGCGAATCTGTCCGATCGATCAATTCGTAACCGGCGCCATGGAAACGACGCTCGGTCCAGATGAGATGGTCAATGGCGTGCGCATACCGAGACCCGGACGAGCAGCACGCAGCGGTTACGCCAAGATTTCTCGCAAGCCAGGTGAATTCGCTGATGCAATCGCTGCAATCATGCACGATCCCGACAACAACCGGTGTCGGGTCGTTGTCGGTGCGACAGACGGAGCACCACTGCGGCTCGACGTCCACGCACTCGATCTCAGCGCCGATTCACCACTGCCGACCACCCTAGACGCAGACAGGATACGCGATGAATTGGCTCGCCACATGCCGACACCCGATCTGTACCGACTCAATATCCAGGGCGCCGTTGTTCAGCGTGCACTCGCGGACGCCAACGCTGACGTCTCATGAAGCACATCGAAACCACCATCAACGGCCGTCGCCAGAATGCCATTGTTTCGCCGCGAACGTCACTGGCTGACTTCCTGCGTGACCAACTCGGTCTGACCGGCACCCATCTGGGCTGTGAACATGGTATCTGCGGTGCCTGCACGGTGATGATCAACGGCGAGATCAGCCGCTCTTGTATCACTTATGCCGTCGCCTGTGATGGCGCCGAGGTGCACACCATCGAAGGGCTCGACGATGACCCGCTGATGGAAGCGCTACGCCTTGCTTTCATAGAAGACCACGCCCTGCAATGCGGCTATTGCACACCCGGCATGCTCATTACTGCCCGTGATCTGATCACACGCTTCAAACGACTCACTCCCGAGATGATCCGGCAACAAATGAGTGGCAACTTGTGCCGCTGCACCGGCTACCGGGGTATTGTTCGGGCCATCGCCCGAGTCGCGGCCGATCCTTCAGTTTCTCGAGCCTCACCGGTGGCAACTAACTTTGGGCCGGCACCTGGACCGCGCGGCCACAGTACATCTCAGACTAATGGCTCTCGGTCACCGGTACCGAACCCGAACTCCGCTAGTCTGTCGGAGACCGTACATCCGCCGACGGCGCCTTTGCCGATTGATCAAATTCCGGCAGACTGGCTCACAGTACGCCACACCTTTCACCTGCACTATCCGCGAGCACAAGTGTGGGCATTGGTGTCGGATCCTGAGCGAGTGTGCGCTGCACTGCCTGGCATCGAACTGCAAACGCCGATTATCGATGGCAACCTTGTAGGCAAAGCCGTGATCAGACTGGGGCCAATCGCGCCCAGCTTCGCATTCCGCGGCACCTACCACACCTCGTACAGTGACTACACAGCGACTATGAGTGGCGAAGGGAGCGACCGACGAACACGCTCACGAGTCAGGGGTCGCGCCAAGTCGGAATTATTGGATGTCAGCGACGGCCGCACCCAGATCACGTTTGAGATTGCCTACGCGGTCAATGGTCCGCTGGCTCAATTCGGCCGGGCAGGTGTGGTGCAAGACCTCGTTGCCCGCATGGCGAAGCGCTTTGCCAACAACGTAGAAACGGCGCTTAGCGGCGGGCATCCTGGAACGAATGCAGACCAACACACCTGGTGGCAAGGACTCCGAAAGAAATTAAAACAACTGATACGCGCTAATTGACCGTGAAAAGGTGTGCGTCCAAGGAACGACTTTTCAGTTCACCAGCCCTTTTCCGGCGACCAAGCCTGTGTCAGAAACAGTCGCTAGACTGTAGGCATACCCCCGGCTGAGGTACTTCGATGGATCTAAACGAACACGCCAACATCCGCCCCCGGCGTAGCTTTCTTTTTGTCCCGGGCACGGGCCCAGAACTGTTCCCCAAAGCTCTAGCGGCAACACCAGACATTGTTTGCGTCGATCTCGAGGATGCTATCGCACCCACGGACAAAGCGTCAGCCCGCGCCGCAACGATGCCGTTGTTTGGGCAACACCCCGGCGACGGCCGCGTCGAACGACTCGTCCGCATCAATGCACTGAACACAGCCGACGGTCTGGCCGACCTGCTCGCACTGATCCAGTGCAATGCACCGCCGGACGGAATTATGGTACCGAAAGTCAAAAGTCCGGATGATATCCGCCTGCTCGATGACTTATTCTCTTCTGAAGACAGTAACCTGCGTCTTCAAGTGATCGTCGAGACAAACGAGGCGCTGGAGGCGTGTTTCGATATTGCGCGAGCAAGTCCGCGTGTCGACGCGTTACTCTTTGGCGGAGTAGACATGAGCGCGGAACTCCGAGTTGAGCCGACCTGGGAGGCACTACTCTATGCACGATCGCGCCTGGTGCACGCTGCCGCCAGCGCACAGGTCGATCTGATCGATGTGCCATTCCTGGACCTCAATGACATGGCCGGCCTCGAATGCGAAGCGGCACTGTGCGCCGCACTTGGTATGACCGGCAAGGGGGCCATCCATCCCAAGCAGCTTGCGACGATCAGCAAACACTTCACCCCATCAGCCGAGGCTATCGACCGCGCCCGCAAAATCATCTCCAGCTTTGAGTCTGCAGCATCTGGTCTGGTCGTGGTTGATGGCAAACTGATTGAAAAGCCGGTACTTCGCAGCATGTATCGGATTCTGGCAATCGCTGAGCGCTTAGAAAACCTGCCAAAACCTTAGCTTCAAATAAACGATGGTTTGCAATGGCATTGACCCAGCAAGCCACGATCCGCTAGTCTGATATATCAGACGCATTCGAACCGTTCCGCCACGCGTCGCGAGCCGCTATGCAACCGGAAAATATCCTCAAGACCAGACCGAAAGTACTCAGCGAGCACCAGAGAGAGGCGTATTTTGAAAATGGCTACCTGCTCGTCGAGAAAGCCATCGACGAGACGTTGCTAACACGCGTGCGCGCCGCCACCGACGAATTGATCGCACGCTCGTGCAGTGTGACGGAATCTGATGCGACTTGGGACCTCGAACCGGGCCATTGTGCCGAAGATCCCAGACTGCGACGCCTCTCAAGCCCGAATGACCACCACCCTGAGTACTGGGCCTACGCGTGTTCCGATGCACTGCTTAACATCGTCGCCGACTTGATCGGCCCCGACATCAAGTTTCACCATTCAAAGCTTAATTTTAAATGGTGCGGTGGTGGAGAAGAAGTCAAATGGCACCAAGATATTGGCTTCTGGCCACACACGAATTTCAGCCCGTGTACCGTTGGGCTTTACCTTTACGACTGTGATGACCAGCAGGGACCCCTCGGCGTCATTCGTGGAAGCCATACCGGGAAACTGTATGACCAGTACAACGATAATGACGAATGGACCGGATGCCTTTCGGATACGGATGTGGCCTCCATCAATAGTAAGGAGATCGTTTATCTGCCTGGTCCAGCGGGCTCATTGACGATTCACAACTGCCGCGCTATTCACGGCTCACAGGTGAACCGCTCACCTGCGCCGCGGCCATTGCTGTTGAATGTCTACACAGCCAGTGACGCCATGCCGTATACGTTCAACCCGCTACAATCACGATACGCGGGCGCTATTGTGCGCGGCCAGGCCGCACGCTGGGCACGACACGATCCAGGGCCGTGTCTGATACCGCCCGACTGGTCCGGTGGCTATACCTCAATATTTGCACTGCAACAGGAGGAAAACGTACCTACGATGTGAGGTCAGGAGCATTCTAGATAATATTTGACCGCTGAAGGCTGCGAGATCAGCACACCTAAGTGTCATACGCGAGAAATTTATACAGAGAGCGATATCACTATGTTAAGCGAGAAGCAAAAAGCGTTTCGCCAAGACTACCGATCCCGAATCGCCGGTTGGTACAACGGTTTTATTCACGTTGCCGTGATCTACGTTATTGGTATTACGGCAATGTGGATCTACATCCAACACATTGACAATGTGTTGTGGTGGGAATGGTTGACCATCCCAGTAGTTGGCATCGCGTGCAATATTTTCGAGTGGTACCTGCACCGTTTTGTCATGCACCGGCCTCTGAAATGGAAAGGGTTCCGCGCGATCTACGACCGCCACACACTCAATCATCACCAATTCTTTACCGACAAGGAAATGCGTTTTCGTGACCAGGCAGACTGGCGCGTAACGTTCTTCCCGCCCTACGCGCTCGTAGTCTTCATTCTAATCTCACTGCCCGGTGTTGCCATACTCAGCTTTATCGCAACCACCAATGTGGCGTGGCTGTTCATCTGCACCACGACAAGCACCTATCTGATATATGAATTCATGCACTTTTGCTGCCACGTCGATGAAAACTGGTTCGTTCGCTACTGTCCTTTTGTCAATACACTGCGCCGTCACCACACAGCCCATCACAACTCACGACTGATGATGGAGAAAAACATGAATCTGACCTTTCCTATCGCAGACTGGGTATTCGGCACCTCGGATCTCGACCGCGGGCTTTTTGGGCACGTATTTAACGGTTACAACACTCGCCACATCAAAACAACACTCAAAGGTAAACCTCTGCTACCCAACGAAGCGGCGGCGGGCCCCATTCCCACCGACTGAGCATCTGACCTGTGCCCACTAATATCAAACTAACACTGTCTCTGTTCGTTGCACTGGTCGGTTCAGGCGCATACCTGCTTGAACGTTACTACGGCGATCACACGGTAGGCGTAGTTGCCGGGTCGCTGACCCTGTTCATGATCATCGCGATGTGGATTTTCCCCGAAGCAAGCAAGGAAAAAGCGAAATAAATCCTCGCTCAAACCATGTCTGTTCCCGAAACATCAACCACACCGATCAAAGTTTATTGGCAACCGGGCTGCTCTAGTTGTCTTAAAACCAAAGAGTTTCTAATCGAGCATGACATCGAATTTGAGTCGATCAATGTACTCGAAGACGAACATGGTTTCCGCGAACTGGCAGATTTGGGACTGCGCTTGGTGCCGATCGTCGCTCGTGGGAAGGATTGGGCCAATGGTGCTGTCTTTCGTGACGTTGCCCGAGTGGCGGGCTTCGAGTGGCTTGAGCGTGAGATGCTACCGCCGGCGGAGCTTATTAAACGAATTGATACCATCCTGGCGGTTGCAGCAGATTGTTTGGCTCAAATTCCCGAAAATCAGCTCGATACCTTGCTGCCTGACCGACCCCGTACTTACCGGGAACTGGCGTACCACATCTTTCAAATTCCCGAAGTATTTCTTGAACATGTGGCGAAAGGCTCGCCGTACACGTACGAAGCATTGATCAGCAAGCTACCACCAAACCTCACGAACCAGGATGAGCTGATCGAATTCTGCAACGCGGTACGCTTTCGTCTGGCTCGCTGGTGGCAACAAGACGGAGGTGCTACGGACTTTAGCCAGCCTGGAGATGTTTACTATGGTGATGTCAATCTCCACGAGGTGCTTGAACGCACAGGATGGCACTCAGGCCAGCACACTCGCCAACTGATTCTGACACTCGAAAAACTCGGCATCTCCCCCGTCCGGCGGCTAACCGAAGCCGACCTAGCCGGCTTGCCCTTGCCGAAAAATGTTTGGGACAACGAAAAGAGCTGGGCGTGAAGAGCCTGCCTTGATCAGTACACCATCACTTCAGGCGATGACACAGGTTTAGCCTGGGCAGCTTCCTTTTCCTGAAACCAGCGTTTCTGCCTGATCCAGATCTGCACGACCCATTTCTCGTCGATCGCGGTGTCGGCTTCGTGCAAAACCCGCTGGTCCATATCTCCACTACTAAATCCAGGGAAAAATAGCAGTGCAGTGCCTTTTATTGGCAGCGAATACAGATTCAACTCGTTGAACAGCGTTTTGCCGCCCCGCGGAACATCGTTGATGTAAATCAGTACCGTGATTAGGCGCTGACCGCCGTTAGCAACCCACAATTGACCGATCGACGACTGCAAGTCAACAGCGTCATGATGTGCATGGTAATAGGCGCCTGCCTCATAATGACAAACTTGGGGAGTTTCCATGTGCGTGACTGGCTTGTTGGTCAGTGCACTGACTTTGTCCAGTAGCCATGGCGCCTCGTCGCGATTAAGAAAACAAGTACTTGAAGTGCGTCCTTCGTTGACGGAGCCCACTACACCGCGATCGTGATCGACAGTCGGAGAACGGGCCAATCGTCCACGCGCTCGCGTAATCAATTGATCACACTCGTCTTCAGTTACAAAATCGGCTATTCGAAATATGGGTGGATCGCTGCATAACGGGCTAAGCCCCGGATAAGTCCGGTTGATTCTGTCTGCCCACAATATGCGGGCATCCGATGGGTGCGCGGGTTCGTTCATGTCACGCATCGCCTCGCCTTAAGAGCCCCAGCATACAATGACTATAACGGCTTCACTAGCGGAGTGGCTACGATGTAGTCTCGGCGCCGCAGTGTGCTATGTCGATTGCGCCGCTGTTGATCCTCGCCGGCGTCGAAACTGGGCCAACACGGTCAGTACCAACAGCAGACCAGCTGGCAGGTAAATCCATTGTCTAGCTGGACGGGTCGGCTGCTCAATATCCACTGCAGTCAGAAAATCGCCGAATTCAAGTCCCGTCTTTTCAGCTATGCCCATGTAGGCAAGATTATCTACCGACCACCGCCCATCGCGACCCTGGCTGAGATCCAATCCATAGCTGTCTTTGAGAGTGCTCCGGACAGGGGCTGTTTCGAACACAAACAACTTGTAGCGATCACCGTAGTCGGTTTCCCGAGTCACGTGCAATCGCATCTTCTGACCGGGCACAGTCTCAAGTTTACCTGCCACAAAATGGTCTAGTCTGGCCTGTTCGAATTCTGGAAAGACCAGATTCATCAGCGCATCGGGTCGAAAGAGAGCGAGCGTTACTAACAGCAACAAGACATTTTCATACCATCGATTGCGCACCAACATCCAGCCCTGGGTGGCAGAACTGAAACACAAAATCGCCAGTAACGACACAACAAAGACGACTAATCCATGCCACCAGCTCTCGACCCCAATCAGTAGTAATTCAGGATTGAAAATAAAAACAAAGGGAAGGATCGCCGTTCGAATATCGTAGGCAAAGGCCTGACAACCAGTTCGCAATGGGTCGGCCCGCGAGATCGCGGAAGCAGCAAACGCCGCCAGGCACACCGGTGGCGTATCGTCTGCCAGCAAACCGAAGTAGAAAACGAACAAGTGCACGCCGATGAGTGGCAGCATTAAACCCGCAGCATTACCAAGCTCAACCACCACTCCTGCTAACAATGACGCAACCACTAGATAATTAGCGGTCGTTGGCAAACCGATACCAAGCAGCAGGCACAGAACAGCCGTCAGACCCAACAGCAAGTAGACGTTGTTACCGGCTAAAGTCTCGATTACACCGATCATTGCATTGTTCAAGCCAGTAGAGGACACCGCGCCAACGATGATGCCAGCGGAAGCGACAGCAACACCAATGGTGACCATATTGCGCGCACCGCTAGCCATACCTAGAAGGATGTCGTTCACACCCATGATCAAGCACCGCTTCAGGGTCATCGTTGCATCTGTCCAACCGCGAACCACGTGCTGGCAAAGAATGATTACCATCAACAACAGTATCGAATAAAACACCGCGCTGCCGGGACTCCAGCGCTTAACCAGCAGCAGGTAAACAAGCAAACCGATAGGTACGAGATAGTGCAGCCCTCGCAAAAATGTGGTTAATAACCGAGGAATATCCGCGCGTGGTAACCCCTTCAGTCCAAGTTTCACCGCTTCTAGATGGGAAATGTAAAAGAGCGCGATGTAACTAATTAGCGCGGGTATCACAGCAGCAGTCACGACCTCGAAATATGCAATTCCAATGAACTCTGCAATGATGAAAGCGGCGGCGCCCATGATGGGCGGCATGATCTGGCCATTGGTTGAGGCGGCCACCTCAATGGCACCCGCCTTTGTCGCCGGCATGCCCATCCTTTTCATAATGGGAATCGTGAAAGTACCTGTGGTCACGACATTGGCAATAGATGATCCTGAGATCGAGCCTGTCATGCCGGAAGCAAGAATGGCAGCCTTGGCAGGACCACCGCGGTAGCGCCCAACCAGCGCAAATGCAAGATCAAGAAAATATCGGCCGGCACCAGCTTTTTCCAACAATGCCCCGAACAACACAAATAAGAATACAAAACTCACTGAAATATCAATCGGTATGCCGAATATCGCTTCTCCACCCAGCCAGTGATAACCCACCAGGCGTTCAACAGACACACCCTTGTGGGAGATCAGGTCAGGCATCGATTGCCCGAAGACTGAATAAACCAAGAACACCGAACCCACAATCACCAGGGGCAGGCCAATAGCCCGCCGCGTCGCTTCCATCAGTAGTGCAATACCAAGCGCCCCGATCAAAAATTCCAGTGGTACGCTGAAGCTGCCGACTTGAATTTCTAGCAGTACACCCTGACGATCAACCAGACCGTCATATGCCAGTGGCAGGTACAAGGCACATCCTGCGGCGCCGAGTGCAAGAACAACATCGTACCAAGGCATACGCGGGTTTTTGCGGCCACGCGCGGTCGCCGGGTAGAGCAAAAAGCACAGTAGTAGAGCAAACGCAAGATGGATGCCACGCTTGGGCACGTCGATTAGAACACCCCAACCGATGAGGAACGGCAAAGGAGACGCAATCCACAACTGAAACAGTGTCCAGGATATGGCCACTACAGCAATTAATTGCTGTAATCGCTGTCCGAAGTTTCGACCCCGATACTCGATCTCACCAGCCACAGGAGGCTGGCTATCATCACGCTGGGTGGGCATTGGTCTTAAAACTCAGCGCAATATGGGAACGACTGGCAGCACCGACACCCACAGGTGCTACCAGCCGGGAAACATCGCGCGTGTTACATCCAGCCTTTTTCCTTGTAGTACTTCAACGCACCGGCATGCAGCGGTGCACTCAGGCCGTCACTGATCATCTGCTCATGTGAGAGATTCGCAAAAGCCGGGTGCAACTTGCGAAAATCCTCGATATTCTCGAACACTGCCCGCACGACCTCGTAGACCACGTCTTCGGCCACATCCGCACTACTGACAAAAGTCGCTTTCACGCCAAACGTGGTTACGTCGCTCTTAGTCGTCGCGTAGGTGCCTGCCGGTATCGTGGCAAAAGCATAGAACGGATTGGCATTCACCAGACCTTTTTCAGCACTACCGTTAAGATTGATAATGCTGGCGCCACAGCCATCGGTCGCTACAGAAACACCGGCATTCGGTACACCCACGGTGTATCCGTAGGCATCGATCTTTCCATCGCACAGTGCCGTTGACTGTTCTGATGAAGTCAATTCCGTTGCAACTTTGAAGTCCGATGCAGCGATCCCACGAGCGGCCATCAACACTTCCATTGTGCCGCGTTGACCTGAGCCTGGATTTCCGATGTTGACTCGCTTGCCCTTGAGATCATTCCAACTTTTGATTCCAGAATTCTTACCCACGATTATGTGAAATGGTTCCGGATGCACCGAGAACACAGCTCGCAATTTGCCCTGTTTCTTGCCCTTCCACTTGCTTGAACCATTGGACGCATGGAATTGCCAGTCAGACTGTGCCACGCCGAAATCCAGTTCGCCGGCACCAATCTGACCGATGTTGTAGTTTGATCCTGCAGTCGAGGGCGCTGCGCAACGAATGCCGTGCTTGCGGCCTTTTTTTCGGCCTTCGGCCGCCTCTTTGTGCACCATGCGGCACACAGAGTTTCCGACCACAAAGTAAACACCGGTTGGACCACCCGTACCGATCGAGATGAAGGTCTTGCCGGCCCACGCCGGAGTCGAGATTAAAGCACTCCCGACCAAGAGGCC
>CAZAHE010000020.1:0-31768 GCA_964484965.1 uncultured Acidiferrobacteraceae bacterium | reverse complement strand
CAGTGGCAAGGAGTTTCTGGGGCAGCCGCATAAGTCGGTCACTCTGTTGGGCATGTCCGGTGTCGGCAAAACGACGCTTGCCGAGCGGCTTCCAAAGACCTCGTGGTTTCATTATTCCGGCGACTATCGGATTGGGACACGCTACCTGGACGAGGCAATTCTCGATGAGATCAAACACCATGCAATGAAAGATCCGTTGTTGGGCAATCTTTTGCGGACGGATGCGATCTATATTGAGCACAATATTACGGTGGATAACCTTGATCTCGTCTCGCAGTTCCTAGGGATGATCGGTAACACAGATAACGGCGGTTTGGCACTGGAGGAGTTCAGACGCCGACAGGCACTGCATCGTGAGGCCGAAATTGCCGCCATGTCCGATGTGCACGACTTTATTACTCGTGCCAGGCAGATTTACGGGTATCCACACTTTATTAATGATGCTGGTGGCAGCCTTTGTGAGCTTGATGACGAACGACTAATGGCGAGATTGGCATCAGATACACTGATTATCTATCTCCGCCCATCGGATGAATTGCTTGAGCAGATCGTCAAGAGATCCCTGGACAGACCAAAGCCGATGTATTACGCCGATGCTTTCCTCAGTCGTGTGTTGCCCGATTACCTGACCGAGACGGGTATCGAGTCAGTCGAGGAAATCCATCCCGAGAGCTTTTTTCGCTGGTTATTTCCACGGCTGATCGAACATAGAGAGCCGCTTTATCGGCGCATCGCTGACGAATATGGCATCACAGTCGATGCCCATGAACTAATGAGTGTCGACGGCGAAGACGGGTTCCTGGAGATCGTCGCCGCGACACTTGATCGCCGCTGAATCGAACGCTAGGCATCAAGATGCCACTCGTTGCAAACACTGCCCTGCCCAGTTACAGCCGCTTGCGTGCCGAAGGGGTCGAAGTATTGGATATGGACCGCGCACGAGAGCAGGATATTCGTGAGTTGCATGTTGGTCTGCTCAATATGATGCCCGACGCCGCGCTTGAGCCAACAGAACGTCAGTTTCTTAGGCTGGTCGACAGTTGTAATCGGATTGCGCAGTTTTATGTTTACCCTTTCTCGCCAGCTGCGATCTCACGAGGGGATGTGGCCCGCGCGCATGTGGAGGAATTTTATTTTGATTTCGAGCAGCTCCAAGATGAAGGACTCGACGCGTTGATCGTATCCGGTGCCAACCCGATTTCTCCGCGCCTTGAAGACGAATCGTTTTGGAGTCCGCTGCGCGAGGTGCTTGACTGGGCGAGCACGCATGTGACATCGACATTGTGTGCATGTCTTGCCACCCATGCCGCGTTGAGTATTTTTCACGATATCGAGCGTCAGCCGCTTGGCTTTAAACGTTGGGGTGTGTTCAGTCATTATCCGGTAGAGGCCAGCCATCCACTGGTGCGAGAGATCAACTCGCGTTTCGATGTGCCTCATTCCCGATTTAACGAGATTTTTTCCGATCAGATGAAGGCTGCAGGAATCAAAGTGCTGATTCAAAGTGAGGAAGCCGGCGTACACCTGGCAACCAGCGCAGATGGTTTTCGATTTGTTTATTTCCAAGGCCATCCGGAGTACGACGCAGTGAGCTTGCTGAAAGAATACAAACGTGAGGTGGTGCGTTTTCTAAACGGGGAAATTGACGCGTACCCGCCATGTCCGGATCATTACTTTTCTCCGCAGGCAAGTGCACTGCTCGACAACTACCGCAAGAAGGTACTATCGAGGGGAAGCGCCGCGACGTCTATTGACGAGTTTCCTGAAGAGACACTATCCGCCATCGTAGACAATACCTGGCGCGACACCGGCAAGGCAGTCTTCAACAACTGGTTGGGCACGATCTACCAAATTACCCACCGGGATAGAAGCATACCGTTTATGCAAGGTGTTGATCCCTCCCAGCCCCTTGCGCATCTTTGACGATCGATTGCCAGCGCTCTTCTTCTAAGCGTGGTGGTTTGACAACTCCTACGCTGGCGCGTATTGTCATTATTGCAGCGCCGATTTGATTTTCAGCTTGCGGGCGCCTAATAAATTCGCTAAAGCGAGGTCCGTATTGAAACCCGCTCTAGCACATAAGCTGGCGCGGGTTTTGTAATCTGGTGACCCATTAAAGTCACTGATGTGATTCCAGGCCTGTCACCGGCGGGAGTGATATTGATGCCTGGAACTGTATTTTCTGAACTTCTGAATGCCCGACCGTGGCTGCTCGCCGATGGTGCCACCGGCACCAATTACTTTGATATGGGGTTGCAGTCGGGTGAGGCACCGGAACTATGGAACATCGATCACCCTGACCGGGTGATAGCGCTACACCGGGAATTTATCCGTGCCGGTGCGGACATCGTTCTGACTAACAGCTTTGGCGGTTCGAGTTACCGCCTAAAGCTGCATCGGGCGGAAGATCGCGTCACTGAACTTAACCGTGCGGCAGCTGCGCTTGCGCGACAAGCAGCAGCAGAAGTGGATCGTCCCGTGGTGGTTGCGGGATCGATTGGACCGACCGGCGAGATTTTAGAGCCAGTGGGCACACTGGAGATAGCGGATGCGCAGGCTGCCTTCGAGGCGCAAGCTGTGGCGCTGGCGGATGGCGGTGCGCAGGTCTTATGGCTAGAAACGCTCTCCTCTAAAGAAGAAATGCGAGCTGCCGCTGCTGCCGCGTCACACACCGGGCTGCCGGTCGTCGCAACCATGACGTTCGACACGAACGGCAGCACGATGATGGGTGTGTCACCTGCAGAATTGGTTGCGCTCTACCGTGAACTGGTGCCTGGTCTGGTTGCCTTTGGTGCCAACTGTGGCATTGGGGCAGCGGATCTTGTTGGCGCGCTGATGGCGATGCGCCAGCAAATCAGCGGCAACGATGTACTCGTGGCCAAAGGCAACTGTGGCATCCCTCAGTTTGTCGACGGAGAGATCAACTACAGCGGCACGCCGGAATTGATGGCAGATTATGCGCGACTCTCAAGAGATACTGGTGCCAGGATCATTGGTGGTTGTTGTGGTACGACACCACGGCATTTGAGGGCAATGCACCAGGCACTAGTAGATTATGTGCCTGCGCAGATGCCTGATGTTGAACAGGTGATCGGCCGGTTGGGTGATATGACAGCTGGTACACGGGCATGTTTTGAAGGTCTGCCGCGCCCCGGCGTCAATGACATGCAGCGCGTGCGGGGCAGACGCCGCCGTCGCACTCGCTAGTTCTGACTGATGTCTGAGGCTATGCTGGCGCTATGAAACACGTCTTCATAATGGATCCCTTGGCTGGCGTAAAAGCCTATAAGGACACAACTTATTTTCTAATGCTCGCTGCTGAGCAGCGTGGTCATACCGTCTACTATATTGATCCGTCAGATCTTTACGTCGTTGGCCAACAGGTGCGGGCGCCATTGCACGAAGTCTCGGTACACGCGGATATAGAAAATCCGTTTACGATGCGGGTGCGGTCCGATTGCGCACTGGATGAAGCTGACGTTGTCTGGATTAGAACGGACCCGCCGGTTGACCGGGCCTACATCTACACCACGTTGTTGCTTGATTTGCTGCCCACAAGGGTCCAAGTTGTCAATCGCCCTGCCGCAATTCGTGACTGGAACGAAAAGCTCGCGGCTTTGTCCTATCCCGACTTAATACCTCGGACGCTGGTGAGCCGCGATACTGATCAGTTGGTGAAATTTGTTGCATCAAACCGCCGCACTGTTTTGAAACCGATCGATGGTCATGGCGGCAAGGGCATTGTGTTTGTCGAGCGTGAAGACGGCATTATGGCCGACAGCATTTCATCCATGACAGTCAACGGGCGCCACTGGATCATAGCCCAGGAGTATCTTGACGCTGCGCGCGCGGGTGATAAGCGGATTTTGTTGTTAAACGGGCAGCCGTTGGGTGCTGTATTGCGCCTGCATGCAGATGGGCAGGAGCTCAACAACCTTGATCAGGGCGGCACTGCACTGGCTGCAGAGCTTACTGACCGCGACCGGGAGATCTGTGCGGCGCTCGAAAATGATCTTCTTACAGCAGGGGTAGTGTTTGCCGGGATCGATGTTATTGGCGGGCTGTTGATGGAAATCAATATCACGAGTCCGACCGGTCTACAGGAGATGTGCCGATTCGATAACCGGACTTACCACGAAGACATCATTGCCAGTCTTGAGTCCGGTACGCTTGCGTAGCTTGTAGTAATGGTTCAGTCGCCGACAGCCTGACCTTCCCTGCGAGGATCAGTACCCCCTTCGAGCATCCCATCTGAGCGCAGTCTGATGACGTTCAGCCCGCTTTCCAATCGACGCAGCCGGACTTTGTGTCCTAGCGTCGATAGCGATTTCGCAATTGTTTCGGCATTGGTGCTCGGTTCAAGCTCCGTCACACCGTTGCGGTTCACAAAGTGTGGTTGGCTGGCTACTTGCTGAGAATCCAGCTTCCAATCGATGAGGCCGATGATAGCTTGGGCAACGTAATTGATGATACGACTCCCGCCGGGAGATCCGAGCGCTGCAATTGGGAGCCCGGTCTCGTCGAATATGATAGTCGGTGACATCGAACTGCGCGGGCGTTTGCCTGCCTCGACGCGGTTGGCCACTGGCTTCTCGTTACGTATGGGTACAAACGAAAAGTCGGTCAGTTCGTTATTGAGTAAGAATCCACCGACCATCAGTCTACTGCCGAATGCCGTCTCAATAGTGCTGGTCATCGACAACACATTTCCGTACATGTCAACGATACTGAGGTGGCTGGTACCGCTGCGTTCATAAGAGCGGGCGGGGGCAAGCCGAGCCATGGGTGCGCCCGGTGGCACTCCAGCCTGCGCCTTTGTTGCGGCGACACCCGTGTCGATGTTTGTGGCGCGGTGCGCCAGATAGGCGGGATCAAGCAATCCCGTAACCGGCACATCGACGAAATCAGCATCCGCCATATAGAGGTTGCGATCGGCATAGGCCAGTTTGGCTGCCTCGCTGAAAAGGTGGATGCTGTTGACGCTGTAGCCGAGACCTTTCAGATCGAAATGCGACAAGATCCCCAGTATTTGCCCGACTGTTAACGCACCTGAGCTGGGGGGGCCGATGCCACATATACGGTATTTTCGATAGACCATGCAAACGGGAACTCTTTCGATGGTGCGATAACTTGCAAGGTCAGCACGCGTCATCGAGCCCGGATTCCTAGGTGCATTGCGAACAACATTGACCAAATTATTTCCAATTTGCCCTTCGTAAAATGGTGCAATGCCTTGTTTAGCGAGTACCCGGAATGTCTCTGCCAATTGTGGGTTACGCAGTAAACTGCCAATCGGTCGCGCTTCTCCTTCGGCGGTAAAAAAATAACGCCGGCTATCGTCAAATACGTCCAGCCCGTGCTGCTTAGCTCGACTCACTGATTCAGAAAGGCGCGTTGAGACGCTGAACCCGTTTGATGCCATCTCTATTGCCGGTGAAAACAGGCGTGCCCAAGGCAGGCGCCCAAATTGACGATGCCCCGTGTAGAGCAGATGCAGGGTGCCGGGTACCCCGACCGAGCGCCCCCCAACAATCGCGTTCCGCCAGCGTAGTGGTGTGCCGTCGGGCTTGAGAAAGAGATCAGCACGCGCGCCACCCGGGGCAGTTTCTCGGCCGTCAAAAGCAAATAAACGTCTTGAGGCAGCATGCCAGTAAAGCAGGAACGCACCGCCACCGATTCCAGAAGACTGAGGTTCTACAAGATTCAGAACCAACTGTGCCGCCACGGCAGCGTCCATCGCGGTGCCTCCTTCGGCCAGGATATCTCCAGCGACACGACTGGCGCGTGGATGTGCGAGCACGGCCATATAGCGCGGTGCTAAAACCGGTTCGACTTGTGACTGGTCATCCAGAGCTATGTGCGAAGCAAGAGTGGCACTCGTGCCGGCACTGACGGTAGCTATCAGAGCGACTAGTACTTTGAGCAGGCTTGTTCGTTGGAAGCGCTTCGCCATCGATGCTCTAAAGACTCAAGTGCTCCTCCAGCGTAGACCTACGGCGATGCAGGGTCAGCTTTGTGCAGAGTCAACTGAGGATAAGGAATGGTGACGCCCGCATCGTCGAGTGCCAGTTTAATCGCTTCCGTCAGATCAAGACGCGTCATAAAGTAATCTTGGGTTGCGGTCCAAGCACGCACTGTCAAATTGACACTGCTATCGCCGAGCTCGATGACGGCAACCATCGGTTTGGGTTCGGACAAAACGCGATCGTCGCTATTGACTACCTCAAGAATCACCTTTCTGGCTTGGTGAAGATCGTCTTCATAGCTGACCCCGACCATGATCTCTGCTCTGCGCTTGTCGCGCGCTGAATAGTTAACGATGGTATTGCTGTAAATCACACCGTTGGGGACCGTGACTTCGCGGTTGTCCGGTGTGACGAGCGTCGTCGTAAAGAGGTTGATTTTCTCAACCGAACCCGCTGTTCCCCCAAGTTCGACGTAATTACCCGCTCGGATCGGGCGAAACACGATTAACATCAAGCCGGCAGCGAAGTTGCTCAGTGAATCCTTCAGCGCAAGGCCGATCGCAATACCAGCCGCACCGAGAAGCGCAATTAGAGAGGTTGTATCAACACCCAAACGGTCCAACACCGCGATTAACACCACGATCATCAAGATGATGCGTATTATGCTGATGGAAAAGTCAGCCAAAATGGCATCGAATCCGGCACGCTTTAACAGCTTAGCGGTGAATCGGCTCACAACTCGTACGATGAGCCAGCCGATCGTGAGAATCACAACGGCAAGCCCGATGTTGATTGCCCAGTTTGTGAGGTGAGCGGCGACTACGTCCTTGAAATTAAGTAGTTCTTCCATGATCTTGTGCGGTTCGCAGCGCGGGTCTGTTTGTCAGTGTGAGTTTATAACTTGCGTCTGCGTGAGCATACAACTGCTGTTGGATCTAGCGACGCGTGTTTTGTCGCTCGATGACGATAAGCCGTGTTCGAGAACATCGGTCATGCCACCGAAACGCAAGGCCTGCGGGCGCAGCCAGACCGACAACCAGCAGAAGCATTGGATAGTTCCCGCTATCAACCGCGCTGGTCTCAATCAGCACCCAGCATGCCAGCAGTGCTGCGGGCAGCCACGACAGCAGTGCAACGGAAAAACGGATCACTGCTGAGCGCCAAGTGACTCGGTTACCGTCATTCTGTTGAATCACCAGACGCCATGCCCGCATGCCCAGTGTCTGGCTGTTACGAGTCCAGAACCAACCGAAGAAATAGAAACCCAATGTCACTAGCAGGCATTGAACGATCAGTTGTATCCACCAAGAGTCCCGGACGCTGCTTTCGATCAAGGGTAGCGGCAGTGCCGCAATAAAGAAAATCGCGATCAGCAGTAGCGCGTCGTAGAAGCCCGCGGCGACGCGCCGAAAGTATGGTGCCATCCGCCAAGCGGGCGTGATATTGGTAGCTGA
Organism: uncultured Acidiferrobacteraceae bacterium; assembly: GCA_964484965.1. GTDB lineage: Bacteria > Pseudomonadota > Gammaproteobacteria > Arenicellales > UBA868 > UBA11791. The sequence continues at coordinate 24,348 of CAZAHE010000020.1, read as the reverse complement.
ATTAATTTGGCGCCCCCGGCAAGATTCGAACTTGCGACCTATCGCTTCGTACCACTACAGTTTTCACTGCCAGCTTGGCTGTTTGTGGTCTGGACTTTATCTTCACCTTGAGCGCGCGAGGCTGGTAGGTGCTGCCCGTCAAGTCTCTACACCTTCCCGCTGCTGCGGGCTTGGCTCGGTATTGCCACCACCGGATCGTGCTGAGGGTTCACCGAGTTTGAGCAGATTCACCGAGGGCGTTTCCGACCCTGGTGCCCTCAATGTTTCAAAGGAGGCGATTGCTCTATCCTGCTGAGCTACGGGGGCGCTGACCGGCGAGTATATCGTATGGTTGTAAGTCACTTGCCCCTTTAAGAAGGAAGCGTGGTAACTCGCAGTTGGCACCCTTAGTCGCTGACAGCGTCCTGGCCGCGTCGGTTTGAATCGAGAGATCGTTGCGCGATCGACCGTTATACCAATACCAGCTTCGTGACGCTGCTTTGCCGAACTTGCTGGGGTGTGTTGATCCGTTGTCACGTCGCGCTACACTGACAGGCGTTTGTGGGTACTGAACGGATTAAGGAGAATCATCATGGCGCGCTACTTGAAACGTGGTAAAGCACCCGAGGAAGTGGCTGAGGCTGATGCCAAGGTGCGGACAACTGTCGAGGAAATTCTGGCCGACATCGAACGGCGCGGCGACCAAGCAGTAAAAGAACTCTCTGAGCGTTTTGACCAGTGGTCGCCAGAGTCGTTTCGTTTGAACGACAGAGAAATTGCATCGGCGATAGATCTCGTACCCGAACAAGATTTGGATGATATTCGTTTTGCGCAGGCGCAGGTGCGCAACTTTGCCGAGCAACAAAAGGCCTGCCTGACTGATCTTGAGGTCGAAACCTTGCCCGGCGTTGTGCTTGGCCACCGCAATGTGCCCGTGAATACGGTCGGTTGCTATGTGCCTGGAGGCAAATATCCGATGGTGGCGTCGGCACATATGAGTGTGGTGACCGCGAAAGTCGCCGGAGTCAAACGGATCGTTGCTACGGCACCACCCCGCGACGGCGGACCACATCCTGCAATCGTAGCAGCGATGCATCTTGGTGGCGCTGATGAGATATTGGTGCTCGGAGGCATTCAGGCGGTGGCAGCGATGGCACTGGGTACTGAGTCGATTGAAGCAGTCGATATGTTGGTTGGGCCAGGTAACATGTTTGTCGCAGAAGCGAAGCGTCAGTTGTTCGGCCGTGTTGGGATTGATCTGTTTGCAGGGCCTACAGAGACGATGGTTGTGGCGGATGATTCTGTCGACGGCGAACTGTGTGCGGTCGACCTGCTGGGACAGGCCGAGCACGGCCCGACATCCCCGGCGGTACTGATCACTGATTCTGAATCCTTGGCACGGGACACTTTGGCTGAAGTTGAAAGACAACTCGAAATGCTTCCAACGGCGGAGATTGCGCGCGAAGCATGGGAGAACTTTGGGCAGGTTATCTTGTGTCAAGACCTTGACGAGATGGTTTTACAAGCCAACGTGATGGCCTTTGAGCATGTGCAGGTTATGACACGCGAACCGGACTATTTTCTGGAACACCTGACCAATTACGGGGCGTTGTTCCTGGGTCCAAGGACCAATGTGTCTTATGGGGACAAAGTGATCGGTACGAATCATACGCTGCCTACAAAAAGAGCTGCTCGTTATACCGGCGGGTTGTGGGTTGGTAAGTTCATGAAGACGTGTACTTACCAGCGCGTACTGACGGATGAGGCATCCACGCGGATTGGAGAGGTCTGTTCAAGGCTATGTGCAATCGAAGGTTTTGCCGGCCATGGTGAGCAGGCCAATATCCGAGTTCGCCGTTACGGTGGACGTAACGTCCCACCATATGCAGCGGTTGATCGCTGAGGAGAAGATGATGGAACTACCACGCACACCTTCGTTTAGGTTAGATGGTAAACGCGCTCTAGTTACGGGCGCCGGGCGAGGTATTGGTCTGGCGGCGGCCGCAGCGTTGGCGGATGCGGGCGCCGAAGTATGTCTTATTGCACGAACCGAACACGAGATTGAGGCTGTGGCCGAGGCTATTGTGGACAGTGGCGGGCGTGCCAGCGCTATGCCGATGGATGTTACAGATCGACCTGCGGTCAACGCGTTCCTGAACGCGTCAGGTCCATTTCATGTGTTGGTTAATAATGCGGGAACTAACAAACCAGCGCCGTGCATCGGCTATGATGAAGATGACTTCGATATGGTCATGAACCTCAACGTGCGGGCGGCCTATTTTGTTGCAAGTGAAGTTGCAGGCGCGCTCGTAGAAGCAGGACAAGAAGGTTCAATCATCAATGTGTCCTCACAGATGGGACACGTGGGCGCACCGACACGCACCGTCTACTGTGCGAGCAAGCACGCAGTAGAGGGTTTCACTCGTGCGCTAGCCTGGGAACTTGGTGAATCGGGTATTCGGGTCAATACCCTTTGTCCGACATTTATAGAAACGCCATTGGCACGGCCCATGCTTGCGGACAAGGATTTCAAGGCTTGGGTTTTGTCGAAGATTGCACTGGGTCGTGTCGGTCAAGTTGAGGACCTCATGGGTGCGATTGTTTATCTCGCCTCGGATGCCTCGCGGCTCGTCACGGGATCTGCGCTGATGGTGGATGGAGGATGGACGGCAAACTGATTTGCCAAAGGTGGCGATTCAGCACGGCGCAGCTGATGGCGATACCCATGCCGGGATTTTCAATGCGTCAAGGTTTACATACGACCCTGTAACTAAGGCAACCAACGAGGAGGTATAAAGCGTGATGAAGCGACTTGGAATGATCGGCATTGGCATGATGGGTAAGCCGATGGCAAGAAATCTACTCAAGGCAGGACATGAATTGATGGTGCTCGACTTGAACGCCGCAGCGGTTGAGGAGCTTGTCGGGGAGGGCGCTGTATCGGCGGGTAATCCGGCAGAGGTGGCTGATGCGTGCCAGACTGTGATCACCATGTTGCCGGCATCGGCTGATGTAGAACGCGTAGTAGTGGGTGAAAACGGGTTGCTGCAATCGATTCAGTCAGGGCATCTCTTAATTGACATGAGCACGATCGATCCGATGGTTTCGAACCGGCTTGCGCTTGAGGTTGTTGCTGCTGGAGGGCAAATGATTGATGCACCAGTCAGCGGTGGTGAAACAGGTGCGATCAGTGGCACGCTGACGATTATGGTCGGCGGTCCCCAGGCCGTTTTTGAGCAGTGCCGTGATGTGTTGGCCGTCATGGGGGACAACCTGATTCATGCAGGCGATGAGGTAGGCATGGGTGGCAAGGTCAAGCTCGTAAACAACATGATTGCAGGGATTTCAATGGTCGCGACGTCAGAAGCATTTCTGACGGGTCTCAAGGCCGGTCTGTCGATGCAAACAATGGTTGATGTCGTGCGTACCAGTAGTGGTGGAACATGGGTGCTGAACAACCACTTTCCCAATACCGTTTTGAAAAATTATTACGAACCTGGTTTTATGCTGGATCTAATGTACAAGGATATCGGTTTGGCTCTTGGTCTGGCCAATGATGTGGGTGTACCTGTACCAGTCGGAGGACTTGTGCGGCAGGTTTACCAGGGGGGGCGTGCAGTAGGATTGGGCCGAAAAGATTTTTCCGTAGTATGGGAACAGATCGCCAAGACGGCAGGCTATCATCAACCCGTTGTGGTTGAGGATAATAGCCAAGGGGAAAAGGTGTCCAGCTAATTAAGAACTCAAAATATGTACGATTATTCACGCCTTTCGATCAATCAAGCGACCTTGCGAGAACAGTGCTCGCTTGCTGATCTTATTCTGCTGCTGGATCGTCACACTATTCATGGTATGGCCGTGTGGCGTGACAAATTGCATGAGTGCGGCGTCGCGCGAGGTGCACGACTATTGCGCGACCACAATATTACGGTCACTGGTTATTGCGTGGGTGGGTTGCTTTCGTTTGTTGACTCGGATGATTTTGAAAAGGCGATTGATGATAATCGGCAGATCATCGAAGAGGCCGCCGAGATCGGTGCGCGCTGCATTGTTTTTCTGGCAGGAGGTCTCCAAGCCGGGTCTAAAGATATTGTGGCAGCTCGCGAACGCGCATTGGAAGGCTTGGCGTTGCTGATTCCCGACGCACGCGCAGCCGGTGTGTTACTGGCTTTAGAGCCGCTTCACCCAATGGTATGCGCCAGTCGTTCTGTCCTGACGACGATGAAGATTGCCAATGACTGGTGTGATCGTCTGCAAGCGCCAGACGTCGTTGGTATTGCGGTGGACACCTACAACGTATGGTGGGATCCTGAACTGGCGCATGAAGTGGCGCGAGCAGGGCAGCGAATCTGTGCATTCCATGTTGCTGACTGGTTGTTGGACACCAAAGATCTGCGTCTTGATCGCGGCATGCCGGGAGACGGTGTGATTGATATTCCGGGTATCCGCGAAATGGTCGAGGCTGCCGGCTATGATGGTTACAGTGAGGTAGAGATCTTTTCCAGAGACAACTGGTGGCGGCGCGAACCCGAGGAAGTAATCGAAGTGATCAAGGCTCGCTACCAGACCGCAATTTAGCGATCTGCAATTGGTGGAGCGGAGGAGGATCGAACTCCCGACCTTCGCATTGCGAACGCGACGCTCTCCCATCTGAGCTACCGCCCCCGATGCCCGCCTTGCACACAACAAAAGCGAGCGATAGGCAAGTCTATCCCGCCTGTTGTTGGCATGCCAGTTCTGCAGAGATACCGTCTCACGAGTGTGGACACCATGCGTGGCTGCAAGGCGTGTTATCGTCTCGCGCCTGTTCAAGCACCGTGCCACATTTGATGACAGAAAAGAAAAACGCATCGCCAGAAGCCCTTGCCTTCGTCACAGAGGTATTTGAAAAGCAGGTACCATTTAATCGTCTTCTCGATCTGCGTGTTCAAATAGATGAGGAGGCCGGTATCACAGTGTCGTTTAACATGCGCGATCAGTTGATTGGAAATTTTGTGCAGCATAGTCTGCACGGAGGTGTGATATTCAGTGCCCTCGATGTACTGGGAGGATTGGTAGCCTTTGCCAACCTTTTACCGGGCAAGAGGCGGCACTTGACGTCCAAAGACATCGATCTTTTCTCGCGGCTTGGTACGATTGATATGCGGGTTGATTTTCTGCGACCTGGCCAGGGCCAGCAGTTTGTTGCCACAGGAGAAGCACTGCGGGTCGGCCGGAAAGTGGCTGTGACGCGGATGGATTTGTGCAACGAGAAAGGTGTCCTGATAGCGGTGGCCACCGGTGCTTATAGTACTGGTGCATATACGGTTAGTTGACACCACCAAGTATAATTTTGCTCGTGGATGTTATAGTTGTTTATCTGCGGACACCTTGATTGAAACTTGTTCGTGAGCAACGCTCGCCAAACCGATACGGTTAACCTCGGTGGGCCGCTTGGCCCGGGTGCGCAGCTTCAAAAGTTGCGCCTCGAACGGCAGTGGACTCTCGATGACGTTGCCATGAGCCTTAATCTCAGCGTTGCGGTGCTTGAGGCGCTCGAATCCGACGACTATTCCTCGTTACCCGAATGGACTTTTGTTCGTGGTTATCTGCGCGCTTATGCCCGGCTGTTAGGGCTCGCCGAAGAAAGCGTCATCATCAGTCTTGAACGTCCCGATTCAACGCCGGGAGACCTTGGTTCGGTCTTACCGGTAATGGATGGCTCAGCTTTTAAGAGTAAACGCAAACGCATACCAAGTACTACTGTTGTGCGCAAGCGGGTACAGCGACGGCGGACGCTTCTGATCGGGGTCGTTATTGTACTTTCGGTGTTGGTAGCCTGGTGGATGAGCGGGTTGCGTCCTTCGACTATCGAACGAGTATTGAACGGCAGCAACACGTCGGAGACGGGTAGCTCATCGACGAAGGTCCAAATTCCGCTTGATTCGAATTCAGCAGATCTGAAGACGGCTGACTGAACCGTTAAAGCGATGTCAACGGTTGGCGCCGCGTTGCGCACGGCGAACTTCTAGCGGTGCGACGATGATGGCTGCCAGTGGCGGGATGATTAGCAGCGTGATAATAGCTGACAGCATTAATCCGCCTATTACGACTGAGCCGAGGCCCCGATAGAGTTCTGAGCCAGCGCCAGGGAAAAGTACAAGTGGCAACATACCGAAGACGCTCGTCAACGTCGACATGAAGATTGGCCTGATCCTGTTTTGCGTGGCGCGTACGATTGCTTCACTGGCACTCGCCTGTTCCGTTCGGAAATGAAATAGTGTCTGGTGAATCAGCAAAATAGCATTGTTTACGACGATACCTATCAGGATCACGAAGCCAAGCATGGTCAACATGTCCAGTGGTTGGTAGGTCACCTGGTTGAGCACAGCCAGCCCGCCGATTCCGCCGACAGCGGCCACGGGAACAGCAAGCATAATTATTAATGGATAAATAAAGCTTTCAAACAGCACCGCCATTACAAGGTAAACAATAGCCAGCGCGAGCAACATGTTTATGCCCAATGCGTCGCGGGTTTCGATGAGCTTATCTGCCGTGCCGGTAATGCGCATCTTAATTCCGGGCGGCATACCCTCGGCGCGTAATGGTTCGACAACATCGCTCTGCAGGTGATTGATTGCCGCTTCCAGCGGAACACCAGGTGCCGGACGTACGTCCAGAGTAATCGTGCGGAGACGTTCACGATGTCTAATTTCGGTCGGACCGGCTGTCAAATGGATCTTCGTTAGTGCTTTGACGGGTACGACTTGGCCGCTGTGCAACACCACTGGCAGTCCGCCAATATCCTGAGTCGTATTGACAGATTGCCGGCCTTTGAGCACAAGGTCAGTGAGTTTTCCACCCACTGTCACCTGTAGGATTCGGCGACCGTCGTTGAACACGTCGATCGCTTCGGCGACTTCCTTTGCAGACACACCTGCGTCTGCCAGGCGCAACCGGTCTGGCGCTAACTGGACTTCGGGTGCGCCGAGTTCAAGTCCAGGATTTGGCCGCCACTGGTGTCCTTGATTGCGTGGCATTGTCTGGACAATACGACGAAAGGCACGATTCGCTACACCCAGAATCGTATCGAGTTCGGGGCCTGATATGTCGAGATCGATCTTGCGGCTGCCTCCAATGCCGCGGCCAAATATAGAAGGTTGACTGATGAAGCCGAACGTGCCGGGCTCACGAAAAACGGGCCCGCGTAGAATAGGCTCCAATTCTCGGACCCGCTTTGGGTCCGCAGCCACAACCCCAAAGAAGGTGCGTGATGGTGTTGCAACTGCAAAGAATCTTTCGATGCGCGGCGCTTTGTCGCTGGCAGATTGCCCGTCATTGTTGGACCAGTACGGGGATATCTCACGCTCAATCGATTCTGATATCTGGGTGACGGTTGCCAAGTTATAGCCTGGAGGTGGTGTCACCGCGCCAAATAGCAAGTTGCGGTTTCCTTCTGGAAGGTATTCAAGTTTTGGCAACATCAGCCAGGTGACAAGAGCAGCAGTGACCGTCACTATGGTGACAACAGAGATGGCCATTGCGGGACTGGCCGCAACGGCGCGACAGAAAACCGTGATCGCGTGCGAGAAACCCCGGGCAGCTGAGTCGAGAACCGGAATGGTACTGCGTACGGGCGTTCCATCAGCGCGCTTCTGGCTCGGCCGCAGCAAACGCGATCCGAGTGCTGGAATCAGCGTGATCGAGACCAGCAGAGACAGTAGTACTGCAATAGAGATGGCAACGGCAATGTCTCTGAACAGTTGTCCCGCCTCAAGCTCAATCGTCAGGATCGGTATAAAAACCATTACTGTGGTGAGCGCGGAGACCAGTACGGCACCCCATACTTGTGTTGCGCCTTCCAGCGCTGCACGCGGAATTGATTTCCCTTGTTCTCTAAGGCGAAAGATATTTTCCAGCACGACAATCGCAGCGTCGACCACCATGCCGACGGCGAAGGCGATTCCAGCGAGGGATATCACATTCAGGGATCGACCGAGCAGGGCCATCGCCACGAAGGCGCCCACTACCGACACCGGTATGGCAATTGTGATGATCAAAGTAGCGCGAAGCGAGCGTAGGAACAGCAGTAAGATTGTGGCAGCCAGCAGGCCGCCGACCCAGATGTTCTGCTGCACGAGCCGAATGGCGGAATTGATGTAGACGGTTTCGTCGTAAACCTGGTGCAGGACCAGGCCTGCATCGGGAACAACAGTCTTGTTGAGATCGTCAACGACCTCTTTGAGGCGTGCCATGGTTTCAATGACATTCGCCCCATGGCGCCGTGTCGCGTTCAGGGCCATCGCTGGTTGCCCTAATACTCGGATGGTGGCGGTGGGTGTTTGGTAGCCAAAACGCACATCGGCTATGTCATCTATGGAAACTCGTCGAACGCGTCCGGAATTGGGGTCTTCAACTGAACGAATCAGTACCCTACGGATTGATTCCAGCGATGCCAGTTCACCTTCGGCACGCACGGTATAGCGGCGCTTACCCTCATCGATATTCCCGGCGGAGAGCGAAACACTGGATTCGCGCAGCGCCCGGGAGATCTCACTGATGGTTAGTCTGTAACGTGCCAATTCCTGTGGGTCAACGATGACCTGAATCTGACGCTTTGTTCCGCCGTAGTAGTTCACCTCACCGATGCCCGGTACCCGCTCGAGTCGTTCCTTAATGACGTCCTCGATGAAGTCAGTGTACTCATGAATCGGCCGCGTATTTTTTTCTTGGCGCTGTACAGTGAACCATGCAATGGCGTTGTCATCGGTACCCGTCGTTTTTAGGGTAGGTTCCCGCGCTTCATCGGGGTAACCGTTAACCCGATCGAGGCGGTTGGCAACGAGCAGCAGCGCACGGTCCATATCGGTATCGACTGAAAACTCGAGAGTCAAGCGACTGCGACCGAGCTGTGCACGCCCGGTAATGCCGACCAGTCCCTCAAGTCCGGCGAATACCATTTCCTGGCGGTTGAGAATTTCTCTTTCAACTTCTGCTGGGGCAGCAGCTGGCCAATGCGTAGTAATCGTAATTACCGGACGATCCACATCCGGTGCCAACTGAATTGGGATCGTGTTGAGTGCCACAATGCCGAACAGAACGATCATGAGCATGCCGGCCACAACGGCTACAGGACGCCCGATCGCGTTGCGGATCAGCGTCATGAACTGGGCTTGGCGATCTTAACTACTCGCCCGGGAATTATGCGCTCGTTGCCGCGGATGACAACGATTTCTCCGCCTTTTAGTCCTTGTGTAATAGCTATCCGGCTACCAGCGCTGATGCCTAGCGTTACCGGTTGGGGGAAAGCCTTGTTATTGCGGATAACGAATACCAACACCTTGCCGCCTTTGTGCACCAATGCATCCTTGTGCACCGTTACGGCTGTCTGGGTGGGTCCAACGGGTAGGGCCAGCATCACCGATTGATTGGTCGCCAGGGCCGACGCTGTAAGTTCTAACGGTATGCTAAAGCGCACTCGTCGGGTACGAGTCCGCGGATCTTCCTCCGGTACAACCGCACGCACTCGCGCTTCATGTAATGCGCCTCCTTCTATGCGAAACGATACTATTGTAGCCACCGCCAGGGCGGCAGCCTGGCTCTGGCTTACATCCGCCTCGAGTTCCAGTTGCCGATTTGAGACCAACCGCGCTAAGGCCTGTCCCTTCTTAACGTATTCGCCAGTTTCGGTCAGTCGTTCTGCAACGACACCATCGTAGGGTGCAGTGACAAGCGCATAACGCAGGTTGGTCTCGGCGAGCGCCAGTTCCGATTGTGCCGTTGTGACACGAATCCTTGCTTCTTTCTTCCGTGCGGTGGCTGTTAGTTCACGCTGAACAGCGTCTTCGAACTGCGCCAGACTGGTGGCAGCAGAGTTTTTCAATTTCTGCAAACGGTTCTTCTCTTGGCGAACTCGGGCGAGCTCCGAGCGCCTGATTGAGAGATTGGCCTGCGCCTCGGCAACCCGTGCCTGGCTGAGAGTGACCTGGATTTGCAGAATCTCGGCGTCGAGTGCGGCGATTTTCTGGCCCTTTTTGACCTCATCGCCGACTTCAACATAAATTGCACCGACTGGACCTTCGATCCGCGTTGCAACATAGCCGGCCTGTCGTGCAACCAGTTGGCCGACGACGTTCTGTACTTGGCGAACAGACTCGAGGCGGGCCTGTTCCACGTACACCACAGTGCCGCGCTCGGCGCCGATAGCCAACCCGCTACAAACCATGCCTAAACCGACCAGCAGGGGCCCAATCACCTTGCAACGGCTTACGTGCTTGCCTTTCTTTAGCGAGCGCTTTGTCATGGTCTGTTCGAGCCCATTAGTTCGATCATTAACTGATCATCGACGTTGCCGCCACTGAGCACGATGCCAACTCGGCCACGCGGCACTACGGCCCCGCTCAGCAATGCGGCCAGCCCGAGGGCACCGGAAGGTTCAACGACAAGTTTGCCGAGATGAAACATTGCCATGACCGCTTGTTTGATGGCTTCTTCTGATACCGTGACGATGTCATCAACGTATTTTTGGATCAACGGAAAAGTAATCTGTCCAAGTGATTCGGTACGCGTGCCGTCTGCAATCGTATTCGGATTATCAACCCGTTGCAGTTGTCCGCTGTGGAAGGATCGGGCAGCGTCATCGGCCAATACTGGTTCAACGCCTATTACCCGACAATCTGGCACGAGGTGTTTTGCACTTAGTGCCGAACCACTCAGGAGCCCGCCTCCCCCGCAGGGCACAAGCAGGAGATCTAGAGGCCCACCGTCCTCCAGCATTTCAAGGGCCGCAGTACCTTGACCCGCTATCACATCGGGGTGATCGTAAGGCGGTATCAAGGTGAAACCGTGACGGCGAACATGCTCGGCACTGATGTCTTCACGCCGGTGTTGTGCAGGATCGTAGTCAATGATCTTGGCGCCGTGGGCAACGGTAGCTGCTTTCTTGATCTGGGGCGCGTTGTGCGGCATCACGACGACAGTGGAAATGCCGAGCAGGCGGCCGCAAAGAGCTAAAGCCTGGGCATGATTGCCCGACGAGTGCGTGATTGCGCCCATTTGACGCTCGTGCGCAGACAACTGGGACATCGCATTCCACGCTCCACGGAACTTGAATGCACCGGCGTGCTGCAGGTTTTCGCACTTGAAGCTCAATGAGGCATCAAGCTGCCGGTCAATTGCAGCACTCGTTATCGTCGGAGTTCTTATCGCGCGTTCTGCAATGCGCACGCTGGCCGCTTGGATATCAGAAAATGTAGGCAGTTCAGGCATGTTAAAGCCGGTCGGGATCGACGCAACGGCGCCAGAGTATAGCCAAAGCGATGTGACGCCGACCTCGCTCGATTCCAAAATGACGCGCTTTAGTAACGCATTTTGCTGCGTGTGCGATAGCGCTGCAGTTAAAATGATCTAAAAGTACGAGAATTGGAAGGCGGCCCATGTTCGATGAAGAAGTACTGGAGCGTGTGACAGGACCAGATCCGGTATGGAGTGTGATCTGGTTGCATGGGCTGGGTGCTGACAACACCGATTTTCAGGATCTGCCAAAATTGCTGGCCTTGCCGGCAGACGAAGGGGTTCGCTTCTTGTTGCCGAATGCACCCTTGCGTCCAATTACCCTGAATGGTGGAGCCGTCATGCGTGGTTGGTATGACATTGCGGGTCTTGATATGGCGCGCCGAGCTGATGAGGATGGGCTCAATGAGGCGCGTGCGAGGGTAGTGGCGTTGATCGAGCGGGAAAGATCCCAAGGTATCCAGCCCGAAAAGATTTTTGTCGGGGGATTTTCTCAAGGCGGTGCGGTCTCTCTATATAGTGCCTTGCGCCATGAGGAATCACTTGCCGGCATCATCGCCCTTTCCACCTATTTGCCGATGGCGGATCGACTCGATCTCGCCGGCAGCCCAGCCAATGCTTCGATACCGATCTTCATGGGTCATGGTCAGTTCGATCCCCTCGTGCCACTGTCGCTGGCGCAACAGAGTCTTGAAACGTTGCAATCGCGCGGTCACCCGGTTAGCTGGAGAACCTATCCCATACCTCACAGTGTCTCGCTGGAAGAATTTGAAGAGCTCTCGGTATGGTTTAGAGAAACTATGGCTTGCTCTACCCTGACGTGCTGAGGCTGATGCCGGCTAGTGCAACATGTGCTGAAGCCTTTCAAGATAGAAACGCACGTCGTAAAGGTGGGGGTTGACTATCAGTGCCCTTTCAAATGCCGTGATGGCCTCTGTCGGTGCACTGAGTTGCATCATCACCATTCCGAGTCCTGCAAGCGCTCCGAAATGTCGAGGCTCTAGCAAAAGCGTCTCTTTGATGTCACGTGCCGACTGGATGTAATCTCCGCGCAGGTAATGCACGGTTGCACGTCGGTTCCAGCCTTCGGCAAAGGCGGGTGTGTTCTCGATAACTCTGGAAAAGTGTTCGAGCGCAGCGTCATAATTCCCCCGGTCCATTGATGTCACCCCGAGGTGCAGATGCCTTTCAGACTCACGGTTGTCCACTTGCATCCAAATTGACCAGATGGCTACCGAAAGTTGGTTGCCCAGCGCACTGTCGGACGACTCGGCCAATTGCGCAAACAGCGGATCGAGCCTGGCATCGGTCTGGTCTGCTACGGCATGGGCATTAAAAAGGATTGAAGCGGCAAGGACCAGCGCCAATGCGACTCGGTTTGCAGTCATTCGTTTTGTACCGAACGAATCATAGCCAGAACCTGTTCGTGCAACCTCTGATTGGCACTTGCGAGGACGGTATCCCCTGAATAGCGACCGAGGGGTTCGCCGCGCCAGTCTGAAATGCAACCGCCTGAGCCTTTGATGACCGGCGCCAGCGCGAGATAGTCGTGACGCTTTAGACCTGCCTCCATCACCAGGTCGACATGACCCGCTGCAAGTAGTCCATAAGCATAGCAATCGCCTCCAAAATGACGAAAACGGGCGCTCCGGCTGATGCTGTCGAATATGCCGAGCTGGGGTCCAGCGAACATATCGATGGTGGTGGCGTAGAGTGTTGCTTCGGAGAGGTTCTCGGTCGTGCGCGTAGCACAGGTGGCACTGTTAAATCGTGTTGTTTGGCCTGCAACGCCTAGCCAGCGTTCAGATAATGCCGGCATATCAATAATTCCAAGTTGTGGCTCATTCTCATACAGCAATGCGATTAGGCAACCGAAAGTTGGTTTGCCGGTAACAAAGCTCTTGGTGCCGTCGATCGGGTCAATCACCCAAAGCCAGGGGCTGTCGGCTTGGGTTGCAGCGAATTCTTCGCCTTCAATGCCATGCGTCGGGTAGTTCAGGGAGATCAAGCTCCGAATCGCTCGCTCTGTTTCTCGATCAGCAACGGAGACTGGGGTTGCATCCTCCTTGGTTTCAATCACATCGAGACAGCGAAAGTGGCGCAGCGTGATTTGTCGTGCTGTGTCAGCCAGCAGTTCGGCAAATCTCACCAACGATTGATCAATGGGCTGTGACATAGGTAAATCTGTCATGGGTTCCATTGGAAAGATACTGCCAACTGGGTCCTGATGCACGCCGACCAGGTCGGCAATTTACGGTGTCTGGTTAGAATCGGCCGACTTTACAGTGACAGGACGTCGCGCATGAGGTGTTTACGTGTCCGACAACCCATGCAACGGTTAGACTTGGAACTTAGAGAGCATCGCGCGGCCGGGATCGCGTCACAGACAGGGTATAGACAAAGTATGGATCTAGGATTGCAAGGAAAGGTGATCATGGTTGGCGCGGCGAGTAAAGGCCTTGGATTCGGTATCGCGCGAGCCGTTGCAGCAGATGGAGCTCGGGTGTCTATCGCAGCGCGAACCGCCGCCGACATTGCCGCCGCAGCGGAGTCGCTACGGCAGGAAAGCGGGGCCGAGGTAATGGGCACGACTTTCGACGCGCGAGACGGTGACTCGATTCGTGAATGGCAGGCGCAGACGGAACGGACTTTCGGCGGTATCGATGGTCTGGTAGTCAACGCGGGTGGTCCACCAGCAGGCAGTTTCGACGATTTCGATGACGCACACTGGCAAGAGGCCTTTGAACTGACACTCCTCAGTAGTATCCGGATGATCCGGTCAGTTCTCCCGTCTATGCGGCAACGAGGAGGCGGCTCGATCGTGACGGTCACCTCATCTTCGGTCAAGGAACCGATCGATATCCTACTTTTGTCCAATGTCATGCGATCAGGTGTGGTGAGCCTCGCAAAGAGCCTCGCCACCCAACTCGCCCCCGAGCGCATTCGAGTAAATAACCTTGTCCCGGGGGCAATCGATACAGACCGAATGCGAGCCAACATTCGTGTCCGTGCCGACGCGCTGAATCTTTCTTACGAACAAGTGCGGGAACAGCGCAGCCAGGCCATTCCGGCGCGGCGTTTTGGCCACCCGGACGAATATGGCCGGGCGGGTGCATTTCTACTTTCAGACGCAGCCAGTTACATTACCGGGGAAACGCTGGTAGTGGACGGTGGCGCGATGCGCACGGTCTGGTAAGGCACAAGAGATCAATATCCCCGACACCGGCACTGACACCATAAAAGGAGCGAGACGATGGCACTGACAGCAGAACAAGCCACAGCACCAAGCAGCGATGGCCCAACGCTTAGTCGGCAAAAGGATCCACAATACATCACTGGACGGCGCGCTTTTTTCAAATACCGCGAACTGGGGCTGTCCGCAGCCACTGACGGCAAGGTTCATGCCCAAATCACCACGGCGACCCAAGGTATGTCCGAGCCGACTGGATGGCACTACCACATCTGCGAAGGACAATTTGTCTTCATGCTCAACGGCTGGGTCGACCTGGTGTTCGAAAACGGTGATGAAGTCCGAATTGGAGAGGGTGATTCGCTTTATATCCCCGGCGGATTGCGTCATAACGAGACCGCGACCTCTGATACTTTCGAACTGCTCGAAGTGACGTTGCCGGCGAACATGGGAACAGAAGCGTGTGATCCACCGGAAGGCATGGCGAGCTAGGCCAATCCCGGCCGGGATTACTGTACAGACAGCAATTCGGGAAAGGTAGGCCGGATGGGTTCTCTGCTAGAACCACTTGATCACGAGGATTTGCAGATGGGTAAAAGTGCACAAACGCAAACTGCACACAGTTACGGTGCAGTAGAAGTCGTTATTGATGAACTCGCCCCGCGTTTTGGACAACGCCTGTCGGTTGCCGCGGCAGTGCGCGAGCGTTTCGGAAAAGACGAATCGTTTCATCCTTCAATGCCACCTGATGCAGTAATTACCGTGCACAGCACGGAGGAAGTGAGCGACGTAGTGAGTGTTTGTGCCCGGTACAAGGTGCCCGTGATTCCCTATGGCACCGGTACTGCCCTCGAAGGCCAGGTCGCTGCACTGAACGGTGGGATCTGTATCAACCTGCGGGAGATGAACAATGTGCTGGAAGTCCATGTCGAGGACCTCGACGTCGTTGTTCAACCAGGTGTGACGCGCAAACAATTGAACACTTATCTGCGCGACAGTGGCCTCTTCTTTCCCATTGACCCGGGCGCCGACGCCTCCATCGGGGGCATGACAGCCTGCAGGGCGTCAGGCACTAATGCGGTGCGCTACGGTACCATGCGTGAGAACGTGCTCGCACTGAAGGTGGTAATGGCCGACGGACGTGTCATTGAAACTTCGAGCCGTGCAAAGAAGTCGGCCGCAGGTTATGACCTGACCCGTCTTTTTATCGGTTCCGAGGGTACGTTGGGGGTGATTACGGAGATTACACTTCGGTTGTATGGTATCCCTGAGGCGATCACCTCGGCCGTGTGTACGTTTCCCGATGTCGAATCCGCTGTCAATACGGTTATTACCACCATCCAATACGGTATTCCGGTGGCTCGTATAGAACTGCTTGACGACAGTATGATCGAAGGCATCAACCAGTATTCAAAGACTGAGCTGGAGGTCGCCCCGACATTGTTTCTTGAGTTTCACGGCAGTGAGAAATATGCCGCGGAACAGGCGGAAAGTGTACAAGCAATTGCTGAGGAATATGGCGGCGGTAACTTTGAGTGGACGGACAACACGGAAGAACGTAACCGCCTGTGGCAGGCGAGACATGATGCCGCCTACGCTTGTAAGGCCATGCGCCCCAACGGTCAGATCTGGGCAACGGACGTGTGTGTACCGATATCACGACTGGCTGAGTGCATTACCGAAACGCAGGCTGATATTAAGCAGAACAAGCTGTTGGCACCGATCGCAGGTCATGTGGGCGATGGCAATTTTCATCTGTGCCTGGTGATCGATCACGATAACAGAGAAGAGGAAACACGTGCCGAAGCCTTGCATGAGCGGATGGTGATGAGGGCGCTCGCCATGGGTGGGACGTGCACCGGTGAGCATGGTATTGGTTACGGCAAGATCGATTTTCTTGTTGCTGAGCACGGCGAGGCGGTCAGTGTCATGCGGGCGTTAAAGCAAGCGCTTGATCCGGACAATATTATGAATCCGGGGAAAATTCTGCGCGTTTAAATTTTCTTCGCTGCAGTTCGGTCACCGATAGCTGAAGAAAATCGCCCGATCCAGTGTCGTCTTGCGCAAGGCCATGACAACTGCCGCGAGCGAGAACTGGATCATCTCCAAGCCAGTCGTAACGGCTGCTGGTGGAATCGTCGTCAGTCAGCATTATGAGGCGTCCCAGGTCGGAGCTTCTGTCCTCACCCAAGGTGGAAATGCGGTTGATGCCGCCATTGCAGCATCCATGGCGCTTGGAGTCGTCGAGCCGTGGATGAGTGGTGTAGGTGGTTGTGGGAACCTACTGGTTTACCAGGCACGAGAGAATCGGACCTACGCAATTGGATGTGGTGTCCGGGCTCCTTTGTCACTGGATGTAGATCGCTACGCACTAGTCGGCGGTCAAGACAATGATCTCTTTGCATGGCCAGCAGTGGTCGATGACCGAAATGTGTATGGACCGGAGTCAGTTGCCGTCCCTGGCCTGGTGGCAGGGCTCGGTCTTGCGCTGAAGCGCTTTGGTAGTCGTAGTTGGACATCGTTGCTCTCGCCTGCAATCGAGCTTGCAAATCGCGGATTGGTCGTGGATTGGTATTCATCCCTGAAGATCGCCTCTGCGGCGCGGCATCTGGCAGATTTTGCCGACAGCGCAGTGTGCTTTCTGCCCAACGGTCACGTGCCCATCGCCGAATGGGGAGGGTCGCCGCCCTTGCTAGATCAGCGTGCCTTGGCAGGCACCTTAGTACAGTTGGCAGAGCAGGGACCGGGTGCTTTTTATCGCGGTTCTTTGGCGCGCAAACTGGTGCGTGCTGCACACACCGTGGGTATTCCACTCACGGATGACGACCTTGCAGGTTATGTACCAAGCGAGTCTGTGGTTGTCGATTTTCCATACCGCGATGTGCAGATTTCGGCGGCGCCCGGCATGACTGCGGGGTCGACACTGTGTCGTGCACTTGACGCTCTGCAATCCGATCCACCGCCATTGGTCGACGTGGGGGATACGGCGCATGCTTATATCCGTTATGCGGCGTGTCTACAAGATGCCTATGCTTATCGCCTCGCTCACGATGGTGATATGCCCGAAGGCAGCATACCGTCATGCACAACGCACCTGAACGTTATCGACCGTGATGGAAATGTTGTAAGCCTGACACAGACGCTGCTTTCCATTTTCGGTTCCAAAGTAGTATTACCTGAGACTGGCGTGCTGATGAACAACGGCATCATGTGGTTTGATCCGAGGCCTGGTCGAGCGAATTCAATTGCTGCCGGAAAGTGGCCATTGTCCAATATGTGTCCCGTCATTGTGCACCATGCGAACGGCGACAAGACAGCACTCGGCGCTTCCGGGGGGCGACGAATAATGCCGGCCGTATTCCAGTTGATTTCCTTTTTGGTCGACGCAGGTATGTCCTTAGCCGATGCTATGCATTGGCCACGAATCGATGTCAGCGGGAGTGATTTGGTGTCGCTAGATGATCGGTTGGACCCTGTTGTGCGTGCGTCTATTCGATCACAATGGCCTGTCCGCACTGTCGGTCACGGTGTTTATCCGAGTCTCTTCGCGTGCCCGAGCGTGGCACGAATGGAGCGACACAGAGGCCGTACAAGTGGTGTTGCCTATGTGCTTTCTCCCCTGTCTGCGGCAATTGCAGAGGAGCAGGTCAAATGATCCGCGCAAGCCGTTCGACCACGGTAGCACTCGAGTCCGGTGCGCTATCACGACCGCGTCAGTCGCCGGTCGTGTTGGCTGGAACGGGGCGCATTAATTTGCCCGATGCAAGAATTGATTACATACCCGGGTTTTTGTGCCGCGATGCGGCTGATGAACTGCTCACATCCCTGCTTGAGACCGTTGAGTGGCATCAACCGACCATTAGAATTTACGGCAAGCAGGTTTTATCGCCTAGGCTGGCTGCGTGGTATGGAGATCACGGTGCGGTTTACCGATACTCAGGACTTGTGAATTGCCCGTTGCCGTGGTTGATGCCATTGCTAACACTACGGCGTCGCTTGTATCGGGAATGGCATTGGAACCCCAATGCAGTACTGCTCAATTATTACCGTGACGGCCGCGACAGCATGGGGTGGCATAGCGACGACGAGGCAGAACTGGGGAGACAACCGGCCGTTGCGTCAATCAGTGTTGGCGCCACGCGACGGTTTCTGATCCGACATCGAAGAGACAAAAATAGTCCGGTTTATCAGCTTGATCTGGAACACGGTTCACTACTGTTCATGTCCGGGACGACGCAGAGGTACTGGCGTCACAGTGTGCCGAAGACCACTACCGTTATTGGTCCGCGAATTAACCTGACATTTCGAAAAATCGAACAAGTCAAATTTGGTTGTCAAAATTAACCAATGGACAACGATCAACAATTTGGTATCAGTGACGATCACGTCAAGGTGCAGGCAAGCGACGTACCGCTGGCGGAGGCGTTACGACCGACAACACTTGAAACATTCATTGGCCAGAAACATCTTCTTGCTCGGGGAAAGCCATTGGCAGAAGCGATCCACTCAGGCCAACTCCATTCGATGGTCCTTTGGGGCCCCCCGGGTACTGGTAAGACGACGCTTGCACGTTTGGTGACGGGCTATTGTGGCGCCCACTTTGTCACCCTCTCGGCAGTGACTGCCGGAGTGAAAGACCTGCGAGAAGTGGTAGCGTCGGCCGAGAAACGCTCTGCGGTAACCGTGTTGTTCGTCGATGAGGTGCATCGTTTCAATAAAGCCCAGCAGGATGCTTTTCTACCTCACGTCGAAAACGGCACGCTTATTCTTATTGGTGCAACAACGGAGAATCCATCATTTGAGCTCAATAATGCGCTGCTCTCGCGTGTTCGAATTTATGTGCTCAGCCCGTTGACCGACGCAGAACTCAAACAAGTGACAACAAGGGCACTCGGGGATAAGGAGGCGGGCCTTGGCAGGCATCAACTGACCATCGATGATGATGCTTGTCGGGCGCTGATACTTGCTGCGGATGGTGACGCACGGCGGTTACTAAATTTCCTGGAAATTGCCGCACAGCTTGTCGCTGCTACACAATCTGACACCGGTATTGATCTGGAAATTGCGAGCCGGACAGCCGGTGCTACATTGCGACGATTCGATAAGGGTGGTGATCAGTTCTACGACCAGATATCGGCACTCCATAAGTCCGTCCGAGGCACAGACCCGGATGCGGCGCTTTACTGGCTGGCAAGGATGTTGGACGGCGGTTGTGATCCCCGATATGTTGCCCGGCGTCTGGTTCGCATGGCGAGTGAAGACATTGGCACCGCTGATCCCCGAGCGTTGATGCAATCTCTCGATGCGGCCGCAGCTTATGAACGCCTAGGCACTCCGGAAGGTGAATTGGCGCTGGCACAGGCAGTGACTTACCTTGCCTGCGCACCAAAGAGCAATGCCGTTTATCGGGCTTTTGGCGAGGCCCAGCGCGACGTGCAAAATCACGGATCACTCGAGGTGCCGCTGCATCTACGCAACGCAACGACTCGCTTGGCCAAAGAACTTGGCCACGGCAGCGGTTATCGTTATGCACACGATGAAGCGGATGGTTATGCACGCGGCGAAACTTATATGCCAAAAGCACTGCTAGGGCGGCGCTACTACTTTCCTTCCGACCGGGGTCTCGAGTTAAGTATCAGCGAGAAGTTAAAACGTCTGGGCAAAGACATCGCAAATGAAAGTGAATGATCGAAGCTCGTGACATCTTGCGACTGATGCCGAGGGGCAAATGGATGTCGGCTATGGATTTGGCCGCGGGCGTGAAGCTCGAAATGTCTGTTCTCGATCGGCGCATTCGATCTTTGGTTGATGATGGTGTTGCGATTGGTCGCTGCAGGCAGCGCGGCTACCGCCTTGAACAAGCTATCGATTTTATCGATCAGGACTGTTTGGCCACACAGTTGGCTCGCGACAGTGAACTAGACCCACGGCGAGTGGAAGTGCTTGATCAGGTTGATTCGACCAGTACCAGACTACTTAACTGGTCAAACTCCGACGATATACACGGGCGTGTATGTGTGAGCGAGTTTCAGAGTGCTGGTCGAGGGCGCCATGGTCGGCGCTGGCATGGTGCGCGCTACCGCAATGTCATGTTGTCACTTGCTTGGCTTTGGACCGGTCAACCGGCAGGGGTGGCAGGCCTTAGCTTATCGATCGGCGTGGCAGTGGGCCGGGTCCTGAGCCAGTTGACGAGCGCTTCGATTCAACTGAAGTGGCCAAACGATATCCTGGCTGATGAAGGTAAGCTCGCGGGTATCCTGGTAGATGTGATGCCGCCTGCCAACGGGCCGATGCGCGTGGTTATTGGTCTCGGAGTGAACGTCAACAATCCACCAGAACTAGATCACAAGGTCGATCAGCGGGTGTCCAATTTATGTGACAGTGCGATCGGGCCGGTGTCGAGAACTCGTTTAGCAGGAGATTTGGTGCTCGCACTCGCAGGCGTACTCGATCGCTTCGCTCTTTCCGGATTTACTGCCGATTACGTGCAGTGGAATGCGCTAGATGCTTTTCGCGACAAGCCAGTTATGGCGGTGATAAACGGTGTTACCGTCAATGGCAAAGGTCGCGGGGTTAACCAAGACGGAAGCTATGCGATTATTGATCAACACGGGCACTTATATAGCGCGACGGCAGGTGAAGTACAGTTAATGAGTTATCCGAAGATGAACTCGACAGGTTGTGCATGAAAACCGAGGGCGCTGGCAACGACCTGCTGATTGATCTTGGCAATAGCCGAGTTAAATGGGCACTGTTTCATGAAAATGGTTGGCGTGTCGGGCAGCCATTTTCCCGAACCGAATCCCTTGCAAGTTGGATACGACAGTTTGCTACGACTGAGTCCCTCCAAAGGATACTGGTGTCGAATAGTGCGGGCCCCGAAGCTGAAGGTGAAATGGAAAAATGGTGCAATCTATACCTTCACAGAGGGCCTATATTCATTAGCGCTGAACGCTCTCGCTACGGTGTCCACAATCTCTATCCGGAACCATCGACACTTGGTCCTGATCGTTGGCTTGCCCTGATCGCAGCGCGCCACCAGAGCAGAGCGCCTGCCGCGGTGGTTGATTGTGGTACTGCGGTAACTGTGGATGCGCTTGATGGGCGCGCAAATTTTCTCGGTGGTGTGATCATCCCGGGGGCTGAGACGTTCTGTGAGAGCTTATTGGCACGTGTTGAGCATCTGCATGTTGCGTCAACTGATGAAACAACTGCTTTCAATCTTTCGACCGGTAGTGCGCTTGCCAACGGTGCATTTCTGGCGGTGGTTGGGGGAATCGATCGGACCCTTGAAGCATTCATTGATCGGATGGGAAAACAAACACGCGTGATACTCACAGGCGGGAATGCCAAGCGCTTTGGTCCGTTTTTGCGATATCGATGTACCGAATGCCGAGACTTGGTTCTAGAAGGCTTACGGGTCATTGCTGGAGCCCCCGAATGAAATGGCTTTGCGGCTTGTTTATAGTTGCCAACGTGGCGTTGTACTTGTGGGTAACCCAGCATCCTCACCAGGTGGATAGCGGAATGGTTTCAGCTGAGGAGCCGGTCAACACTCAGTCAATGAAATTACTGGAGGAATTCAATGCAGGGCGATCGTCAACCGAACCTTTGCATTGCGCGCGGTTGGGTCCGTTTGCAACGGAGGACACCTTTCTCAATGGTCAACAGTTGCTCATCAATGCGGGTTTCGCATCTTTTACGCGTAGGATCATAAACGCAAGGGAACTGCGTGTTAGCCGTGTTTTCGCCGGTCCGTTCAGCAGTGAATTAGAGTTGCAATCAGCATTAGAAGATCTGCATCGGCTTGGATTCGATCCTCATCTTTACGAGGACGCCGCTGGAAAGGTGCTGACAGTTAAGATGTTCTCGCAAGAGGAAGCGGCAGGTCGCTTTAAAGTCCAACTCGAAAATCAAGGGATTGAGGTACAGGCGCGTCCGGAGAGACGAACTCTTGGCCCGTTACGCTGGCTCGAGCTGCCCAGTGTCATTACTGATGAACAGCGGCGCACCTTGCGCCAGATTGATTGGCGTGACGCGATGACCAAAGTATCAATCGTTCCATGCCTTGGGACATCGTCGGGTGTTAGTAACCAAAGATCGCAATGAAGACGAGGGCTATGCAGGCTAGGATTCCAGCTGCTTTCGACAGGCAACTGTGAGACGCGCACCAATCTGAATTTGCCGCGTTGATGCGTTGTTACCAATGGAGAAGATCCAAAAATTATTGGAAGGTAGTAGAACTACCTGAGTGATGATCTTGCACTGAATCTTGTTCAGTCGGTCGAGAACCCGACATCGTCTGGGATCTCGTCTTCAGGCCAGCTGTGTTGCCACATGTGATGCTCGTAGACTTTGTCACCGCGCAGGTAAAACATCTCGGCGCCGCGTTCGATGATGCGTTGGCCGCTCTCCGGGTGGGTGTAATGGCTCTCCCATGTGCCGGCGATACAGTTGCCGTGGTGTCCACGGTAGGTCTTGGTGATCGACAGATCCTGTGCATACGCGAACCAGTGCGTTGGCCAGTTGCGCAGATGTTCACCGGTGTGTGACTGTCCTCGGCCGTAGTAGACCACAGCGTCTTCGGTGTAACCTGCAGCTGCGGCAGCACCGTCACGAGCCTGCCAAATTGCCTCGACTTCGCGGATGAATACTTCCGGATCGACTGCAAGTGCTGTGTGGCTGTGATTACTTTGTGTCGGCTTCATATTGTCGTTGCCTAATGCGCTAGTGAACAAACCATAGCATCCCAGCAGTCTTAGAAGAATAATAAAACTGGATGTCGATTGAACATGTATCGAAACGTTCACAATCGCTTCCTTACATGTAAAGATAGCGGATGGTATTGCCTGTAGCAGTGATCGATGTGTTAAGAGATGCTGTGCGCATAGCATCTAGGGCTATAAAAATTTAGGAGGATCGACATCTCAAGTTCCCCTGCACCTTATCGATTATTTTACGCAGAGCCGAGTGCTGCCATGGGGGTCCGCGTAGTTTTAGAAGAACTAGGCCAGCCTTATGAATTGATCGCCACTGAAATTGGCGTCGGATTGCCACGCTCACCGGAATTATTATCACTGAACCCGAATGGATGGGTCCCGGTGCTGACTTGGGAAAACTCCGCCATGTATGAATGTGGGGCAATAGTGACGTTTTTGTGCGATCGCCATTCCTACGCCGGTCTAGCGCCCGCACGAGAAGACGACCTGCGAGGGAAATTTTTGCAATGGTTATTTTTTTTCTCGAGTTCTCTACAGAATGCCTATCAGATGACGTACTACTCGGATCGTTTTTGTCAAAAAGTGGAACATGAAGATAGTGTTAAACAACGATCGATCTCCCGGTTGCGAGAACTCTGGCGGATTGTTGATACTGCAATCGGTGATCAATGCTGGTTACTAGGAAAGCGGTTTAGTGCAGCGGATATTTATCTCTTTATGCTTACTACTTGGCTGAGAGAAGAACGACATCATCCGGCAATTCGGGAATTTCCCAACGTCAGCCGGATTGCCTCAAAGGTAATGAAGAGAAAGTCTGTGCAGGCGATTTACGCACCTTCCACCGGTTAATTTTACTGTCCAAAAATATCACCGTTACTGAGTAGCTGGGGGACGAATTTCCCCACGGCAATGGTGCCTCTTAGATTTTGCCCAATCACGATAGATATTCTGCATATCTTTAGTCAGGGTCTGTCCGAAAATGTAGTGAGTGAACGGGGCACCCCGCGGATGTTTGCACCATGAGCGGAATCGGTATTTCACTGACAAGGGTACTGATTTAACGGCAAATGACGCTTCGTCAGAAGTGTCGACGTACTGATAAAATGCATCGTCTTTACAGCGGCAAGAGTTTAAGCCCGCATAGCTCAGTTGGCAGAGCAGCTGATTTGTAATCAGCAGGTCGGTGGT
>CAZAHE010000019.1:0-32747 GCA_964484965.1 uncultured Acidiferrobacteraceae bacterium | reverse complement strand
GCGTATGGGTCGGATATGATCAGCCGAGAGACCTGGGGCGCCGAGAGTCTGGCAGTAAGGCCGCACTTCCGATCTGGATCGACTACATGCGAAGTGCATTGCGGGACAAGCCTGAGCGCGAAACAGTGATTCCAGAAAACATCGTCGTGGCACACATCAATCGACGTACTGGCCAGGTCACTGATCGCGCGGACCCCGAGGGCCTGGCCGAATATTTTGTGATGGGCACAGAGCCACACGCGCAACTGTCAATCGGTGCGCCTAACACTCGCCCAACCACGGTCGAGACGGAAAACAAAGTGGAAAAACTTTTCTGACACCGCAACGAAGATTCAAGCTGCAACCAGCGGCACGACCACACCAACGCCGATCAGAGTGATTTTCCTCCTGCTAGCTTATTTCGACGCAATCACTGTTTTCTTACGGGTCGCTTTCTTGCCGGTCGTCTTCTTACGGGTCGCTTTCTTGCCGGTCGTCTTCTTGCGTGTCGCTTTCTTGCCAGTCGTCTTCTTGCGTGTCGCTTTCTTGCCAGTCGTCTTCTTGCGAGAACCCGAAGCCGAATTCTGTGCCGTGGCTTCCAGCAATGCGCGGCACGCTTCAAGAGTAAGTCCCTCAGGGGCCTCATCTTTTGGCACTCTGGCATTGTGCACCCCATCCGTCACATAAGGGCCCCAACGGCCGCGCAAGATTCTTACCCCTTGATCAAATTCCTTGATGATTTTGCGCGCTGCGGCTTCACGTTTTTCGTTGACCAGTTGCTCGGCTCTATCCAGTGTTACCGTATACGGGTCGTCCTCACCGCGTAATGATGCGAAAGTACTACCTGCCCGCACATACGGACCAAAACGACCAATACCAGCCATGATCATTTGCCCGCTTGCATCCTAGCCCAGTTCGCGTGGAAGACGACTGGCATCCTCCATCACTTGCCTTACCTGGTCTTGGCTGAGAGCCATCGCATCAATATCTCTCGGCAGCGATGCGCTCTTTGTTCCACAACGAAGGTAAAGGCCATAACGGCCGCTATCGACGAGAATAGACTCGCCATCTTCATCGGAACCAACGGTACGCGGCAATGACAACAGCCAGACGGCCATATCAAGGGACAGTGCAGGCCCCGCCCAATCGGGAGGCACAGTCTTTCTGACCAGTTCCTCGCCGTCTTCTTCGACGCCTAATTGCACGTATGTGCCATACGGTCCAACACGCCAAGAAACTTGGCGTTCGCTTTCTGGATCCTTGCCCAAGTCGAATACTGGTCGTTGGTGCTCGCTCTCCAGATGCTGCGACAGCTGTTCCCAAAATGATGTCAATATCGGTCCACGGCCAGTCTTGTCATTCGCTATGTCATCGAGTGCGTCTTCCATGCGCGCAGTGAATTCGTAATCCACGAATGGACTGAAGTTCCAGGTCAAGAATCCGTTAACCGCGTAACCAAGGTCGGTCGGTAGAAAACGGCGACGATCCATTACCGCATAGCTGCGGTCAACCAGTGTCGAAAGAATCGAAGCATAAGTTGACGGTCGCCCAATGCCCTTTGCTTCGAGTTCTCGCACAAGACTGGCTTCGGTAAATCGCCCTTTTGGTTCAGTGAAATGCTGTTCGGCACGCAGCGCCCGCAATTTGAGCAAATCACCGCGGTTGATGTCTGGGAGTACCCGTTCGGACTCCGGACTACTATCATCTCTACCTTCCTGATAGACCTGCATAAAGCCAGCGATCATGACTGTCGAACCAGTTGCCCGGAAAATATGGTCTTCCGATGACCCAACCGAAAGATCGACTGTCACCTGCTTGAGCGTCGCCGGTATCATTTGGCTAGCAACAGCTCGTTGCCACACCAGCGAATAAAGCCTCTGCTGATCCTTGTCGAGCGCTTTGCCAACATTGGCCGGCAGTCGTGCCGCCGATGTTGGGCGAATCGCTTCGTGCGCTTCCTGTGCGTTACGCGTCTTAGTTCTATATTGATTAGGCTTTGAAGGAACGCTGTCGACACCGTAGCGTTCCGCAATCACCGTCCGAATCTCGTTTACGGCCTGTGAACCGATCATTACCGAGTCTGTTCGCATGTAGGTGATCAGTCCAATTCTGGCACCATCGATGTCAATGCCTTCATACAGCTGTTGCGCCACTCGCATTGTTTTCTTAGCAGTGAACCCAAGTTTTCGGACTGCCTCTTGTTGTAAGGTCGATGTTGTAAACGGCGGCGAGGGATTGCGCTTGCGGGGTTTTTCTTCGATCTTGCTGACACGCAGCTGACCATTGGCTGCTGATTCCAGAATAGCGCGTACTCGTTGTGCTTCTTCGGCGTCAGTGATGCTGAACTGCACGATCCGTGCACCCTCGAAGCGATACAATTTTGCCGAGAACCCAGTGCCTTGTACCTCGAGATCCGACTCTATCGTCCAGTATTCTCTCGGCGTGAAATCGAGAATTTCCCTTTCACGCTCACACAATAAGCGCAGGGCTGGGCTTTGGACGCGGCCCGCCGAAAGCCCCCTCTTGATCTTCTTCCACAGTTCGGGCGACAACGAGTAACCCAGCAGATAGTCCAACGTCCGGCGAGCCAGGTAGGCATCGACGAGCGCCTTCGAAATTGGTCGCGGATGCGCAATTGCGTGCTGGACAGCTTCCTTTGTCACCTCATGGAAAACAACTCTGTGCACTGCTTGTCCAGTAATCGCCCCACGGTCATTGAGAATTTCGAGTATATGCCAGGATATCGCCTCGCCTTCGCGATCAGGATCCGTTGCGAGATACAGACTGTCGGCATGCCGCACGGCTTTTTCTATAGTCTTCAGCTGTTTCTGGCTGCGTTCATCTGATTCCCAGCTAAGCGAAAAATCATCGCCCACGTCCACACCTCGGCCACCCGAGTGCTCCAGATCTCTGACATGGCCATAGGATGCGATGGCAGAGAAACTACCGCCCAGATAGCGCTCTAGTGACCTCGCCTTGGCTGGCGATTCGACGATGATGAGATCCTTTGTCATCGTTTCAATTGAAGAACCTACTAGAGAAAATCCTAAGACCTTTAATCAAGACGCTGGTTGTGAGCCTTACGGGCCAGAAGGTGGCATTGATTTTACAAATCCCCCTGCCACCCGGGTGACGTCACCATTAAGCTCCATTGACAACAGAATGGCCGAAACCTCTGCGACCGTCAATCCAGTGCGACGAACCAGTCGGTCTATTGGCGTCGGTACATCGTCGATCGCATCCATCAACGAAGCGGGAGCCAAACCCGATCGCTGGCGCGGCCGTTCAGCCCGGGTTATCACTGGGACCAGTGACAGTTCATCAGTTATGTCGGCCACCGTCTCGACCAGACGCGCACCGTCTCGAAGCAAAGCATTGACTCCCTTGGACAGGGGCGAGGAGACAGAACCTGGCACTGCGAATACCGTCCGACCCTGCTCCGCAGCCATCCGCGCCGTAATCAAACTGCCACTCCTCGAGCCAGCCTCTACCACCACGGTACCTTGTGTCAGGCCGCTGATTAGGCGGTTGCGTTGTGGGAAATGATGCCGCCGAACTGTCGTACCAATTTGAAATTCTGACAACAAACTGCCACCTGTTTTTATACGTGCCGCAAGTCTACGATTCTCTCTCGGGTAGACCGAATCCAAGCCGGTGGCACACACTGCAACGGTTTGACCACCAGCGGCCAGGGCTCCTTCATGTGCCGCACTATCGATACCACGTGCTAGCCCGCTCACCACAATGATCCCCTGCTGAGCCAATCCATAAGCAAGAAGAAACGCAAACTCTTCTCCACTGGGTGTTGGGTTGCGAGTACCAACGACTGCAACCGCGGGACGGCCCCAGTTGACCGCTTGACCCTCAATGTAGAACAACACAGGCGGATCCACAATTTGCCGAAGTCGCTCAGGAAAGGCCGGCGATGTCAGACCGACAATCATGCGTGCCTTATCTTCCAGCCACAAACGATCCCGTCGCAACGGGGCAAGCGCAACTAACGCATCTGTGATCGTGTGACCGCCGGCGTTCACAGGCAGCAGGCCAATTTGCTCGAGCGCCGTTTCAATGTCTGGTGTTGCGCGCAGGACTGCACGCTTTCGCGCAATCGGCACGCGGGCATGAGAGAACCGCAACCAATTGAAATCTAACTCTGACCGATGTTCTTGCACCTTAGGCCGCCTCGGCCGCTTTATGTCAGAGGTCACTCGCCCAGCCATGATTGGCACCACAATTTGCAGCAAACAAGCTCAGCCTAAGCCCCTGGCCGGCGGACATAGTCATATACCTGTGCCGGCTGCATGCATTCAAGAATCAGACCATGGCTGAATTTTTCGTAGACTCGATAAGCCATGACGTAGCCCACACGCTCACCAGGCGCCTGTACCAGCCTACCGGTGGAAGGATCGGTCATTAACTTTCCGGCACGGACGATTTCGAGCACGTCACCTTGCCGTAATCGATCACGCTTGCCCACGG
This sequence comes from uncultured Acidiferrobacteraceae bacterium, assembly GCA_964484965.1. Taxonomy (GTDB): domain Bacteria; phylum Pseudomonadota; class Gammaproteobacteria; order Arenicellales; family UBA868; genus UBA11791. Next base: position 28,289 of record CAZAHE010000019.1, on the reverse strand, counting down.
ACAGGACAACCGTTTCAAGGCGCGCGAACTCAGAGATGCCCTGAGTCGCACTCAGTAACCGGCCGGTCACATCGATTTTCGGTCGTCGCGGCGTAAAGTTTGGCAATTGTTCATCTTTGATGTCTGTTGCCACCAATAGATCACCGCTGGTCACCTCCTGGTAACTGGATAACAATTCCAGACGCGCGACGTTCGCCATTGCCACCAGGCGAGCCGTGCCCAGTTCAAGACTCAAGGTGCCGAGAACTTCTCCATTATCGGGATTTACAACGACTCCGCCGACCCGGAATACACGATAATCCCCTGACGCGGAAGGCGGCAGACCTGTTGCGTAGAACTGATCGCCCTTGCCAAGGACGATATCATCGCGAACGCCGTAGATGACATGGCCGGCTTCCTCGATGTCCGAGGGTTGCACGAGCAGCGGCCCGGTCAAAAATGGGCGAACTGCCTCCGGCATAATCGTAGGGATAGGACGTCCTCTCCTCGTGACTCGTACGCGGGGAGCGCGCTTCTCTACCTTGAGCACCTTGATCTGTACTTGGCCCGCCTCTTCACTCACGATCAATACGTCGCCGGGGTATAACACCTCGCCGGCATGCCATACCTCAACCCACTGCCATGGCCGTCGGAGGAACTGCGAGGCGATGTTCCACACCGTATCATCCTCACCGACGGTGTAACTGCGGGGATAACCTTCCACCAGTTCGACCGGCGAGGGCGTCTCCGCTGGCGCTGCGGTGAACGGTATCAGCCCCAACAGGCCGACTACGATCCACCGACGAGTTCTGGTACGGGCATTCCGGATGGGGGTTCTTGACCACCCCAATGCGATCAAATTCGGTATGTTCATCAGTGATCCGCTACACTACGATGTTTATTAATCCAGGCTTGCTGTGCGGACAAATCTCAAGGAACTGCTGTAAACGAGAGCGCCCATAACAAGAATCATTGCCAAATTGAGCCCCATTGTATGGGCGTGTGTGGATAGATTCCAAGTGAAGTTCATCACAGACTGAAGCGGACTAGGCCCAGCATAAGATCTCCCTATGGCACTGCTCAACATACTGGTCTATCCCGACCCCCGGCTACGGCAACGGGCGGCGCCAGTCGATAGCGTGGATGACAGTGTTCGGAAGATTATCGATGACATGGCACAAACGATGTACGCCGCACCTGGAATTGGCCTGGCTGCTACCCAAGTGAACATCCACAGAAGGATCATCGTTGCCGACGTGTCGCAAGAAAAGAACGACCTTAGAGCGCTGATCAACCCGACAATCTGCGACCAATTTGGTGAAACGGAAACGGAAGAGGGCTGCCTCTCATTACCTGGCATTACCCTGCCGGTTATGCGGTCTGAGTCGGTCACCGTACATGCACAAGATCAATACGGCAACAGTTTCGAGATGGTGGCCGACGGCATTTTAGCCGTGTGCATACAGCATGAAATCGATCATCTCGATGGTAAAGTGATGGTCGATTATTTATCAAGGCTTAAACGCGATCGCCTGCGCAAACGCATTCTGAGAGAACAGCGCGAAGGATCAATAACCGCTGTTGAGGAGACCGCAACGGTTTCCTGAACTGCACGAACGACGTGCCTGTGATCGATTGAGCTTGCGTACAGTTTTCGCCGGCACACCTGCTTTCGCCGTGCCTGCTCTGACGGCACTTTTCACTTCAGGTGTGGACCTTGCAGCGGTCTATACTCAGCCGGATCGTCGTGCTGGCCGCGGACAAAAATTCTCTCCCAGCGCCGTCAAGAGCACCGCACAGGCGCTGCAGTTGCCAGTGCGTCAGCCGCACAGGATAGAGGAGGAATTCGACCACCTGTCCGACCTATCGCCCGATCTCCTCGTGGTCGTCGCGTATGGGCAAATTCTGTCTCCCATGATTCTGAATCTCCCGAAACTCGGTTGTGTCAACGTACATGCTTCTCTGCTGCCACGATGGCGCGGCGCCGCCCCTATACAAAGGGCGATAGAAGCCGGTGACACAGTTACTGGCATTACGCTCATGCGCATGAACGAGGGCATCGATACGGGCAACATCATCATGCGCCGTGAAATGCCGATCCTCGATAACGACTCAGCCGGAACCCTGGGTACCCGCCTGGCAGAACTGGGCGCCACCGCTTTGGCTGACTTTCTACTTGATGCCCAACGCTTGGTGCGCGGCGCCTCGCCCCAGGACGAGTCCTATGCATGCCACGCACGCAAATTGACAAAGGTCGAGTCATGGCTCGACTGGAATCGCTCGGCGAGCGAAGTTGAACGACAAATCCGTGCATATTTTCCGACGCCGCTCAGTCGCGCCTACCTGGACGAGACGTTGATCTTGTTTCACAAAGCTGTTCTCGGTCCACCGACAATCCATGCGGAACCAGGCACTATTGTTAGAGTGTCGCAGAACGGTTTGCGCGTCCAGGCCGGTGACGGAACTATCGACGCATTGATGCTACAAGTCGCGGGCCGCAAGCCAGTGGCAATCGACTCTTTTCTCAACGGCTTCTCAGTACGGGCTGGACAGCAATTTTCCTTCCCAACACCATCCCATGCCTAGCGCCGAAGTGTGTGCCGCTGCTGCGCGCGCAGTCGACCTTGTTACACAACGTGGTCGTTCCCTCTCGCAGGCGGTTATCCAGCCTCTGGCTGACCTTGATCCAGCACGTCACGCGGAAACACGCGAAATTATCTGGGGCACGATACGCTGGTATTACCGCTATCAGCCACTGATCAAGGAACTGTTGCTGCGGCCTCTGGCCAAAAAGAACCGCATACTCGAGTCCGTATTGGTTTGTGCCTTCTATCAGTTTGAGTTTCTTTCCGCCCCTGACTTTGCTGTTACCTCGGGCAGCGTGGCGGCCTGCAAGCAGCTGAACCGACCAGCGCACTGTGCCTTAATCAACGCATTACTGCGTGAGCATTTACGGCGAGGGGCGCATCAGCGACTCGGCACTAATTACTGCAGTGCTACGCCGGACTGGCTGCTCGAGGAGATGCGTGTAAGTTGGCCGCAGGCCTGGCAACAAATAGCGTCAGCCAGCAACGACCGGCCGCCACTCACGCTGCGGGTCAATCGCCAACGCATCGCGCGCGACGACTACATTACGCAACTGTGCCGCCAGGGCATTTCGGCTTCGATCTCTCCGCTGAGTCCGACTGCCCTCACTCTGACTCAGGCGCGCAGCGTCGACCGTATTCCCGGTTTTACGCAAGGTCTTGTTTCGGTTCAGGACGCCGCGGCGCAACTTGCGCCCTGGTTCATCGGGCAATTATCCGGTCTGCGCGTCCTCGACGCCTGTGCAGCACCTGGTGGCAAGGCCTGTCAACTACTAGAGGCCAATCCCGACATCGCCGAGTTGTGGGCACTTGACCTACCAGCGAGAGTGCCATTAATTCAAGAGAATTTCGATCGCCTGGGACTGCAAGCCGTGCTAATCGGCGGCGACGCACGTCACCCGGATACTTGGTGGGATGGACAAACTTTCGATGCAATCATGATTGATGCACCCTGCAGCGGCACGGGCATCATCCGGCGGCAACCTGATATCCGAATCAACCGCAGGCCTTCTGATCTGCCCTCGAGCAATGCGTTGCAGGGGAAACTCCTGACGGCACTCTGGGAACTGCTCAAGCCCGGTGGTCGGCTGCTTTACATCACTTGCTCTGTTCTGATGGAGGAAAACGATGCCGTAGTGGGTGCATTTCTCAATCGTCAAGCCGACGCCCACGTGATTACGATCGAGGCAGCAGTCGGTCATGCAACACGCTTCGGCTGGCAACTGCTACCTGGCGAGGGTGGCGGAGACGGCTTCTATTTCGCGCGGCTTGATCGCAACCCAACATCCTGAAAACCCGTTGATTTGGTCAACCAGTTTATAATTGCGCGGCATTTCGTGGCAGGAACGCAACCGCCTGTTAATCCACACTTCCATAAGCCGAAATCTCCGAACCGCTGCAACGGCGGCACTGGTGAGTGTATTGCTGTTATTACCCGAAACCACCAATGCCGAGTTCGACATCCTCAACGGCAGTTCAAGAATTTCTAAGCAAATCCTTAGCAGTGAGGCCGAACTCAACTTAACACTGGACCATCGCTCCAGTGACGCCCTGATTAACGGCATCCCCCTCACGATCAACATCGACTTGAGACTAGTCCAAAAAAGACCTTGGTTGTGGCCATCCACGCTGCTGGAATGGCAGTATCCCGTCCAGCTGGGTCACCACCCCCTATCAGGCCAATTTACCCTCAAGAATCACCACAGAGAGTCGATCCGCGTGTTCCACACTCTGGGGGAGGCACTGCAACAACTTGACCGGATTACCGTGAGCGAACAATTACCACCGGCGATACATCCCGGGTCTGATCTTGCAGTTCAACTGCGCGCGGGCATTGACCGAGACGCCCTCCCCGCCCCGCTGAGGCTGATCGCTTTGTTTATGGCGCCGTGGAATCAGCATAGCGAATGGCTCGAATGGTCAGTCCAGCAATGAACTCCCGGTGGCTACTCGGCCCGGGTCCGGCCATCGTACTGTCGATTGTTTTTCTCGTCGCTTCGCTACTGCTAACACCTGCAGTAGAAAACGAAGGACTTTTCGGCGATTACTACACAGCACTCGTCTTTGTAAACGTAGCAGGCATCGTCGTTATGACAGTACTAACTGCCATCAACGTCTATCGCCTGATCGGTCAATTCAGGGCCCAGGTGCTGGGTGCAAGACTAACCCTGCGTTTTGTTGCCACTTACGCGTTACTCGCGATCATCCCGCTGTCATTGGTGTACTACTTCGCTGTTCATTTCCTCAGCCGCGGCGTCGACAGTTGGTTCGACGTCAAAATTGAACAGGCACTGAATGACGCACTGCTACTTGGCCAGACATCCCTTGAAGCAACAAAGGAAGACGTCATCATCCGATTGCAGCGCAACGCTGCAGAACTCTCCAGTGCAACGTCTTCGTTCGAAATTATTCAGCTGCTTGACGAACTTCGAGTGGATGGAAACTTTTCCGAAATGAGTCTGCACAGCCTGTCCGGCGGAGTCATCGCGTCGAGCAGTAGTGAAGCTATTTCACTGGTTCCATCTTCGCCTGACGATACAGTCTTCAACCGCGTTAGGCAGCGTAAACCGTACCTACAACTAGAACCGATGTTCGACGGGGGGCTTCAGTTGCGTGTTGCTGTTCCCGTCACCGGAGTGCGTATGGGTGACCCGCTGCGACTGTTGCAGGCGCTCTACTCGCTGCCGCTGCGCTACGCTCGCCTGGGTAAAAGCGTCGAATCCGCCTCCGATGAGTACAACCGCCTGAAGTATCTTCGCCAACCCTTGAAGCTGAACTTCGTCATCACATTAACGCTAGTTACGCTGATGACCATGCTGATTGCGCTGTGGCTGGCGATCTACTCCACTCGGCGGCTCGTATCGCCCTTACGCGACCTTGCTGAAGGCACCCGTGCAGTGGCTTCCGGTGACTACCGAAAACAATTACCCGTTCAGAGTGCAGACGAGCTGGGGGTGCTCGTCAAGTCATTTAACCAGATGACCGATCAAATCCGTATGGCTCAAGAAGCCGCAGCCCGGAGTCAGCAACAAACAGAGGCTCAACGCACCTACCTCGAAATTGTGTTGACCCACCTCTCCTCAGGTGTACTGTCTTTGTCCAGTGACAACGCCTTGCGAACACACAATTCAACCGCTGGAAGCATCCTCGCTGCCGACCTAAGTGAATTTGAGCAGCGACCCATTGAGCAACTCGGCAAATCCAACAGTCGATTGGCACCGTTGTCAACCGGCATTTTGCGCCACATCGAAAATGACGAACCCGATTGGCAGGATGAAATTATCCTTACGTCTCGTCGTGGCCGGCAGACACTAATCTGCAGAGGTACTAGGCTGCCGGCTACGGCGGAGACGACATCGGGATACGTTATTGTATTTGACGATGCCAGCGCGCTGATCCAAGCACAGCGAGACGCTGCCTGGGGAGAAGTTGCCCGCCGTCTTGCACACGAAATAAAAAATCCGTTAACACCGATCCAGCTTTCAGCGGAGCGGATTCGAGCCAAGTACCTGGGTCTTCTGGACGGCAGCGAAAAGGAGACGCTCGATCGAGCTACGCGAACAATCGCGGCCCAGGTCGCACTAATGCAATCGCTAGTCAATGCTTTTTCGCAATATGCCGAACCAATGCAGTTGACGCCTGTCGGCACTGATCTCAATCAGCTGCTCCAGGATATTCTTGCGCTGCATCAGCAAGACGCCAGGATCACCGCCTTTGACCTGGATCTGGAACCGGATTTGCCACAAGTACATATTGACCCGGCTGGAATGCGCCAGGTATTAAACAACCTAATCCTCAATGCTGCCGATGCAATGACGGGCGTGGAGAACGCTAGATTGACACTACGCACATCTCGGACGGAGGCGTCCAACGACAGTATGATTGTTTTACAAGTTCGTGATTCCGGACCGGGCTTTCCAAGCGATCTTCTGGAGCGGATCTTTGACCCATACGTTACAACCAAACCCAAAGGCACTGGTCTCGGTCTCGCTATTGCGCGCCGAATTGTGGAGGAACAAGGGGGAAGGATTCAGGCAGAAAACAATCCCGTCGGCGGGGCGCTCGTTATAATTGAGTTGCCGCTGACGAGTGAGACGAACCCGGAATCGCCGCGCGAAGGGGCTAGCTAAGCCCACCCACATGGTTCGGAGAACATTTGAGCGCGAAACAGATACTTGTTGTTGATGATGAACCTGACATCCGCAGGCTCGTCGCTGATGTTCTCGGCGATGAAGGCTACCGTGTGACACTTGCCGGCGACGGCAACCTAGCCGAGGCCGCCTTCAGAACCAGTCCACCTGATCTTGTACTGCTGGATATATGGATGCCGGACGTCGATGGTATTACCCTGCTCAAACGCTGGGCTGAAAACACGGTTCTACCGCCCGTAATTATGATTTCCGGGCACGGCACGGTAGATACTGCCGTAGAAGCATTGCGCGCAGGCGCAGACGATTTTCTGGAAAAACCCCTGTCTACGGCACGCCTGTTGGTTACCGTTCAAAAAGCACTCGAAGCGCGCCGCTTGCGCCTCGAGAATTCACTGTTACGGGATCAATTTGGCTCATCCAGCACCTTAATCGGGCACAGCCCTGTGATTCAGACCCTACGAGAAAATATTAAACGAGTCGCAGCAACTCTGAGTTGGGTCATGGTCAGTGGCGAAGCCGGTGCAGGTAAAGGCGTCACAAGCCGCGCAATTCACCAGAACAGCATCCGTAGTGCCGGTCCTTACATCGAAGCCAATCTGGCAGCAATTCCGCCAGAGAACATTGCCGTAGAACTTTTTGGCCGCGAAACCGGGCGCGTAGTCACAACAGGTCACTTTGAAAAAGCAAATGGCGGTACCTTGGTACTTGACGAAGTTGGTGACCTAGACCTCGAGATACAAGCTACGCTCGTCAACGCCCTGGAAAAAGAACACTTCTTCCGTCTTGGGGGAGACGACCGCGTCGATATGGACCTTCGCATCATCGCAACAACCAATCAGGACATCGAGACAAAAGTCCGGCGGGGCACTTTCCGCAAGGATCTTTATTACCGCCTGAACGTCGTGCCGCTAATCGTACCCCCCTTGAGAGAGCATCCAGAGGATGTACCCGATCTGGTCGAATTTTTCGTCCACTCGATTATCGAGCAGTGGCAATTACCATTCCGACGATTTTCTATGGCATCGCTGAACCATCTTCGTAACCAACTGTGGCCCGGCAACGTGCGTGAATTACGCAACGTGGTACAAAGACTGCTGATCAGCGCCGACGAAGAAGACATCGAACTGCCGGAGCTGAAAATCGCCATCGGAGAAATAGATAACGACGATCGGCACATACCCCAGCCAGAGATTAGCGACTTTGAGCAACCCCTGCGGGAGGCCCGTGAGGCTTTCGAACAAGCCTATTTTCGGCACCACCTCGAAGCCGTCGGAGGCAGCATGTCAGAACTGGCTCGCCGATCCGGCATGGAACGGACCCACCTCTATCGTAAGCTCAAGGGGCTTGGTATTAACCCTCGCGGACCGCGGACGACGCCATGATCAACTTAATCCACCTCTGTGCGCTTAACGCAACGGTCATAGAGGAATGAAAATCGTCATCCTGGGCGCTGGCCAAGTGGGCACATCAATGGCCGAAATCCTCTCGCTCGAGGCAAATGACGTAACCCTGATTGACCACAACCCAGCGCAGTTAGAGGGTTTGCAAGACCGTCTCGATATACGCACCGTGGCAGGCAGCGGCGCTCACCCTGACGTTCTGGAGCAGGCGGGTATCGAAGATGCAGAACTTCTGCTCGCGGTCACCAATCGTGACGAAGTGAACATGGCGGCATGTCAAATCTGTTATACGCTCTATCGGACGCCCAAAAAGATTGCTCGCATTCGGGCTCGCGAATATCTCTCCCATCCGGAGATCTTCTGTAATGAATCCATTCCAATCGACTTCATTATCAGCCCCGAACAAATCATCACCGAACAAATTCTCAACCTGATCGAAAACCCTGGTACTTTGCAGGTGGTCGAGTTCGCCGGCGGGCGCATCCAACTGGTAGGAGTACGCGCGTACTTCGGCGGCCCTCTAGTAGGCCACGAATTGCGCGATCTGCGGAAGCACCTACCCATGATCAATACTCGCGTGGCCGCTGTTTATCGGCGCGACAGACCAATCATTCCGCTGGGAAACACGGTCATCGAACCCGATGACGAGGTCTTCTTTATCGCTGCAAAGCCCCACATACGCGAGGTTATGGGTGAGTTGCGCAACATAGAGATCCCTGGCCGACACGTGATTCTCGCAGGCGCCGGTAACATTGGTCTGCGTCTTGCCCGCACACTTGAAGAAAACGGCTATCGGGTCAAGGGTATAGAACGCAATCCGGAACGGATTCGAGAGGTTGCCGACTTACTTGGAGATACCGTCGTGTTACACGGCGATGCGGCAGATCAGGAGCTACTGTGGCAGGAAAACATTGATCAGACCGAGGTCTTCTGTGCTATGACCAATGCGGACGAAGCGAACATTCTTTCTGGCATGCTGGCGAAGCGACTCGGTGCACGCCACGCGATTGCTCTAGTTAGTCGTTCCGCTTATGTTGATCTTATCGAAAGCAGTGTCCTCGACGTTGCGATCTCTCCGCAACTGGCAACCGTCGGTGCCCTGCTAACACATATTCGGCGAGGCGACATGGTCGCCGTCCATTCCCTTCGACGCGGTGCAGCCGAGGCAATTGAGGCGATCGCGCATGGTGATCATTCGACATCGCAGGTGGTGGGCCGTCGAATCGACGAAATTGCCCTGCCGCCCGATACCACCCTTGGTGCTATTCTGCGCCGGGACGAAGTCATTATCGCTCGCGGCGATACGGTCATCGAAGCCGAAGATCACATCATAGTATTCGTCATCGATAAGCAGCGTATTCCCGAGGTGGAACGGCTGTTCCAAGTCGCCGCGACCTTCATCTAGCGCACGAAAAACATCCCGCATGCGCCACCAAACCATCCTGAAAATACTCGGGATCCTGCTGTCGCTATTTAGTGTAAGCCTTGTGCCACCATTGGTGTTGTCGGTGGTTTTTTCCGATCACTCACAAATGGCGTTTCTACTTTCCTTGGTCGCAACCCTGGCCACAGGCATGGCTTTTTATCTGCCCACCCGACGCCAGCGCCGGGATCTGCGCTTGCGTGATGGTTTCCTGGTGGTGGTGCTGTCGTGGACGGTACTGGCCGCTTTTGGGGCACTGCCTCTGTTGCTATCGAGTAATCCCCTGATGAGTGCCACCGATGCGTTCTTCGAATCGATGTCCGGCCTTACCACAACCGGGGCGACCGTCCTGGTCGGAATCGACGACCTGCCCATCTCTATCCGATACTACCGCCAGCAGCTCCAATGGCTCGGCGGCATGGGCATCATTGTCCTGGCGGTCGCTGTAATGCCGATGCTTGGAATTGGCGGCATGCAGCTGTATCGCGCTGAAACGCCCGGTCCAATGAAAAATACCAAGCTGACTCCACGGATTACTGAGACAGCCAAAGCATTGTGGTACATCTATCTTGGCTTGACCGTCGCATGTGCACTCGCCTACTGGCTCGGCGGCATGACATTATTCGATGCAATTAGCCACAGTTTCTCGACTGTCGCTATAGGCGGGTTTTCAACTCACGACAACAGCATCGCTTACTTCGACAGCCCTGTGATCTCGGCCATTGCGGCAGTATTTATGATCATCGCCGCGATGAACTTTGCTCTTCATTTCCTGGCGCTCAGGCGGCGCAGTATTGCTGTCTACTTGCTAGATACCGAAGTGCGTGTATTCGTCGGTTTGCTGCTCCTTGTGACCGTGCTGACCTGCATCCTGCTGTGGTGGTCCGGCACATTTGGCGACGGATTAAAGGCGTTCTGGCACGGCGCCTTTCAAGTCATTTCCATTGGCACCACGACGGGATTTACAACATCCGAGTTTCATTTGTGGCCCTCTTTGCTGCCAGTGCTGCTGGTGATGATGAGCGGTATTGGTGGTTGTGCCGGCTCCACTGCCGGCGGCGTGAAGGTGATTCGTATGATCCTGCTCTACAAACAGGGAGGCCGGGAAATCAACCAGCTGATTCATCCCAGTGCGTTTCTACCAATCAAGCTCGGGGGCAAACCAGTACAGGAAAGCGTCGTCAACGCGATTTGGGGATTTTTCGCACTGTACATTTTCAGTTATCTGGTGCTGGCTCTTGCGATGACCGCTAGCGGTGCAGACCCGCTGACTGCGTTTTCTTCGGTCACGGCTTGTCTGAACAACCTCGGTCCCGGGCTCGGAGCAGTGGCTGACAACTACGCGCAAGTGGAACCGTCCGGAAAATGGATTCTTAGTGGGGCTATGTTGATGGGCCGGCTTGAGCTCTTCACGCTACTGGTGCTGCTGACACCCGCATTCTGGCGAAGTTAAGTCGGAGCTAGCACATGTGCAACAGCTGCGGCCACTTTGTCGACGCTGATATGCGCCATACACTGCCGCGAGCAATGTCGGCGCCGATAACACCGATGACAGTCATTGTCCGGTCGAATCACGGTACCTACCGTATCGACCGGCCCAACACGCCGCTCGTCGGTTGGAGCAAATAGGGCGATCACTGGCGCGCTGCGAGACGAGGCCAGATGCATCGGGAAACTGTCACCGCACACGACTGCACCAGCCCGACCCAACAACTCCGCCAACTCCAATAATGACAACTTGCCAGCAAGGTTCACCAGCAACCGGCCATCCGGCACCTTTAGCTCAGTGGTAATTTGCTCTCGAACCGCGTTGGTTCCTGTCACCACAACAGCACAGTCGGTAGGCAGTGTGTTGCACAGATCCCGGTAATACTCCAGTGGCCAGTCCTTAGTCGGCCAACGACTAACGGGACAGAACACGACAAATCGTGTTTGAACCACCCCACAAGAGGCCAGAATATCGTCGACACGACGACATTCTTCTTTAGATAGGTGTACCTCCATATGCGACTCGTGGGCAGGCAACCCAGCGACCGCTAACACTCCGTCAAGTTCCTGGAGCGCATGAAGCTTAGGTTGATGGAATCGTTCCGCGAACCACCAGCGACCTTTCACGATCCGTCGTTTAGCCCGTGCGCCCCACAGAAATAATACTGTCTTCCATCGGCCCTGGAGATCAATTGCCAGGTCGTACTCGCGGCACCTTACTTTAATCAGTGTGTCAAGAACATGACGTGCACATGCAATGGGATGACGAGCCCACTGTCGCTTTATGCGATAACGATCGAATTCAATCAATTCATCGATATGCGGATTGTGACGAAACAGTTCAGCCGCATCGACAGAGGTCACAAGGGTCAGGTGTGCATCAGGGTAATGCAGCCGCAGGCGGCGGACGTGCCCACTGGCATGAAGCACATCACCAAGGGAGGTTTGTTTGATAACTAAAACATTCATTTGCATTTGCAAAAAATAATGAAGCGACACACTCTAGCGGACAGCGGTCCGTCTCAATCATAGGGGGAAGATTCGCCCGCCGGTTGACTGTTAAACCATTTGAGTGTCCAGAGATACTGATGTGGAGCAAGCGACAAAAAGTCTTCGAACACTCTATTGACGTGTGCGACGTCGTTGATATCGTCTCCAGTCGGAAAGTCTTTGAAGGGCGGTCCGATAATCACTTTGTACTGGCCGGAGTCGCCAAGACGCGTAATTACAGGCAAGACCTTGGCATCCGTCATGGCCGCCAGACGCCCAACAACTGGAACCGATGCGGCGCAAGCGCCGAAAAATGGAGCAAATACAACACGCTCACTGCGTAAGTCCTCGTCAGGCATTAGGTATGCACAGCGACCTTCGCGCATCGCCCTAACCAGCGACCGAAGACCTTGATCACGCATCAGAATACGCGCGCCATTGCGGCTTCGACTGCGCCATAACCACCAAGCCAGAAGGCGATTTTTCGGTCGTTTCATCATTGACACACCGGTCACATGACGTGAAATCAAGACGCCACCAAGGTCAATACCGATCGTGTGTGGTGTAATCAAGAGGATACGCTGTCCCGCGGCCAGCATCGCGGAGCATTGCTCTATGCCTTCAATAGAACACCAGCGTTCAAGGCGTCCGGGGTTCGCCGCCCACGCCAGACCAAGATCAACGATACCCTGGCCATAGGCAAGGAAGTGACGCTGCACCATTTCTGAACGATCAATCGCGTCCAGTGCTGGAAAGCAAAGGGCAATATTGATATCTGCGATACGCCGGCGTTTTGCATTTTTCCAGTAAAACAACTTACCTATCACTCGGCCGATTGAAAGCATCAACCTGCGTGGCAGTAGCGCACATACGCTGATTAATCCTATCAACATCCACAGAGGCCAGTAGGCTGGCCCAATCAAGGACCAAGTGAAAGCTGGCGAGCTAAATTTCTCCGGCACAGAGTCGCTCCTCAAGTCACTTCATCGACCAACCGCACGCAGATTCGCTCAGCGCGTAGCGCGTTTCGCAAAGGCTGATGGTAAGCAACCACTCTTTGCAGATCAGCCGCACAATCTATGTCATCGATCGGGTCCAGAGTCACATCAAAATTCAACGCCAGCGCTTTTGCGTTGCACAACATACGCGCATAAACATCAGGTGTCCCCCAGTCAATACCGCTGAATAGACCAGGCGCAGGGTGACCCAGGCCAAGAAAAAAAAATCCGCCATCACGTGTCGGACCGACCACGTTGGCACGTCGGCTCAACGCATCATAGGCGCGGGTCAGTGTGGTGCACGGCAAATGCGGTATGTCGCTACCCATAACCGCGACGGAACCGCCGTTACTTCCTGAAGATATAAGAATACTGTGCATTTTCTCGCCGAGATCTCCTGCCGATTGGCGAATCAGGGTAATACCGTAGCGATCCGAAAGTTCAGAAAAAATGGGGTGAACGGTATCCGGCCAAACAGCTAAGACGACACGGCCCGGCCAATGGCGCATGCAATGCTCGAGCGACAGGCGCAACAGAATCGAAGCCACCTCAGCGGCTTCCTGTGCTGAACACATCGGCATCAGCCGGGTCTTCACCATACCAGGACAGGGTGCCTTAGCCATCAGCGTTAATGTCGGCATCATTGACGAGTATGGCCTAGCGCCGGTCACCGTACCAGCTGGCCAGACGTTTGTCAGATATCCCTATTGAAAACAACAATCTCAAAAGCCACATCAAGGCGATGGTCCGGACAACGCCATGCAACCGCCAACGCCGAGCAGACGTCAATACAACTTCGCTAAGGCACAGCGGTCGACCGAATTGCTTGAGACGTCTAGACAAGTCAACATCTTCCATCAATGCCATCGGCCGAAACCCACAAATTGCTTCGAGACTTGTGCGGCGGACACTGATTGCCTGGTCACCAGTAGCAATTCCACTCCAGCAAGATCGGTAGTTCGTTGCCGCTTCAATCAGTCGGAATATCGATCCGCGCGCGTCAATGCGAATCGAAAATCTCGCCCAATGACGCTCTTCAGTGATTGGCTCCAGAACATGGCGAAGATCAACCCCGGGTAGGCGGGTATCCGCATGAAGGAACACCAGCACATCTTTCTGATTGCCTGAAGCGCCCTGATTCATTTGCGTCGCTCGTTGTGCATGGGACCCCAGCACGATTCGCAGGCGACCACTATAAGCACCCTGCGCTGCACGTAAGCCGTGTACGATCAGTTGCGAGCCAGGGTCATCGCTGGCATCGACGACAATCAGTTCATCAACATCCTGCCGCTCGAGCAGTTGGGCCACACGTCGAGCTAGCTGCGGTCCCTCATTATAGGCAGGCATGACAACCGCGATTGTGGGACGGTTTATCGACACATCACCGCCCGAAATAAATCAGCGCTTTCGAAGGCGTTCTGCCACCCGAAGTCGCAGCGCATTGAGTTTGATGAATCCTTCAGCATCTGCCTGACGGTAGGCACCGTGATCCTCCTCAAAGGTCGACAGGTCAGGATCAAATAACGTATCTGTATCCGATCGACGTCCTAACACCATGACGCAACCTTTATACACCGACAGGCGCACCAGGCCATTTACCGATGTCTGCGATTCATCAATTAACGCCTGCAACGCCTTACGTTCCGGACTCCACCAGTAGCCGTTATAAATCAAGCGGGCATAACGCGGCATCAGGTCATCCTTGATGTGTGTCACTTCACGATCGAGTGTGATCGATTCTATGGCGCGGTGGGCCTTCAGCAATATTGTGCCGCCCGGAGTCTCGTAACAGCCTCGGTTCTTCATGCCGATGTACCGATTTTCTACGATATCCGTGCGACCGACACCGTGGCGGCACCCAATTTCATTAAGTCGACCCATCAATTGCGCTGCCGACAATGCCTCGCCGTTGACTGCGACTGGATCACCACAAACAAATTCAATGTCGATCAACTGCGGTTCATCTGGTGCATCCTCGGGTGCGACTGTCCACCCCCACACGGTGGGATCGGGGGTGTGCCAAGGATCCTCCAGTTGTCCGCCTTCATAGGAAATGTGCAGCAGATTTGCATCCATCGAGTAATCCGAACTGCCATCCGCTTTGATGGGAACCGGAATACCATGTAACTCAGCATAGGCGACCAGTTTCTCGCGCGAAGACAAGTCCCATTCGCGCCATGGCGCGATGACGCGGATTGCCGGATCTAGCGCGTAGGCGCCCAATTCCATACGAACCTGGTCGTTGCCCTTGCCGGTTGCGCCATGGGCTATTGCATCGCAGGCCGTAAGCCGCGCGATACGCACTAGGTGGCGCGCGATTAGCGGTCGGGCGATAGCCGTGCCAAGCAGGTATTCGCCCTCATAAACGGTGTTGGCACGAAACATAGGGAATATGAAGTCTCTGGCGAATTCCTCCTTGAGATCCTCGATAAAAATCTCGCGAATTCCAAGCGATTCGGCTTTTGACCTGATTGGTTCTAGGGCCTCGTTCTGGCCGATATCTGCGGTGAACGTTACGACTTCACAGTCATAATGATCCTGCAGCCACTTAAGAATAACGGAGGTATCCAAGCCACCCGAGTAGGCGAGTACCACCTTGTTAACTGTTTGCATATCGTATTTGGTCCGGCACCGATGATCCATCGGGGCTTACAGCTTCGAGCACGAATTATATCAATCGAAGCAGGCCCCCTGGCGATATGGGGATGCACATCGGAAGCACTCACGATAGAATCGCGGCCGCAAGATGGCAGGGCGCCACCACACCTGTCAAACCGTATTTTTTCTCTCCAGGACTTTATCCCGCTATGACCCGCCGACACTTCCTGTCGTTGCTCGATTTCTCCAGCAGTGAGCTTCACGAGTTGCTGGACAGAGCCAGGCGACTCAAGGCCGAATTACATCACGGCCGACAAGCAGACCTCATGCAGGGTAAGACGCTAGCGATGTTGTTTGAAAAAGCCTCCACCCGCACAAGACTCTCGTTCGAAATTGCCATCAACCAACTTGGTGGCAGCGCCCTGTTCCTCTCGCCAGGTGATAGCCAGATGAGTCGTGGTGAGTCGCTGGCAGACACGGGCCGTGTCCTATCGTCCATGGCCGACCTGATCGCAATGAGAACGCTTGCACATGAGCGCTTGAAGACTGTCGCTGAACATTCCCGAATTCCCGTAATCAATGCAATGTCCGATAAGCTACACCCGTGCCAGTTGTTGGCCGATGTGCTTACCTTCATCGAACACCGAGGGCCTATTGCGCAGTCACAGGTAGCCTGGGTCGGCGATGGCAACAATGTATGTCACTCCTGGATCAACGCTGCGCGCCAGTTCACTTTCGACTTGCGTATCGCTACACCCAGCGGTTATGAGCCTGATCCATCGATTCTAGGAATACAAAGAGAACGTGTCTTTCTCACCGACGACCCGCAGCAGGCGGTGGACGGTGCAGACTTGGTCGTCACTGATACGTGGACGAGTATTGGAATGGAATCTGAACGCGCCGAGCGCGAAGCGGCCCTCAGCAATTACCGCGTTACCGAGGATTTGATGAAAAATGCGAACACTGATGCGCTCTTCATGCATTGCCTGCCCGCCTACCGCGGCAAGGAAGTGGTTGCCGCAGTAATCGATGGCCCGCAGAGCGTGGTGTGGGATGAAGCAGAAAACCGCCTGCATGCTCAGAAAGGATTAATCCAGATGCTGTTCGACAACTAGTGTATGGCCACACCCAAAAAAGTACTGTGACCAAACTCCAATAACCGGTAGCAATCGAAATCAGCTAGCCCGCAATCATAGTGTGCATTTTTGACAGGGCCTGGGCCTCGATCTGTCGAATCCGTTCTGCCGATACACCATATTCATCCGCGAGTTTCTTTAGGGTCGGCTTTTGCTCGTCATCTTCCAGCCAGCGCCGCGCGATGATGCTGCGACTGCGCTCGTCGAGTGCTTCTAACGCTTTGCTCAGTTGTAGTTTGCGGTGTCGCGCCTCGTCTGCCTGCAGGATCATCCGTCCGGGATCAGCGTCTTCGTCGGCCAGTACCTGAGCGGGAGAAAGATGCTTACTGTCTTCATCCTGGTCCTGTAGTGGATCAAAGGAGACATCAGTCCCAGTTAGACGCAGCTCCATCTCGCGTACCGTGTCTTCCTCGACTTTGAGCTTGTCGGCCAGTTGTGAAACTTCCGGCGGCTGCATCCATCCCAGACGGTCGCGGTTCTTGCGCAGGTTGAAAAACAACTTTCGCTGTGCCTTTGTAGTCGCCACCTTAACCAAGCGCCAGTTACGCACGACATAGTCGTAGATTTCAGCCTTGATCCAGTGCACCGCGAATGAAACCAAGCGGGCATCTCGCCGATAGTCGTAGCGCTTTACGGCTTTCATAAGGCCCACACTTCCTTCCTGGATAAGGTCCGCAAGCGGCAATCCATAGCCGGAAAAGCCACGCGCCACCGAGACCACGTAGCGCAAGTGACAATAGACCAACTGCTTGGCCGCTTCGAGATCCTGCTCATCGCTATAACGCCGGGCCAACTCCCGCTCATCGTCGGCCGAGAGTAGTGGTGCAGAATTGACCGTGTTTAGGTAGCTAGCCAAGTTCGGGCCGGCAACGGATTCTAGTGCGCTGGGATAGAACTGCGTCATATAAGGCTCGCTTGAATCAAGTCGAGCCATTTTAGCACTCTTTGATATTGAGTGCTAACAAACCCATAGAAACGGATTTTATGCTATCAATATCAGATATTTAAAACACTTTAGTTATCTAAAATAGAGAAAGAATCTCTGAATTTGGAATGTTCAGGGCGGATCCGGCAGCAAGCGCGCAGCGAAATCTATCGGGTCAAAGCGGGCCAGATCTTCGAGTCCCTCACCTGTTCCCACATAGGCTATTGGCAAACCAAAACGCTGCGCCAAAGAAACCACAATTCCCGCCCTAGCCGTACCATCCAGCTTGGTGATGCACAGGCCTGTGATATCGATTTCGGCCATGAACGACTCACACTGAGTCATGGCATTCTGACCATTATTCGCATCGAGTACCAACACGGTTTCCTGTGGCGCCGTCTCATCGACCTTCGCCATGACGCGCACCATCTTCTGCAATTGGTGCATAAGATCAGCGTTAACATGGGCTCGCCCTGCTGAATCAACCAGCAGGATCTGGATGTTTCTCGAGCGGGCCGAAATCATGGCATCGTGTGCCACCGCAGCGGCATCGGCACCACGAGGCTGTGCCACCATAGGAACGGCCAATCGCTCGCTCCAGATACTGAGTTGTTCGATCGCTGCAGCACGAAATGTGTCGCAGGCTGCCAGCATTACCGTAGCATTCTTGCGCTGGAACATTCGCGCCAGTCGCGCGGTCAATGTGGTCTTGCCAACACCATTAACACCCACCAGCAGGATCACCCTCGTCGAACCGACCTGGGGTTCAATCAGAGGCCGGGCAACAGGTTCTAAAATCCGCGTAACTTCCTCGCGCAAGGCCGCAACCAGCGTGGCCCGATCACCAATCTCCTCATGACGCGACCGTTCTCGCAACTGATCAATGATCCGTGCGCTTGCAGTGATCCCCACATCTGACAGAATCAGAGATTCTTCAAGCTCCTCGAGGGCGCTCTCATCAAGGTTTACTTTAGAGCCACTGAACAACCTGAACAGTCGACTAGCCAGAGATTCTCGCTCTCGGGGAGCGATCGAGTCACCCGCGCCGAGCAATCGATGCTTCACCATGACCGACAATTCCTGACACGATCCGCCAGATCAGCAACTCTTCGGCACTCAGATACACCGTGAATGCCCGGCATACAGTCCGCATTATCGCTGGTATGTGGCGTCACCGGCTGATCCGCTTTCATCCCACCGGAGCGCTGCGGCCGACACCAGATGGGGTTCGAGAAACAGTTTTTAATTGGCTGTCGCCTTTTATTCATGGTGCACGTTGTCTCGATCTGTTTGCGGGCAGCGGCGCGCTCGGCTTCGAAGCGGCATCGCGAGGCGCTGGCGCAGTCACTTTGGTCGATCATCAGCATCGAGTGTGTCATGACCTAACTCGCAACTGCGAGGCGCTCGGAGCTGATCAAATTCAGATCGTTTGTTCCGATGCGCTGGGCTACCTGCGGCAAATAAACGACCAATTCGATATTATCTTTATCGATCCACCCTATAACAGCCTGCTCGTGAACCAGACTCTCCGTGCGCTTCAGCGTCAATCGATAGTGGCACCTGATGGACTGGTTTATGTCGAGACTGGCGTGCATCAGGCCCCTCCATCTGCCCCCGGTTGCTGGGAGATTCACCGCCACAAAGGACAAGGAGAAGTCCGCTATCAGGTGTACCGTACCGATGCGCCCAACCCGGATGATTGCCTGAGCTCACTTTGACCCGCCACATGTGGCATGGCCCCTTGTCCATTAATCGGTCCCGGTTCGTGCCTCGCCCTCAAAATCACGCCGTTTCTCCGGATCAAATACTCGCTGAACCATTGGCTCAAAGAATGACAAAGGCAAATTTTCGTATTCCG
The DNA here is from genome assembly GCA_964484965.1 of uncultured Acidiferrobacteraceae bacterium. GTDB lineage: Bacteria > Pseudomonadota > Gammaproteobacteria > Arenicellales > UBA868 > UBA11791. The sequence continues at coordinate 8,758 of CAZAHE010000019.1, read as the reverse complement.
GATCGAAACAGTTCTGATCATACGCCTGACAAAAGTGGATCGTGTCTGCATACCAGGGATGATCCCGGTAGCGTTCGCGCAAATTCCGATCACCGCCGGAAAAATGCGCGTAGTAATACGTCTGAAACAGTCCATGGTGCTTCACAATCCAGTATGTTCGCTCCGAAACAAAAGGTCGCAATACAGCGGCTGCCATTTCTCCATGCGAGTGGGGTGCCAACATATCACCGATGTCGTGCAATAACGCCGCCACCACCAACTCTTCAGACTCTCTGGCGCGGTAAGCTCTTGTCGCGGACTGCAAGGAATGCCCCAAGCGACTGACCTTGTAGCCTGAGATCGAACCGTCAAGCGCCTTCAAGTGGTCCAGCAAACGTCCAACCAAGCCAGCGGAAAATTCCTCTCCCATCGTATCCAGGAACGCGTATTCTTCGCGCGTTCCATCGGCCATTCGAATAAACTCCACATGCTCCATATACGGCCCCCTTCTTTCGCTCGTGTTGTGGCTTCTGGATTGCCTCATTGCTAGTATGCCCTCTAGGGTCGCCCTTGTCCTACCTCACTGACTTTTATTGACTTGACCAATGCCAACCAAAGCCATCTATCCGGGAACATTCGATCCTGTAACCAATGGTCACCTAGACCTCGCGGAACGAGCCAGTCAGTTGTTCGACGACATCGTCGTTGCCATCGCTGCAAGCCCAGCCAAGGAACCTCTGTTTGACCTCGAGCAAAGAATCGAACTGGCTGAGCGCACGCTAGGACATATTCCTAATCTTGAAATTGCAGGATTCTCCGGACTTCTTATTGACTGCATGGCCAAACACGATGCACGTATTGTCATACGAGGCCTGCGCGCCGTATCTGACTTCGAATACGAGTTTCAATTGGCGGCCATGAATCGCCGCCTGGACAACAATGTAGAAACCGTTTTTCTTACACCGGCAGAAAACTATACCTTTCTTTCGGCTACATTAGTGCGTGAAATAGCCACACTCGGTGGCGACGTCGCACAGTTTGTACACCCTGATGTCAACCAGGCACTACTTGAAAAACTTCGCTGATACCGCTGTGGTCTATCTAGGGAGTCTCTGTTCATGGCGTTGCTGATCACACACGAATGCATCAACTGTGATGTATGTGAGCCCGAATGCCCAAACGATGCCATTTATCAAGGCGAGGAAATCTACGAAATTGCTCCAGCGCGTTGCACCGAATGCGTTGGGCATTTCGAAAAATCGCAATGCGTCGAAGTCTGCCCGGTGGAGTGCATCATTGTCGATCCCGATCGTGTCGAAGACGAAACAATACTGCTCCGCCGATACCACTTACTGACCTCACCAAGAACTGACCCTGGCAGCTAAGGAAAAACGCGCACGGTGCATCCACAACACGGCGACAAGCGCAATAACGACAACGGGCACCACCAGGATGTTGAGCATAGTCCAACCGAGATGCTCGTGCAGGTAACCTGATGTCAGTGCCGTAATCGTAACCGTGCCAAACACAAAAAGATCATTGAGGCCTTGTGTCTTGGCCTTCTCCGCCGGCATATAAGTTTCTGTCACCAACGTCGTCGCACCAATAAACAGAAAATTCCAGCCCACACCCAGCAGGCATAAACCAACCACAAAATTCGACAGGTTCGAACCGAAAATGTTGATCGCAAAGCATAACAAAAGAACCACACCACCGATCGCCATGATTGTAGTGACGCCGAATCGTCTGATCAGGTGGCCGGTGACGAACGCCGGCGCAAACATTCCGAGCACATGCCATTGAATAACGATCACCGTATCACTGAAATTCAGACCACATCCGGCCATCGCGAGTGGCGTCGCAGCCATTAAGAAATTCATCGAACCGTAAGCAACGACGGCACTGAGTACCGCAACAATGAAACGCGGTTGTGCCACGATGCGAGACAAAGGACGCGACGGACCATGCCGCTCCTCAACAGGAGACGGTGCAATCTTGGTAAAACTGAGCAACACCACGGAAGCGGCGTAAAACAGCAGCAAACTCGCATAGCTACCGGCAAAAGGTGATGCAGGGAAGACGTCACGGGTTAAGTTTGCAAGGTTGGGCCCAACCACCGCCGCCACGATCCCGCCCGCCATAACCCAGGCGATTGCCCGACCGCGGTAGTCCTCAGTCGCCACATCTGCGGCCGCGAAGCGGTAGTAATGACCGAACCCATTGTAGATACCTATTAGAGCAAAACCACAACAAAACACTTCAAACGCGCGTTCGATAATTGCGTAAGTGGCGAGTGAAGCGCCGATCAGCGCAAATGTCAGACCAACGAGAAATCCGGCACGGCGCCCGATCCGCTTCATCAGCATCGAGGCAGGAAACGTCGCTGCCAGCATCCCGCTGAACATGCAGGTGAGCGGTACCGATGCCCATTGCCTTTCATCGGCCAGGGTCGCACCGATTAGAACAGAGGAAGTAATGATCAGTGTTGTGGTTGACATCATCAGCGCCTGGCATAGCGCTAGGAGCGTGACATTTCGGCGCATATTGTGTGCAACTGACATATCAGAGACCGACCAGGATCAAGACCGCGGAAAATATTTTCACAAATTTGTATGGACTTACATATTCCGGCGATAACGGCCGCCGACTTCGAAGAGTGCCTCGGTTATCTGCCCCAGTGAACAACAACGCACTGCTGACATTAACTCGGAAAACACATTTGCGCCTTCCAACGCCGTCTGCTGCAGTTGCTGCAACGCGCTTGAGGACGCGTCATTGTGCTGCTCATGAAACAAATCGAGTCGCTGAATTTGGCTGCGTTTCTCCTCCTCGGTACCGCGCATCAGTTCAACCTCTTCAGATGGCGAGGAAGCCCCAGAAAAGAAGGTGTTCACACCAATGATTGGATACGAGCCATCGTGTTTTTTGTGTTCATAGTAGATCGACTCGTCCTGAATCCGTCCCCTCTGGTAGCCGGTTTCCATTGCACCGAGAACGCCACCTCTTTCACTGATACGATCAAATTCCAGTAGCACCGCCTCTTCAACAAGTTCCGTCAACTCTTCGATGATAAAACTGCCTTGGTTTGGGTTCTCGTTTTTCGCTAGGCCCCATTCTCGGTTGATTATCATCTGAATTGCCAGTGCTCGGCGTACTGAATCTTCGCTCGGAGTCGTAATGGCCTCATCGTTTGCATTCGTATGCAAACTGTTACAGTTATCATAAACCGCGATCAGTGCTTGCAGCGTCGTACGGATATCGTTAAAACTTATTTCTTGCGCGTGTAATGAACGTCCCGAGGTCTGCACATGGTACTTCAACTTTTGGCTTCGCTCAGTCGCACCAAAACGCTCGCGCATAGCGATCGACCAGATTCGGCGCGCGACGCGGCCGATAACGGTGTACTCTGGGTCCATACCATTGGAAAAGAAAAATGACAGGTTTGGGGCAAAGTCATCAACCGACATTCCTCGAGCAAGATAAGCTTCGACATAGGTGAAGCCGTTGGACAATGTCAGTGCCAATTGCGTGATGGGATTCGCACCCGCCTCGGCAATGTGATAACCCGATATTGATACCGAGTAAAAGTTCCTGACGTCTTGTTCAATAAAATACTGTTGAATATCGCCCATCAATTGCAGGCTGAATTCGGTCGAAAATAGGCAGGTGTTTTGTCCTTGATCCTCCTTGAGGATATCGGCCTGCACTGTGCCACGGACATTCTGCAGCGAGAAACGGCGCACGGCTTCAGCTTCTTCGCTCCCCGGCTCGCGTCCGTGCTCCCGCCGAAACCGGTCCATCTGCTGATCAATCGCGGTATTGAGGAAAAAGGCCAGGACGGTAGGTGCCGGCCCGTTGATTGTCATGGAAACCGATGTGGCCGGATCACACAAGTCGAAACCATCATAAAGCGCCTTCATGTCGTCGAGCGTCGCGATCGAAACACCAGAAGTCCCCACCTTGCCGTAGACATCGGGGCGCGGGCCAGGGTCAGCACCATAAAGGGTCACCGAATCAAATGCAGTGGACAGGCGCTTCGCGTCAGATGACTCAGAAAGTACGCGAAAACGGCGATTGGTCCGAAAAGCGTCACCCTCACCGGCAAACATGCGGGTTGGGTCCTCGTTCTCCCGTTTGACGGGAAAAACTCCGGCAGTGAACGGGAAATGGCCCGGTAAATTCTCCAGCATCATCCAAAGCAGAAGATCTCCCTCGTCGCTGTATCGGGGAAGGCTGATGCGCGGCACACGCGTGCCTGACAACGAGGTATAAGTGAGTGGCTGACAGATCTCCCGACCCCTCACGGTATACACAAATTCATCTTCGGCATAGCGGGCGCGAAATACTTGAAACTCTTCGAGCAACGTTTTTGATGCTGGATCGAGTTGATGGGCTTTTTCACTGGCCAGCACCTCGACCGCGCTGACCACAGTTTGAGCGGCATCTTCTTGACCAAGAAGCACGGCACTCTCACGGAGATGCTGTGCAGCACGTGCTAACTGTGCCTGTTCATTGGCCTGCGTTCGGTAACGTCGAATCGCAATTGCAATCTCTGACAAGTAGCGCTGCCGATCAGTAGGTACGATTTGTGCACGTGCGGTCGATGTTCGCACTGTCACATTCGGCAGTTGACCCGCACTGTCGAGTAGTCCGCATTTCGATAATTGCGAAGCAAGCTCCTGGTACAGCGCGGTGACGCCATCGTCGTTGAAGTGCGATGCAATCGTTCCAAACACGGGCAAGGTCTCAGGGTTACGATCGAAAGCTGCTAGATTGCGCTGCAATTGCTTACGCACGTCTCGAAAGGCATCGTCCGCACCGCGGCGGTCAAACTTGTTGATCGCCACACAATCAGCGAAGTCCAGCATATCGATCTTCTCCAGCTGGCTGGCTGCACCAAATTCAGGTGTCATGACATACAAGGAAACGTCTACATGGGGAACAATTCCCGAGTCACCTTGCCCAATCCCCGGAGTCTCAACGATGATCAAGTCAAATCCAGCGGCTTTGGTTACCTCGATTAAATCAGGCAGCCGGGCAGGTACCTCGGCACTGGCTGAGCGGGTAGCCAGCGAGCGCATATAAATCGTGTCAGCGCCGATACCATTCATTCGTATCCGATCGCCCAGCAAAGCACCACCGCTGCGCTTGCGGGAAGGGTCGATTGCGAGTACGGCAATTCTGATTCGATCACCGTGATCGAGTCTCCAGCGCAAGATCAGTTCGTCCGTAAGTGAAGACTTGCCAGAGCCGCCAGTACCCGTAATGCCCAGCACTGGGATAGGTCGCACGATTTTGGAAACACGCCGCTTCAACGATTCGTCCAGTGCCGCCGACATTGATTCGTTTTCGAGCAACGTAATCAAACGTGCGAGGTTCCCCTTTTCAAGAATCGTATCTGAGTCAAGGTCTAGCTCCACACTGTCACCCGGATAAAAATCCGCACGCCCGACCATGTCTTTAATGATGCCCTCGAGCCCAAGCTGTTGGCCGTGCTCAGGCGTGTAAATTCGGCTGACACCGTAGTCCTCTAGTTCGCGAACCTCCCGAGGAACGATCACACCGCCGCCACCACCGAAAACACGAATCGCGCTTCTGCCACGCTCACGCAGCATGTCGATCATGTAGCGGAAAAACTCGAGGTGTCCGCCTTGATAAGAGCTGACTGCGATGCCTTGAACGTCCTCTTCTATCGCGGCATCGACGATCTCCTTGACCGATCGATTGTGACCAAGATGAATCACCTCAACACCAGCCCCCTGGAGCATCCGGCGGATTATGTTGATCGAAGCATCATGCCCATCGAACAGGCTGGCTGCGGTCACAAAGCGCAGCCGATATCTCGGTGCGGCATGGGGCAGGACCAGTTTGGTAACGTCGGAGGCGACCAGAGCCATGGCAACAACAGACCGATTTGTGCGGGTGCTCCAGTCTAATTTCCGTTTACGTAAACGTCAATTAACCCTATACTTTCGGCCCTATGAACGATGCAACAGCCTGGGCCAGCGTCGATGCGGGTACGAACGAGCTGTTCTCCATATCAGACCTCTCTCGAGAGTTTGACGTCACCACCCGCACCATCCGCTTCTACGAGGACGAAGGCCTGCTGCGCCCCGACCGGGTCGGTCGGCAACGGGTCTATTCGCACGGCGATCGCGTCAGACTGAAACTGATTCTACGAGGCAAACGTCTAGGTTTCTCGCTGAGTGAAATAGCCGACATTATCCAAATGTACTACTTGGCACCCGGCGAATTAGGTCAGTTGAAATATTTTATTGAAAGGATTCATCAACGTCGGGAAGCCCTGAAACAGCGGCGCAATGACATTGAAGAAACTCTCCGCGACCTCGACAGTATCGAACGACAGTGCCGTCAACAACTCGAAGGGCTTGGCTAGATGGACGGCGAACGAAGACCCATGCGTACTGGCTTCCTCCTCAGTTTTGCATCGTTGGTCGTTGTCATCGCCGGAATGAAGGCTGCCAGTCCAATCGTAATTCCGCTGCTCGTCTCCCTCTTTCTGGCGTTGATCCTGGCTCCCGCCATGTTCTTCCTGAAACGCCGGGGTTTACCCACCTGGGCTGCGCTTAGCCTGATCGTTGTCGCTATGGTGATCGTCCTGGCGTCGCTCACCGCAATGCTCAGCGTGTCAATCAACAAGATTGCCAGTGGGCTGCCGCAGTACGAGTCCCGCATGATCGAACACCTCGATGTGCTCCGGACATGGCTCGAGACCACAGGCCTTAATCCATCGAGTCAGGATCTCACTGCACTGGTCGATCCCGCCCTTGTGATCACCCTATTCGGCCGACTGGTCAGTGGATTCGGCAACATCCTGGCAAACGGCCTTCTGATTCTTTTTGCGGTGTTGTTCCTGCTAATGGAAGCGACCGAATTGCCGTTGAAAATCAAGTATGCATTGTTACAGCCAAGTCAGTCGATCGAACACATGAATCGGTTTCTTAAAACGGTCAAGACCTATCTGGTCATTAAGTCCGTCATGAGCCTCGTGACAGGAATCAGTATCGCTGTCCTTCTCGCGGTGCTCGGGGTTGATTTCCCGATTCTATGGGGATGGATCGCGTTCTTTATGAATTTCGTCCCTTATGTCGGTTCGCTGATCGCGGCCGTACCCGTCATCGTGCTGGCCCTGCTGGATCCGGGACCTGAGACAGCCTTGCTGGTTGCGCTGGGCTATCTCGTCATCAATGTCATCGTCGGCAATGTCATTGAGCCCCGCTATCTCGGACGCGGTTTGGATCTATCTACTTTGGTGGTGTTTCTTTCCTTGCTGTTCTGGGGCTGGGTATTCGGGCCGGTGGGTATGTTCCTGTCAGCGCCGCTAACCATGCTGATCAAGATCGCGGCCGAGAGCCACCCCAGTGGCCGAGGGCTCAGCATCCTGCTTGGATCGAGAGCCCCCCCGGAAGACAGTCCGACTACAAACACACCTGGCTGAGCACAGCCCGAAACCCGTCAGCCAAGGTCGACCTGCATGCGCCTGGATGCACTTCGGTCAAGGCGGTATCGCCGATACTGGCTGGGCTCGATAGCTTCCGTCGGCGCGACTCAGCTATACCTCATCGCCAAGGGCTGGCTGGTCTTCGAATTGAGCGGCTCAGCGCGGGACCTTGGACTGCTCGGCGCCGCTGCGGCGCTACCTACCATTCTGGCGACATTTGCTGGCGGCTTGATTGCTGACCGCATGAACCGGCGCCGGGTGCTGATCGTGACTTCCTCCAGCATTGCGGTGCTGTTGTGCTTACTTGCCACCCTCGATGCCCTGGAACTAGTGCGGGTGTGGCACGTCTGGGCGATTGCCGCAATACTTGGTCTAGCTCATGGATTCGACTTTCCCGCCCGACAGGCATTCTTCCCTTCGCTGATCAAACCCGCACAGATGATGAGTGCTGTGGCGCTCAACTCAATCCTGTGGCAGGCGACACGAATGATCCTGCCAGCCCTCGCTGGCGTGGTAATCGCCTTAACCGACACGTCAATCATATTTTTTGTCACAGCGCTTGGCTTCATCCTCATGGTCAAGGTGTTATTTGGACTAGATGCCGATTCGCATCGACCTCGATCAGCAAAGCCATTGCGTGAACTGATTGAGGGTATTCAATTTATTATTAGCCAGCAGCTCTTCTATGTGCTCATCCTACTGACCTGGACTGGCATGTTTTTCGGCACCGCCTATTTCCAGATTCTGCCCCTCTTCGCCGAGTTGCTCGGCAGCAATGAGCGAGGCTATGGCCTGATGGTTTCCTTTACCGGCATCGGGTCGGTCATCGGCACACTACTGGTAGGTCGTTTACAAAGGCACCGGCATCTTGGCCGCATCATGTTCTTAAGCGCAGCATTAATGCCGTGTGCACTGCTGGTATTTGCCGTCATTACGGGCACATTCAAGACTTATCCAGCCGCATTTGCAGCCAGTTGTGCCAGCATTCTGATCGCTGCAATCTGCAACTCAGCCTTCTTGATCACATCGATGACCGTGCTCCAGTTACGAGTACCCGAAGCATTGCGTGGTCGAGTAATGGGAATCCACAGCATTACCTTTAGCCTGATAGGACTGGGCGGGTTGGCGATTGGCCTGACAGCCAGCTGGCTAACAGCACCAATTGCGGTTGGCATCGGTGCATCGATCGTTTTGATCTGTGTCGTCAGCGCCTATTTCCACTTCATCTCGATCCGCAACTTGGACGGTCGCTCTCTGACCGGGTCGTCATAAGGACAACAGCGCGAGTGCTCATGAGGCCGCAGGACAGGCCATGAT
>CAZAHE010000018.1:0-34109 GCA_964484965.1 uncultured Acidiferrobacteraceae bacterium | reverse complement strand
GCGGCGGTCTCCAAAACCGCAGGTTGGGGGTTCGATTCCCTCCTGGCCTGCCAGAGTTAAAGATGCAAGGAGAGTGGGTGGCGGACAAGTTAAAACTCGCGTTGTCTGTCCTGATCGTGATCGCGGGGATCACAGGGTTTTACTGGTTGGGCGACGCGTCTGTGTTGCTACGCGCAGGGGTGGTGATTGTCGGCATAATCGCTGCGTCTGCTGTGGCGCTGGCGTCTGCACCGGGACAGGCTGCGTGGCAGTTTGCGGTCGGCGCCCGTGCCGAAGTGCGCAAGGTCATATGGCCGACACGCAAAGAGACCATTCAGGCGACGCTGGTTGTAATAGTGATGGTGATCTTAGTTGGGCTGTATCTATGGTTGTTGGATGTTCTGTCGTTTTGGGCGATTTATGACCTCATTTTGGGTGCCAGCGGATAGTAAACGATGACTGACTCAAACGAATTGCAGTGGTATGTTGTTCAGGCTTTCTCCGGTTTTGAGAAACAAGTTCAGCAATCATTGAAAGAACACATCGTGCGCAACAGTATGGAAGCGTATTTCGGCGGCATCGAAGTGCCGACTGAGGTCGTGATTGAACTCAAAAGCGGGCAGAAAAGAACCAGCGAAAGAAAATTCTTTCCCGGTTATGTCCTAGTCCAGATGATAATGAGCGACGATGCCTGGCACCTTGTGAATTCGGTGCCACGAGTATCGGGGTTTGTCGGTGGCACGGGCACGAAGCCTGTGCCGATTAAAGACGAAGAGGTCAACACTATCTTGCAGCAGGTGCAAGAAGGTGCGGAACACCCGCGGCCCAAATATACCTACGCACCTGGAGAGATCGTGCGCGTCGTGGATGGCCCTTTCCAGGATTTCAACGGCACTGTCGAAGATGTCAATTTTGATAAGGAAAAATTGCGGGTCTCAGTCACTATCTTTGGTCGATCGACGCCGGTCGAACTCAGTTTCAGCCAGGTGGAAAAAGGCTGATGCCGGGACAGCGCATGAACTTAGCCAACCCAGTGTGGATCTGCTCGAGTAGGCCTGAGTCGTCAAGGCTGACAGACGCTACCGCACTCATACTGGAGTAAAGTCGTGGCGAAGAAAATTGAAACCTACATCCGGCTACAGGTGCCTGCAGGTGAAGCCAAGCCAAGCCCACCTGTGGGGCCCGCTTTGGGTCAGCACGGTGTCAATATCATGGAGTTTTGTAAGGCGTTTAATGCGGCAACCCAGGATGTGGAGGCCGGGCTTCCAGTACCGGTAGTGATCACAGTCTATACTGACAAGAGCTTCTCTTACATTCGTAAGACGACGCCGGCGTCGGTGCTCTTAAAAAAAGCTGCGGCAGTGGACAAGGGTAGTGCAGAACCCAATCGAGAAAAGGTCGGCAAGGTGAACCGCAGCCAATTGGAGGAGATTGCGAAGGTCAAGATGCCTGACCTTAGTGCCTACAACATGGACCAAGCTGTGCGTATTATTGCCGGCAGTGCGCGCAGTATGGGAATTGATACAGAGGGTGTTTAAAAAATGAGCAAACGCGGAAAACGGTACCGCTCGATGACTGAAGACAAGGAGCACCAGGCTGTATATAACGTTGACGAAGCGATAGGACTGGTTCGCACGGGTGCCTCGGCAGGTTTCGACGAGACCGTTGATGTTGCGATCAATCTTGGAGTTGATGCGAAGAAATCAGACCAGAGCGTCAGGGGTTCGACCGTCTTGCCGCGAGGCACAGGCAAGACGGTGCGTGTTGCGGTATTTGCTGAGGGTAGCGATGCGGACTCTGCACGAGATGCGGGTGCCGACATTGTTGGACTGGATGACTTGGCAGAAAAAATCTCCGCAGGCAATATTGACTTTGACGTTTGCATTGCCACTCCGGCTACCATGCGCGTGGTTGGTCGCCTCGGTCAGATTTTGGGCCCGCGTGGGCTGATGCCGAACCCGAAAGTGGGTACAGTTACCCAAGATGTCGCCACTGCGGTTAAAAACGCAAAAGCCGGGCAGGTGCAGTTCCGCATAGACAAGGCAGGGGTGATTCACTGCCCAATAGGAAAAGCCTCGTTCGAGTCTGAAGCCCTGAAAGAAAATCTCATGGCGCTTGTTGGTGCTTTGAATCGGGCCAAACCGTCTGCGGCCAAGGGTGTCTATATCAACCGTATTACGTTGTCGACCACGATGGGGCCTGGCGTCAAGGTTGATCGGGCGACGGTAGTCAACTGAAGTGAAAAAAGATTTGATGGACTTAGGTGGTGCGTCTGGCAGCTGGCAATGGTGGACAGGCGTGACGCTGGGTTTGTCGAAGACCGCGGGTGTGCATGGTGACAATCGGTTACCTGGCACTTAATTAGGCGGTACGGCCCGCGCAGGCGGTGCCCGTGACTCCAGAAATGTTCGGAGTCAGGTCACCATTCCATCAACTCGACGGAGTGAGTTTCAAATGGGTTTGAATCTGGAGCAGAAGAAAGCCGTCGTCAGCGAGGTGTCGCAGACTTTGTCTGAGGCAAGGGCCGCTATCCTGGCGGAATACCGTGGATTGACTGTTGCTGAGATGTCATCCTTGAGAAGTGCGGCGAGGGACAATGGCGTTGTCGTTCGGGTCGTCAAAAACACACTTGCGCGCCGTAGCGTGGCTGGATCAGATTTCGAGTGTCTTACAGACCATTTTGTTGGCCCGTTGATCATGGCAACGTCGGAAGATCCAGTTGCCTTGGCTAAGGTGGTGACCGAATTTTCCAAGAGCCACGATGTCCTGCGGGTGACAGCGGGTGCAATGGAAGGGTCGTTAATCGACGATCAGACCGTGAAAGAGCTGGCACGTTTGCCTGGGCGCGAAGAACTGTTGGCGACGCTGGTTGGCACGATGCGGGCACCGATCGATAAATTTGTGCGGACGCTGAACGAAGTTCCCAGTAAGTTCGTACGTACTTTGACTGCCTTAAGGGACAGCAAAGAGCCTGCATGAACGGCTACGAATACATTCTGCGGTTGTGTGAGCCCGAATATTGGAGAGAAAGATATGTCACGTGAAGAAATTCTTAATGCGGTAGCCGAGATGTCGGTTCTTGAACTGTCAGAACTGATCAAGGATATGGAAGAGAAGTTTGGTGTTTCGGCGGCCGCAGCTGTGGCTGTTGCGGCTCCGGCTGGAGCTGGTGGGGCAGCTGAGGCAGAGGCGGAGGAACAAACCGAGTTTGATGTTGTTCTTGCCAGTTTCGGCGAGAAAAAGGTTGGCGTCATTAAAGTGGTGCGAGCTATGACAGGATTGGGGCTTAAGGAAGCAAAGGACCTCGTCGAGTCGGCGCCGGCGTCGGTGCGCGAAGGTGTCAGCAAAGATGAGGCTGAAGACGCCAAGAAACAGCTTGAGGAGGCAGGGGCCACTGTCGAGGTGAAGTAGGGGTGTTGAATCGCGTGTCAGACGGGCACGCGCGGGCCAAGGAAGCGACGCGTAGGCAGAGTTGCGGGCTCTGTTGCGTGTTGATTTAGATTTATCACCGAATGCAAATGCGCATTACGGGTGATTTGCGGATATTGATCGAGGGACGTGCATGACTTATTCCTTTACTGAAAAAAAGCGCATCAGAAAGACGTTCAGCAAACAAGCAAGTGGCGACAGTGTGCCCAACCTGCTGGACATCCAGCGTGGGTCTTACCACAAACTGCTGCAGAAGAGCGTTGAAACGAATCAACGTATCGATCAGGGCTTACAAGCCGCGTTTAAATCAGTCTTCCCAATTGAAAGCTACAACGGGCTAGCGTCACTTGAGTTCGTTAGTTACCGGCTTGGGGAACCGCGTTACGACGAGCGTGAATGCAAGCGACAAAGTCGAATTTATTCCGCGCCATTGCACGCTGTTCTAAGGCTGATGGTTTTTGAGAAAGCAAGTGGTGGCGAGAAGATCATCCGGGATGTAAAAGAACAAGAAGTGTACATGGGTGAAGTGCCCCTCATGACCGAGGATGGCACTTTCATTATTAATGGGACCCAGCGTGTCATTGTCTCGCAATTGCACCGCTCTCCCGGTGTCTTCTTCGACCATGATAAGGGCAAGACGCATGCCTCGGGAAAACTGTTGTTCTCAGCTCGCGTGATCCCATATCGAGGTTCGTGGCTGGATTTTGAATTCGACCAAAAGGATCTTATGTACGTGCGCATTGATCGACGTCGTAAGCTGCCGGCAACAGTGATCCTACGAGCGCTTAATTATTCGACGGAAGAGATACTCGATCTGTTTTTCGAAACCGAAACCGTACGACTGAAGGCCGAAGGGGCGGAGATCGACTTTGTAGCGGAGCGGCTGCGTGGTCAGGATTTCGACTTCGACATTTCGACGGCTAACGGGCAGGTGGTGGTGGAATCTGGTCGTCGGGTGACAGCACGCCACCTGCGGGAGTTGACAAGTGCACGGGTCAAGCGCCTCAGCGTGGCCGATTCGTATCTTGCTGCCAATAACGAGGATGGCCTGGGCAAGGTACTCGCTAAAGCTGTCATCGATGTGAATACCGGAGAGCTGTTGGCTGATGCAAACCAAATACTCACAACCGATTTGCTGACTGCTTGTCGTACTGCAGGAGTAACCGAAGTCGAAATCATCTATGCAAATGATCTTGACTGTGGGCCATTCATTTCCGATACGCTCCGCAAGGACGCTGACGACACCAAAGGCCTTGCTTTCACGGCTGAAGGCGCGCAACAGGATATCTATCGAATGATGAGGCCTGGTGAGCCACCGACTAAAGATGCCGCAGAGCAGTTGTTCAAGAATCTTTTCTTCAATACTGATCGTTACGATCTCTCAATGGTTGGTCGGATGAAACTCAACCGTCGTCTCGGTCGTGCTTCGGATGAGGGGCCTTCACACCTGACGCAAGAAGACATCATTGACGTGCTACGGGTGCTAGTGGAACTGAAGAACGGGCGTGGGGAAACCGACGATATCGACAATCTGGGTAACCGACGCGTGCGTTCAGTCGGTGAGTTGGTCGAGAACCAGTTCCGTGTCGGTCTCGTGCGAGTAGAACGGGCAGTGCGCGAGCGGTTGACTGTGGCGGAATCAGAAAACCTGACGCCGCAAGATCTGATTAATGCAAAACCGGTATCGGCTGTTATTAAGGAATTTTTTGGCTCAAGCCAATTATCCCAGTTCATGGACCAGACTAATCCATTGGCTGAAGTTACACACAAGCGCCGTGTGTCTGCGTTGGGTCCGGGTGGTCTCACCCGTGAGCGTGCGGGTTTTGAGGTGCGGGATGTCCATCCGACCCATTACGGTCGCGTTTGCCCGATTGAAACCCCAGAAGGCCCGAATATCGGGCTGATCAACTCACTTGCTGTCTACGCGCGGACTAACGAATATGGCTTTCTTGAAACGCCCTACCGAAAGGTCACCAATAAGCGCGTGACAGACGAAGTCGAGTATCTGTCGGCGATTGATGAATTCAAGTTCGTTATAGCCCAGGCCAATGCCCGCGTCAGCGAGCGTGGCGTATTGATGGATGAGCTTGTTTCCTGTCGTTATCAGAACGAGTTTACGCTTTCGACACCGGACAAGATCGATTACATCGATATTGCACCTTCGCAAATCGTCTCCGTTGCTGCGTCCTTGATCCCTTTTCTTGAGCATGATGACGCCAATCGCGCATTGATGGGTTCGAACATGCAACGCCAGGCGGTGCCTACCTTGCGTAGTGAAAAGCCGTTGGTCGGGACCGGTATTGAACGCAAAGTGGCAAGTGATTCAGGCGTTGTTGTCATTTCGAGTCGCGGTGGCGTGGTCAACTCGGTCGATGCTTCGCGTATTGTGGTCAAGGTGGATGACCGCGAAGTAGGTGCCGACGACGCGGGTGTGGACATATACAGTTTGATCAAGTACACGCGTTCGAACCAGAACACAACAATTAACCAGCGCCCGTTGGTGAAGACTGGTGACCGGATTCACGCGGGCGATGTGCTGGCAGACGGCCCATCTACCGATATGGGTGAACTGGCCCTGGGTCGCAACGTGCTGGTCGCATTTATGCCGTGGAACGGCTACAACTTCGAAGATTCAATATTAATTTCCGAGCGCTTAGTGCAGGATGACGTTTATACATCGATTCATATAGAAGAATTGCAGTGCGTTGCGAGGGATACAAAGCTTGGTTCGGAGGACATTACCCGTGATATCCCAAACGTTGGCGACTCTGCGCTCGGCAAACTAGATGAGGCAGGCATTGTTTACATTGGCGCCGAAGTAGAGCCCAACGATATCCTGGTAGGAAAAGTGACGCCCAAGGGTGAGACCCAGTTGACGCCCGAGGAAAAACTTCTGCGAGCGATCTTTGGCGAGAAGGCCTCCGATGTGAAAGATACGTCACTTAGGATGCCCTCGGGAATGTCGGGGACCGTTATCGACGTGCAGGTGTTTACACGCGATGGTGTTGAGAAAGACAAGCGAGCCCTTGACATAGAAGACTATGAACTCGCGCAAATCAAGAAAGACCTCAATGATCAATACCGGATTGTTGAGGAAGATGCTTATGATCGCATCGAAAAACTGCTGATTGGCAAGTCTGCTGACGGCGGTCCCGCTGGACTCGTATCAGGTGCCAAAATCACTCGCACCTATCTCAAGGAACTACCACGTGAGAAGTGGTTTGAAATACGCGTTCGAGAGGAGGACTCTAATCGGAACCTTGAACGGATTCGCGCTCACCTGGATCGTCAGGACAAGCATTTCAAAACGTTGTACGACGAGAAACGGGATAAGCTCGAAGCTGGCGACGAAATGCAGCCTGGTGTTCTAAAGCAGGTCAAGGTCTTCGTTGCTGTTAAACGTCGCTTACAGCCTGGCGATAAGATCGCTGGACGCCATGGCAACAAAGGTGTGATTTCTAAGATCGTACCGATCGAAGATATGCCACACATGGCTGATGGCACCACGGTGGATATTGTTCTAAATCCTCTGGGAGTACCGTCGCGTATGAACGTTGGGCAGGTGCTCGAGGCACATCTAGGCTGGGCTTCGCACGAGCTTGGTAGGCAGATCGGAGGACTTCTCGATCAGCAGGCAACGGTTGGCGATGTCAAGAGTTTGCTTGGAAAGATTTATAACGGGGCCGGGGGAGTGAATGGACTGTCAACTCTAACGGACGAGGAGATTCTGGAATTGGCTGCTAACCTGCGTGGTGGTGTACCCATGGCCACACCGGTATTCGACGGTGCCTCTGAATCCGAGATCAAGTCGATGCTTTCGCTGGCAGGATTGCCGTCCACTGGCCAGACGGTGCTCTACGATGGCCGGACGGGTGAAGCTTTTGATCGGCCAGTCACTGTCGGCTACATGTACATGCTCAAGCTGAATCACCTGGTCGATGACAAGATGCACGCGCGATCAACTGGACCCTACAGCCTGATCACGCAGCAGCCGCTCGGCGGTAAAGCACAGTTCGGTGGCCAGCGTTTCGGTGAGATGGAAGTGTGGGCGCTAGAGGCTTACGGTGCTTCCTATACCTTGCAGGAAATGTTGACAGTCAAATCGGACGACGTATCAGGTCGGACCAAGATGTATGACAACCTGGTTAAGGGGGATCATCGCATGGAAGCTGCAGTGCCGGAGTCATTCAATGTGTTGGTAAAGGAAATCAGGGCACTTGCCCTTAATGTTGAAATGAGGGAAGAGCGCTAGCGAGTGGAACGACGCGCTTTTATTCACGAGACAGCCCAGAAAAGTTTAAGGAATTTCAATGAAAGATCTCTTTAGCCTGATCAACAAGCCCGATACGAGCCAGGATTTCGATACCATCCGCATCGGTATCGCCTCCCCAGACAAGATTCGTTCGTGGTCATTTGGTGAGGTAAAAAAGCCCGAGACCATCAATTACCGTACGTTCAAGCCGGAGCGTGACGGTCTGTTCTGTTCGAAATTGTTTGGCCCAATGAGTGACTATGAGTGCTTATGCGGCAAGTACAAGCGTCTAAAGCACCGCGGTGTGATCTGCGAGAAATGTGGTGTCGAGGTGACTTTATCCAAGGTTCGACGTGAGCGAATGGGACACATTGAATTGGCTAGCCCAGTAGCACACATCTGGTTTCTGAAGTCGTTGCCATCGCGACTTGGCGTGCTACTTGACAAGACGGTGCGGGAAATCGAGCGAGTGCTCTATTTTGAAGCCTACGTAGTAACCAATCCGGGCATGACGGAGCTCGAGTCAGGTTCGTTGCTCACAGAGGAGACCTACTACGACGCCATAGAGCAATATGGCGCTGACTTCGAGGCCAGTATGGGAGCCGAAGCGATCCGGAGTTTGCTTCGCTCAATGGATCTTAAATCCGAACGTGACATGCTAAGGATGGAGTTGGATGAGACCCGGTCTGAGACCAAGATCAAGAAATTGGTCAAAAGATTAAAAGTTATTGAGGCATTTATTCACTCTGGTAACAAGCCTGAGTGGATGGTTATGGAAGTGCTTCCCGTTTTACCTCCCGATCTGCGACCGCTGGTGCCGCTTGATGGTGGCCGTTTTGCAACATCCGATCTCAATGATCTTTACCGCCGTGTCATCAATCGCAACAACAGGTTGCGTCGACTGCTTGACCTTAACGCGCCGGACATCATCGTTCGAAATGAAAAACGCATGTTGCAGGAGTCGGTTGATTCATTGCTCGACAACGGCCGACGCGGCAAGCCCGTAACAGGATCGAACAAACGGCAACTGAAATCCCTTGCAGACATGATCAAAGGAAAGCAGGGTCGGTTCCGGCAAAACCTGCTTGGGAAAAGAGTCGATTACTCAGGACGTTCGGTTATTGTAGTCGGGCCGACGCTCAAATTACATCAATGCGGTTTGCCGAAAAAGATGGCCTTGGAATTATTTAAGCCATTTATTTTTTCGAGACTGGAGCTTCGAGGACTTTCGACCACAATCAAACAATCGAAGAAGATGGTCGACAACGAAGAGCTCGAGGTCTGGGATATTCTCGAGGAGGTGATTCGAGAACATCCAGTGTTGCTCAACCGCGCACCGACACTTCATCGCCTCGGTATTCAGGCATTTGAGCCAGTGTTGGTTGAAGGCAAAGCCATTCAGCTGCATCCGCTGGTATGCACGGCGTATAACGCCGACTTCGATGGTGACCAGATGGCGGTTCACGTACCGTTGTCGATCGAATCACAGCTGGAAGCACGTTCGTTGATGATGTCTTCGAACAACGTACTTTCACCGGCCAATGGTGAGCCCATTATCGGCCCATCACAGGACATTGTGCTGGGTCTGTATTACATGACTCGCGAGCGAGTCAATGCACAAGGTGAAGGTATGGTGTTCTCTGATATTGCTGAGGCAAGACGCGCTTACGACAGTGGCCAGGTATCGCTGCATGCGAAGGTCAAGGTGCGTATTACCGAGCAGTGTCGCAGCGAGGATGGCCAGTTTACGTCGGTTGTTGCGCTAAAGGAGACCACAGTGGGTCGCTCCTTACTGATGGAGATTCTCCCCGACGGGTTGCCGTTCGCGTTGATTGACAAGCCGCTGAGAAAACGTGCTATCTCAACAGCCATTGATGAATGCTACCGCCGTATCGGTCTCAAAGAGACCGTTATCTTCTGTGACCAGTTAATGTACGTTGGTTTTTCCATGGCGGCCCGGAGTGGGGTGTCTATTGGAGTCGACGACATGGTGATCCCGCAAAACAAGAAAGAACGTCTTGCTACGGCTGAGCGTGAGGTGAAGAGCATTCAGGAGCAGTATGGTTCGGGATTACTGACCGATGGAGAACGCTACAACAAAGTCGTCGATATCTGGACTCACGCCAGTGAAGTGGTCGCGGACGAGATGATGAAAGAGATCCGAGACGAGGTGGTCGCGGATGCAGGAGGTGGAGATATACAACAGGAGTCATTCAACTCGATCTACATGATGGCTGATTCGGGAGCGCGAGGCAGCCAGGCTCAAATCCGCCAGCTTGCCGGTATGCGAGGCCTGATGGCAAAGCCGGATGGTTCAATTATTGAGACACCAATCACGGCCAATTTTCGTGAAGGGTTGAATGTTCTGCAGTACTTCATCTCTACACATGGTGCTCGCAAAGGCCTTGCTGACACGGCTCTAAAAACAGCCAACTCGGGCTATCTGACCCGACGGCTCGTCGACGTGTGTCAGGACCTCGTTGTCAACGACGAGGATTGCGGGACCAAGAATGGGATTCTTCTCGTTGCGATTGTGCAAGGCGGTGAGGTTGTTATGCCGCTGAAAGACCGCATCCTCGGCCGAGTAGTGGCTGAAGAGGTCACCAGTCCACAGGATAAGAAATTGGTTCTGTTGAAGCGCGGCCAAATGATTGACGAAGATGCGCTAGGTCTAGTCGAAGAACACAACATCAACCAAATTCGGGTGCGATCACCGGTCACTTGTGAAACTCGCTATGGCATTTGCAGCACTTGTTACGGGCGTGATCTGGCACGCGGACATATGGTGAACCGTGGCGAAGCGGTTGGTGTCATGGCGGCGCAAAGTATTGGTGAGCCCGGTACGCAGTTGACGATGCGCACATTCCACATTGGTGGTGCGGCTTCGCGGGCGGCGGCGGCGAGCAAGGTAACGGTGCGCAACGAAGGCAAGGTCAGTTTTGCCCGCATTCGTTTAGTCAGCCGTAGCGATGGTAAGAACGTTGTCGTGTCTCGCTCTGGTGAGTTGGTGATTCGAGACACTTTTGGTGTTGACCGTGAGCGTTACCAGTTGCCCTACGGTGCTGAACTGACTGTCAGTGATGGCGATAACGTGTCAGTTAGCCAGTTCATCGCTAGTTGGGATCCACATACACATCCGATCATTACTGAAGTTGGGGGTAAGGTCAGTTTTGAGAACATGGATGATGGGGTCACTGTAACGCGACAGACAGATGAGCTAACTGGGTCGAGTACTTACGTTGTGTTGGATCCAAGACAAAGGCGCGGCACAGCGCAGGATATTGGTCCGGCAATTCTTCTCGTTGATGGACGAAACCGAGCGAAAAAGATTCCGGGAAGTGACAGTGAGGCGCGTTATCCAATGCCGCCAGGTGCAACGATTACTGTAGCTGACGGCGATACCATAGAAGCGGGCGCGTTTCTGGCTAGGATTCCGCAGGAGGGCTCGAAGACACGTGACATCACCGGTGGCTTGCCTCGGGTCGCCGAGCTTTTTGAAGCACGACGGTCAAAGGAGCCGGCTATTCTGGCAACACATAGTGGTGTTGTTTCATTCGGTAAAGAGGTCAAGACCAAGAGGCGTCTTGTGATTACGGGTGAAGATAATCGAGAGCACGAAATGCAGATTCCGAAGACGCGTGAAATCAGCGTGTATCCAGGAGAGCATGTAGAGCGTGGTGATGAAATAGTCGAAGGCCCGCGTGCAGCTGCAGACATTCTTGACCTCCTCGGAGTGGAAGAGTTGACAGAATTTATTGTTAACGAAGTACAAGAAGTTTATCGGTTGCAGGGTGTCCGGATTAACGATAAACATATAGAAGTGATTGTGAGACAGATGCTGCGAAAAGTCCGTATTACAAAAGGTGGTGATACTCGCTACCTGAAAGATGACCAGGTCGAGCGTTCAACGCTGCTTACGGAAAACGAAGCGCTTCTCGCAGACGGCAAGAAGGCGGCCGAATGTCGACCGGTGCTGCTAGGTATTACCAAGGCTTCACTCAGCACAGAATCGTTCATCTCAGCTGCGTCTTTCCAGGAAACCACTCGTGTGCTGACAGATGCCTCGATGCATGGTAAGGCCGATCATCTTCGGGGCCTTAAGGAAAATGTCATCGTTGGTCGCCTGATACCCGCCGGTTCCGGGTTGGCATTTCATGAGGAACGGCGGCGGCGGAGGGCGGAACGAGCGGCAGAAGATAATGAGCGTGAGGAAATGATTTTCAGTGTTGATCCGGCTGAGCCAGGCACTACTGCAGCCGACACGGACTTGGATGAGGCGGTCGCTGTCTGAGGGCCACATTACCCAGGAATGTCCTGATTTTATAGGTAGGAAAACGGCGTGAAACTTGACATCTGTTCAATGCTCTGCCTAGAATCCCCGCCCTTTTACTGGGTTTCGACGGGGCTTCTAGCCGAGCCCTGCGGAGTTCTTTATGCCCACGACTAATCAGCTGGTCAGAAAATCGCGTGCCCGGCAACGGAAAAAATCTAACGTGCCGGCGTTGGCTGCTTCTCCGCAGAAGCGTGGTGTGTGCACACGAGTGTATACGACGACGCCGAAGAAACCGAACTCGGCATTGCGCAAGGTTGCTCGGGTTCGCCTGACCAATGGTTATGAAGTGACCAGTTACATCGGTGGTGAGGGACATAACCTGCAGGAGCATTCGGTAGTGTTGATCCGTGGCGGGCGAGTAAAGGATTTACCTGGTGTGCGTTATCACACCGTGCGTGGCACGTTGGACACGTCTGGCGTGGGCGAACGTCGCCAAGGACGCTCGAAGTATGGGGCCAAGCGACCGAAAACATAAGAGAGGTCTGCTGGTGTGACGGGCATCGGGTCGTTCGAAAGTAAAGACCGCCCCGGACGAGAATAAACCTCACACAAAAAGCAGGCCTGAGTAAGTGCGCGGTCAGATGACCGCGACAAGGAAAAGCCGCGACGGCAAGATATCTTGCTAGCGGTAAATAGCAGTTTCACTGAGGTGGAATAAGCCGGGTGCCTTGCGACAATGGGCGCCTTCGATGAAGGAGAAACGGGTACCGCGTCGTTGCTGTCTTACTGCGCGGTGCTAGAGCGGCCCGTATCGAACAAAATTATCGAATCATGATGGCTCTGTGGAGCGAGTCCTGAACAGGAAACAAGAGGATGCCAAGGCGTAGAGAAGTACCAAAAAGAGTGATGTTGCCGGATCCAAAATTCAAGGATCAGACCGTCGCCAAATTTATAAACATAATTATGCTCGATGGCAAGAAATCGATTGCCGAAAGCATTATTTATGGCGCGCTCGATATCATCGCGGAGCGCGGTGTGGATAAACCGCTGGATACTTTTTATCAGGCACTAGAGAACATCCGCCCGGTCGTAGAAGTCAAGAGCCGCCGTGTGGGAGGTGCAACTTATCAAGTGCCGGTAGAAGTCCGGCCTAGTCGGCGCAATGCGCTTGCCATGCGCTGGTTGGTTGAGTCAGCGAGGAAACGGGGTGAGAAGTCGATGACTCAGCGATTGGCAGGCGAGTTGATGGACGCTGCAGAAAACCGAGGTGCCGCAGCGCGCAAGAAAGACGATGTGCACAGGATGGCAGAAGCCAACAAAGCGTTTTCGCATTATCGATTCTGAGCGCGACTACGAACCTGATTATTGATCTCAATTAACTATTCGTCATTTACTCACTCAGGCAACTCGTCGTGGCAAGAAATATTCCTCTCGAACGATACCGCAATATCGGCATCATGGCGCACATTGATGCCGGTAAGACGACGACGACTGAGCGGATCTTGTTCTATACCGGAATTTCCCACAAGCTGGGTGAAGTCCATGACGGCAATGCGGTGATGGACTGGATGGAACAGGAGCAGGAAAGAGGTATCACGATCACATCGGCAGCGACGACATGCTTTTGGAAAGGCATGGATCAACAGTTCTCTGAGCATCGCATCAACATTATTGATACTCCCGGTCACGTTGATTTCACTATAGAAGTGGAGCGCTCGCTGCGCGTCCTCGACGGCGCCGTTGCCGTCTTCTGTGCTGTCGGTGGTGTTGAACCGCAGTCAGAAACCGTATGGCGTCAGGCCGACCGCTATGGTGTTCCTCGGCTTGCTTTTATCAATAAAATGGATCGTACCGGGGCGAATTTTGATCATGTTGTTGATCAAATTAGACAGCGCCTAGGTGCCACCGCCGTTGCCTTACAGATTCCAATAGGTTCAGAGGAGGCATTCAAGGGAGTGGTGGATCTTGTTGATATGCGTGCTATCTATTGGGACGAGGAGACCAATGGCACTAAATTTGAGCGCACTGACATTCCGACTGAACTAGAAAGGCAGGCCCGTCAACTGCACGACAAATTATTGGAAGCAGCTGCTGAGGCCGATGACGAATTGATGGAAGCTTATCTCGATACTGGCGCCTTGACGGCAGATCAAATTAAGCGTGGCCTGCGTGTGCGTACGATTGCAAATGAGATTGTTCTTGTGACGTGTGGTTCTGCGTTTAGAAATAAAGGTGTCCAGGCTGTGCTCGATGCAGTAATAGACTACCTGCCTAATCCGATGGATGTCCCGGCCATCGAAGGTACCGGTGAAGACGGCGAATCTGTGTTGGTGCGTTCGTCGTTGGACGACGAAAAATTTGCCGCGCTCGGATTTAAGATCATGAATGACCCCTTCGTGGGACAGCTTGTGTTCTTCCGTGTTTATTCTGGTGTCTTGAAAACAGGCGACACTGTACTGAATTCGGTAAAAGAAAAAAGGGAACGGATCGGTCGATTACTTCAGATGCATGCAAACTCCCGAGAAGAAGTGAAAGAGGTCCGTGCTGGTGATATAGCCGCCGCTGTAGGCCTGAAGAATGTATCCACCGGCGATACGCTGTGCGATCCCGCGAGTATCATTGTCCTCGAGCAGATTGAGATTCCTCAGCCGGTAATTGCACAGGCGGTCGAACCAAAGACCAGATCTGACCAGGAAAAGCTCGGTGTCGCTCTGAGTAAGTTGGCGCAGGAAGATCCCTCTTTCAAGGTCAGTGCAGATGAAGAGACTGGCCAGACGATCATTTCCGGGATGGGCGAGCTTCACCTGGATATTATTATCGATCGGTTACGGCGCGAATTTTCTGTTGACGCCAATATTGGTAAGCCGCAAGTAGCGTATCGCGAGACCTTGAATCGAGTGATCGAGCAAGAACACAAGTACGCTAAACAAACTGGCGGACGCGGGCAATACGGCCATGTCCATCTTCGTGTAGAGCCAACGGAGCGTGGCACGGGCTTCGAATTTGTTGACAATACGAAGGGCGGTACGGTCCCCAAGGAGTACATTCCGGCAGTTAAGAAGGGTGTGAGCGAAGCGATGGAATCGGGAGTAGTCGCTGGTTATCCCGTGATTGATGTTAAAGCGACACTGTTCGATGGTTCCCATCACGAAGTGGATTCCTCTGAGCACGCATTTAAAGTGGCCGCCATTCAGGCATTTCGTGAGGCGAGCATGCGGGCTGCTCCAGAATTGCTGGAGCCGATCATGCGTGTCGAGGTCGTGACGCCGGAACAATATATGGGATCAGTAACCGGAGATATGAATGCGCGGCGCGGCGTGATAGTTGAGATAGATAATGTGCCATCGGGAAAAGTGGTGCGTTCAGATGTGCCGCTTGCCGAAATGTTCGGTTACGCGACTTCACTTCGTTCGGCAACACAGGGTCGTGCCACCTACACGATGGAATTTGGTCGTTACATGCCAGTTCCGGTAAGTGTGACTGAAGTGGTAATGAAGAAGGCGAGTTAAGCCGACACCGTTATTCTCAGGCATCAACATAGTTTAGTTTTGGAGATGAGCTAGTGGCGAAAGAGAAATTTGAACGAACGAAGCCGCATGTCAATGTAGGCACGATCGGTCATGTAGATCATGGCAAGACGACGCTGACGGCGGCGATCACGCGGGTACTGAGTGCCAAGTATGGAGGCGAGGTCAAGGCGTTTGACGACATTGACAATGCACCTGAGGAGCGTGAGCGTGGCATCACGATAGCGACAGCGCATGTGGAGTATGAGAGTGAGGCCCGACATTATGCGCACGTTGATTGTCCGGGTCATGCGGATTATGTGAAGAACATGATCACGGGTGCGGCGCAAATGGATGGTGCGGTTTTGGTGGTATCGGCGGCAGATGGGCCGATGCCGCAGACGCGCGAGCATATATTGCTGGCTCGTCAGGTGGGTGTGCCTTACATCGTGGTGTACCTGAACAAGGCAGACATGGTGGATGACGAAGAGTTGCTGGAATTGGTAGAGATGGAGGTGCGTGATCTACTGACGAGTTATGATTTTCCCGGTGATGATACGCCGATTATTACGGGTTCTGCATTGAAGGCGCTGGAAGGAGAGGCATCGGAGCAGGGCGAGGAATCGATCATTCGGTTGGCGGAGGCGCTGGATTCATATATTCCGGAGCCTGAGCGTGCGATTGACGGTGCATTTTTGATGCCGATTGAGGATGTATTTTCGATTTCTGGACGTGGCACGGTGGTGACTGGTCGGGTAGAGCGCGGTGTAGTGAAGGTTGGTGAGGAGATTGAGATCGTTGGCATCCGCGATACGGAGAAGACGACCTGCACGGGCGTAGAGATGTTCAGGAAGTTGCTTGATGAGGGTCAGGCGGGAGACAACGTTGGGGTGTTGTTGCGTGGTGTGAAGCGGGATGAGGTTGAGCGAGGTCAGGTATTGTCGAAGCCTGGATCGATTACGCCGCACACCAAGTTTGAGGCGGAGATTTATGTTTTGTCGAAGGATGAGGGGGGTCGGCATACGCCGTTTTTCCAGGGATACCGTCCGCAGTTTTACTTTCGCACGACAGATGTGACTGGCGAGTGTGAGTTACCTGAGGGGACAGAGATGGTGATGCCTGGCGACAATGTAAATCTGAAGGCGAGCTTGATTGCGCCGATCGCGATGGAAGAGGGACTGCGGTTTGCGATTCGTGAAGGTGGCCGTACCGTCGGCGCCGGTGTCGTCGCCAGCGTCATTGAATAAGCTGGATTCAGAAATCAAGCCTAGACAACGGATCAACTCAAGAGAAACACCATGGCAGCGAACGTAGCGAGTCAGAAGATTAGGATTCGGTTGAAGGCTTTCGATCACCGAATGATCGATCGGTCCGCCCAGGAAATCGTAGATACGGCTCGGCGTACCGGCGCGATTGTGCGCGGACCTATCCCGTTACCAACAAAAAAAGAGCGCTACAACTTGTTACGCTCGCCACACAAATACAAGAATTCTAGAGACCAGATGGAGATTCGCATCTACAAACGGATTATGGATATTGTCGAGCCGACTGATAAGACGGTGGATGCGTTGATGAAATTAGATCTCGCTGCAGGTGTTGATGTTGAGATCAAGCTGGGATAATGCTGGATAGACAGACTAAGTTAAGACAAAGATCATGGCACTTGGAATTATTGGAAAGAAGGTAGGCATGACCCGGATTTTTGATGATCTTGGGAAGTCGTTCCCGGTGACCGTGGTCGAAGTCGAACCGAACTATGTCACGCAAATCAAGAGCGTTGATCGAGATGGCTATTCTGCTGTGCAGGTGTCTGTCGGTCACCGTCGCCCGGGACGTGTCAGCAAGGCACTGAAAGGTCATTATGCGAGTGCCACTGTAGAGCCTGGGCGCGGAATGTGGGAGTTCCGCGTTGATGCCGAAGTTGCGGCCTCGTACGAGCCAGGCAGTATGATTGGGCCGGACTTGCTCGTTGTCGGGCAGAAGGTTGATGTTCGTGGTACCACCAAGGGCCGAGGATTTGCCGGTGTGATACGCCGCCACGGGTTTGGCGGAGGTCGAGCCACGCACGGCAATTCAAAAGCTCACCGTAAGCCTGGTTCGATTGGCCAGAACCAAGACCCGGGGCGGGTTTTCAAGGGTAAGAAAATGGCTGGACAAATGGGTGGTGTGAATCGCAAACAGCAGAATCTCGAAGTGGTCCGCGTAGATGCGGAACGTAATCTGGTCCTGATTCAGGGGTCGGTGCCTGGTCCACGGGGCTTCGATCTGCTGATTGAACCATCGGTGAAGTTCACCGGTGTGGTTGATCCCTCCCCCGCGAAAGATAGCGCCGAACAAGACTAGGGCAATAGATTGATGGAACTCCCGCTCCTACAAGCAAATGGCGACTACTCGGGCGCGGTTAAAGTGGACGATGCCGTATTCGCTACCTCGTTTAAGGAGCCATTGATACACCAAGTTGTGACTGCTTACCTTGCTGGCCGGCGCGCCGGAACCAGCAGTCAGAAGAACCGATCACAGGTGCGAGGTGGTGGACGTAAACCCCATCGGCAGAAGGGAACGGGGCGCGCACGTGCAGGTACCATCCGCAGTCCACTGTGGCGCGGTGGCGGCGTCATTTTCGCAAACTCCACGCGTAGCTATGCGCAGAAGGTCAACCGCAAGGCGTACCGTGTTGCACTACGATCCATATTGTCCGAACTGATCCGTCAGGATCGCTTGAGATTGTGTGACGCAATCGAGGTTGAAGAGCCTCGCACGCGTGCTTTGTTGCAACTCCTAAAGCAACTCAATATATCGGGAGAGAGTCGCGTATTGCTGATTACGGAAGAACATCACGAAAACCTTACGTTGGCATGCCGCAATGTGATCGGTATCAATTCGTCGGAAGCATCGCGCGTTGATCCGGTCAGTTTAGTGGATCACGGCACCGTAATATTTACCACTGCTGCGTTAAAAAGAATGGAATCTTCCTTACAGTGAACGCTGAACGCATGCACCAGATACTTCTACGTCCGTTGATATCGGAGAAGAGCACCGATATGGCTGAAAAGTACCAGCGAGTTGCTTTCGAAGTATTGAATGACGCGACCAAAGCCGAGGTGCGCGAAGCTGTCGAGAAGTTGTTTGACGTATCAGTAACCACCGTGCAGGTGATGAATGTACGTGGAAAAATCAAGCGGTTCGGCCGAACACCAGGCAAACGGAATAACTGGAAAAAGGCATATGTTCGCCTTGCCGAGGGCGATGACATTGATTTCCTTGGAACAGGCGCCTGAGCAAGTACGCCTTCATAGACCACTAGACCAATGCCACTGATAAAACAAAAACCAACATCACCCGGTCGTCGCGGCATGGTGAAGGTAGTGTCTCCGGAACTACACAAAGGCCGCCCATATGCACCGCTGGTCGAGCCTAAGAAGACCATCAATGGTCGCAACAATATGGGCCGCATCACCGTGCGGCATCGCGGTGGGGGACACAAGAGGCACTATCGGATCATCGACTTTAAACGCAACAAGACCGGCATTTCAGCCCGAGTCGAGCGTTTAGAATACGATCCCAATCGGAGCGCCCATATCGCACTGCTGCTGTATGCGGACGGAGAACGTCGTTACATTGTTGCGCCGCGTGGTCTTGTTGCAGGCGACCAGGTCGAGTCGGGCGCGGATGCTGCCATCCGTGTGGGTAACAATCTCCCGTTGCGCAACATACCGGTTGGTACCGTTCTGCACTGCATCGAACTAAAGCCAGGAAAAGGTGCTCAGTTGGCGCGTTCGGCCGGTGTCTCGGTTCAGTATCTCGGGCGTGAGGGGAGTTATGCAATGCTTCGACTACGCTCAGGCGAGATGCGCCGTGTGCACATCAATTGCTGTGCCACGATTGGTGAGGTAGGTAACCAGGAAAATTCACTACGCAAGTTGGGCAAGGCAGGAGCTAAACGATGGCGTGGGATTCGACCGACGGTGCGGGGTGTTGCTATGAACCCCGTAGATCATCCGCATGGCGGTGGTGAAGGGCGCACTTCTGGTGGCCGCGATCCAGTAACGCCATGGGGCGTTCCTACCAAGGGCCATCGGACACGGCACAATAAAAGAACAGATTCAATGATCATGCGCCGGCGCCGGAGAAAGTAGCAATGCCTCGATCAGTAAAGAAAGGTCCTTTCGTGGACGGACACCTGTGGGAAAAGGCAATGCGCGCGCGAGAAGAAGGTTCAAGACGACCGATAAGGACGTGGTCACGGCGCTCGGTAATCATGCCGGAATTTGTGGGTCTGACGATCGCTGTTCATAATGGTCGACAGCATATACCAGTACTGATTACTGAGAACATGGTAGGGCACAAATTGGGAGAATTTGCAGCTACGCGGACTTTCAGGAGCCATGCGGCAGATCGCAAGGCCAAGTAACGGAGACCGATCGAACATGGAAGTCAAGGCAATTGCCAAGTACGTTCGAATCTCGCCGCAGAAATGTCGCCTGGTTGCCGACCAAGTACGTCGACAACCAGTGGCGCGTGCACTTGAAATCCTCGAATTCAGTCCACGTAAAGCGGCCTCGCCCATTCGTAAGGTGCTCGAGTCGGCGATCGCCAATGCAGAACACAACGAAGGTGCAGATATCGATGAATTGCGAGTCCACTCGATCATGATCGATGAGGGACCTGTTATGAAACGCTGGCGGCCCCGCGCTAAGGGTCGCGCAGCCCCGATTATCAAGCGTACCAGCCATATCACTGTGATGGTGAGTGACGACACGAGAGGGAAGAGATAAATGGGTCAGAAAGTCCAGCCTAATGGGTTTCGTTTGGGCATTATCCGCGACTGGGATGCAAAATGGTTTGCGACCGGTAAGAGCTATGCCGACTATCTTGTCGCTGATCAGAAGGTCAGGCGCTTTATTCGCACTCGTTTGGCAAATGCAGCGGTGAGCAAGATTGAGTTGCTGCGTGCAGGTACCAGTCTTAATGTGACCCTACATACGGGTAGGCCGGGTATCGTGATTGGAAAGAAGGGCGAGGACATCGAGCGCTTGCGTGGTGACCTGATGGTGATGAATGGCGGACCTGTCCAGGTCTCGGTAGAAGAAATCAGAAAACCGGAATTGGATGCCACGCTCGTGGCTGAAAATATTTGCCAGCAGTTAATCAAGCGCATTATGTTTCGGCGAGCGATGCGCAGAGCAGTTCAGAACGCGATGCGCCTTGGTGCACAGGGTGTCAAGGTGATGGTGGCGGGGCGCCTGAATGGTGCGGAAATTGCCCGTACTGAGTGGTATCGGGAAGGACGGGTACCTCTACATACACTGCGGGCGGACGTTGATTACGGTTTTGCTGAGGCCCATACGACTTATGGCGTCATTGGCGTTAAGGTTTGGATATTTAATGGCGAGATTATGCCTGCGGACGAAGAAGATACTGCTGGCGCGGTCGCCGCTGCCTAGTCGGAGCTCTACAGGACACAAGTAAAGACACAAGAGACGAGAACCACCGGCCATGTTACAGCCGAATCGAACAAAATATCGCAAGCAGCAAAAAGGACGCAATCGCGGTCTCGCACAGCGGGGCAATCGGGTCAGTTTTGGAGAGTATGGGCTGCAGTGCACCGCACGGGGTCGTCTGACATCACGTCAGATCGAAGCTGCCCGCCGTGCCATTAACCGCTACGTGAAACGTGGTGCCCGGGTCTGGATCCGCGTTTTTCCAGACAAGCCTGTATCGAAGAAACCCCTTGAGGTTCGCATGGGCAAGGGCAAGGGTAATCCAGAGTATTGGGTCGCACTGGTTCAACCAGGGACCGTACTTTACGAAATACAAGGTGTCGGCGAACCCTTGGCTCGCGAAGCATTTCGTCTTGCCGGAGCCAAGCTCCCAATCGCTACATCGTTTGTTAGGCGACAGGCGGCGTAGGATGGCAGAAAAAACGAACATTAATGACCGCTCAATGAGTGAACTGGAATCGGAGCTGGTCGAACTGCGCAAAGAGCAGTTTAATCTGCGCATGCAGCGCGGCACTGGGCAGTTGGCCAATCCCGCGAGGTTCAAGAGCGTGCGCCGAGATATCGCCCGAGTCAAGACGCGTATGAATGTCATCGCGAGGAGTGCTACATGACGGATCAACGCCCCCATGATGCGGATCAATCGGATAAAAGGCAGCCGCGACGAACGTTGCGCGCTCGTGTTGTCAGCTGCAAGGCGGATAAGACAGCGACTGTAATGGTTGAGCGCCAGATACAGCACCCGCTGTACAAAAAGTACATTCGACGCTCGACTAAATTGCATGTTCATGATGAAAATAATGAGTGCCGGGATGGTGATACTGTCTTGCTGCAAGAGTGTCGTCCGTTGTCTAAAACAAAAAATTGGCTTGTGTTAGAAGTGGTGGGCCGAGCCGGGCAGGGAAAAGACTAATGATCCAGGTTCAGTCCATGCTCGAGGTTGCAGATAACAGTGGTGCACGTCGCATTCAATGTATCAAGGTGCTCGGCGGGTCGAAGCGTCGCTACGCGGGTGTGGGTGATGTGATTAAGGTCACTATCAAGGAAGCGATACCGAACTCGCGGGTAAAAAAGGGCGAATTGTTTGATGCTGTGGTGGTGCGCACTCGCCACGGTGTGCGCCGATCCGATGGCTCTTTAGTGCGTTTTGATAAGAACGCTGCGGTGTTGTTAAACCCTCAGTTGCAACCAATAGGCACTCGTATATTTGGACCGGTCACGCGTGAACTTCGAACAGAAAAATTTATGCGAATCATCTCTCTCGCCCCTGAGGTCTTGTAGGTAGTCGCAACCAAAAGGCGATAAAAAACGCACCATGAAAAAGATCATCAAAGGAGACGACGTAATTGTTGTGGCTGGCCGGGACAAAGGCAAGCGCGGCACGGTTCTGCGTGTTCTCCCGGGTGGTCGAGCCCTGGTTGACAGCGTTAACGTGGTCAAAAAGCATGTTCGTCCAAACCCAAACAAGGGCCAAACCGGAGGGATTATTCAAAAAGAAATGCCGGTGGCGCTGTCGAATATTGCGCTCTACAACCCAAACTCAAAAAAAGGCGAACGTGCTGGCATCAGGTGGCTCGAAGACGGTCGCAAGGTTCGTTTTTTCAAGTCTGATGGCGAAGTGATAGACCAGGATTAAGCATGGGTGCAAGCAAATGACAAGGTTAGAACAGTATTACCAGGACACTGTCATGCCGGCGTTGCGCGCGCGCTTCAAATACAGCAGTGTCATGCAAATACCGAAATTGGAAAAAATCACCCTCAACATGGGAGTCGGGGAGGCATTGGTTAACAAGAATGTGTTGGAATCCGCTGTGGGTGACTTGACAAGGATAGCCGGCCAGAAGCCGGTAATTACCAAAGCACGCAAATCGGTTGCTGCGTTCAAGGTAAGAGAAGGATGGGCAGTCGGTTGCAAGGTGACTCTTCGTCGAGAGCGGATGTACGAGTTTTTTGATCGACTGGTGTCTGTTGCACTGCCCCGCACACGTGACTTCCGAGGATTGTCGGCGCGCTCGTTTGACGGGCGTGGAAACTATAGCCTGGGTTGTAAAGAGCAAATCATGTTCCCGGAAATTGATTACGACAAAGTCGATGCGATTCGTGGCTTAGATGTGGCGATCACAACATCTGCCACTACTGATGCGGAAGCAGAAGCGCTACTGAGAGCGTTCAATTTTCCGTTACGCAATTAACTTTTGTTGAGGACCACCTGAGATGGCAAAAAAATCCATGATTGCGCGTGAGGTCAAACGTAAAAAGCTGCAGCAGCAGTTTGTGGACCTTCGTTCCGACCTAAAACAACGAGTGGTCGACCAGGATCTTAGCGAAGAAGAACGACGCGAGGCGATGATTAGTTTGCAACGGTTGCCGAGAGATTCGTCAAGAAGCCGGCAGCGAAATCGCTGCGCGCTGACGGGTCGGCCGCGAGGGTATTTTCGCCGTTTCGGCCTTAGCCGCAACGTACTCCGAGAAATCATCCTGCGTGGCGAGGCGCCCGGCGTCATCAAGGCTAGCTGGTAAAGACGAGGAGATACTAACAACTATGAGCATGTCCGATCCGATCGCAGATATGTTGACGCGGATTCGTAATGGTCTGTCGGCTAACAAACCAATGGTTGCGATGCCCTCATCTAAAGTCAAAACGGCGATCGCCAGGTTGCTGACTGACGAAGGATTTGTCGGCGGGTACGAAGTGGTCGATGTAGAGCATAAGCCGATGTTGAATGTCGCCCTCAAGTATTACCAAGGTGAGCCGGTGATCGAAGAGTTAACTCGAGTCAGCCGGCCCGGCTGGCGTGTCTACAGCGGTGTGAATGACCTACCTGCAGCAAATGGTGGTCTGGGTATTACAGTGATTTCGACCTCCCGTGGGCTCATGACCGACCAGCAAGCACGAAGTGCGGGGTTAGGCGGCGAGGTCGTGTGCCGGGTATGTTGATGAATTTTGTTCCACGGCGCTCCCTAGCGCTAATGACAATACATAGACTGAATTGAGGTTTTATTCAAATGTCACGTGTCGCAAATAGTCCAATCAGTTTGCCAACTGGTGTTTCAGTGAAACTGGATGGCCAGAAAGTGGAGGTCAAGGGGCCAAAGGGTGACCTTTCTCTGTCTCTGCACGAGACAGTCAGGTTGACACAAACGGAGAATCAGCTTCAAGTTGCTCCAGCCGATGATAGTGCCAGGGCGATGGCCGGGACCATGAGAGCACTGGTATTCAATATGGTGACAGGTGTGTCGAGTGGCTACGAAAAGAAATTGACGATCGTTGGTGTCGGATACCGTGCACAGGCTCAGGGTAATAAACTGAATCTCAGCCTCGGCTTTTCCCACCCTGTGATTTACAACGTGGCCAAAGGTGTCACGGTTGAGACACCGAGCCAAACTGAAATTATTGTCTCCGGCATTGACAAGCAACAAGTCGGACAGACGGCGGCAGAAATTCGCGCTTTTCGACCGCCTGAGCCATACAAGGGTAAGGGTGTTCGCTATATGAATGAGCAGGTGCGTCGCAAGCAAGCGAAGAAGGCAGCTTGAGGGTAGTAAGGTTATGACCACAAAAAAGCAGGCACGACTGCGACGTTCATCTAAGACCCGCGCTAGGATTCGGCGGTTGGGTTCTTATCGTTTGTGCATCCATCGTTCACCGCGACACGTCTATGCCCAGATTATCGACCAGAGCGAGGGACGTGTGCTGGTTAGCGCATCAACGATCGAACGAGCGGTGCGGGATGAAGTTGCAAACGGCGGCAACGTAGCAGCAGCCAAGGCTGTGGGTAAACGGATTGGCGAAAAAGCTGTTGCCTCAGGTATCAGTCAGGTTTCATTTGATCGATCGGGTTTCAAATACCACGGCCGTGTCAAAGCGCTTGCGGACTCGGCGCGAGAAGCAGGACTGCAGTTCTGATTACTAAGGGTAACTAGACGGATGGCAGATAAATCAGACCAGACAGCTGTAGACGGCGGTCTAAATGAGCAGTTGATTAATATTCGGCGGGTCGCAAAGGTTGTCAAGGGTGGGCGGATTTTCGGCTTCTCCGCACTGACTGTTGTTGGAGATGGAAATGGCCGAGTCGGTATTGGTCGTGCAAAAGCACGTGAAGTGCCGATCGCAGTACAGAAAGCAATGGAAGATGCGCGACGGCGGATGTTTAAGATCAATCTAAATAACGGCACGGTGCACTATCCGATTGTGGGGCGCCACGGTGCCGCACGAGTCGTTATCCGCCCTGCTTCTGAAGGCACCGGCGTGATTGCCGGCGGCACGATGCGCGCAATCTTTGATGCGGTCGGTGTCCGTGACGTCTTGGCGAAGGTAATCGGAACAACGAACCCCGTTAACGTTGCTCGGGCTACGATCGATGGACTGCGCCGCATGCGTAGTCCTGAGGAAGTCGCTGCGCGTCGCGGTAAGGTCGTCGAACAAAACACGGCGTAAAACAATCCTCATTCATTCTGAAGATGAAAGTCAGATTACCGTGATGACAGACAAACGTTTAAAAGTAACCCTGGTGCGCAGTAAA
Source organism: uncultured Acidiferrobacteraceae bacterium (assembly GCA_964484965.1). GTDB lineage: Bacteria > Pseudomonadota > Gammaproteobacteria > Arenicellales > UBA868 > UBA11791. Next base: position 8,649 of record CAZAHE010000018.1, on the reverse strand, counting down.
TATGGTCGCGGCGCGAAGCAGCTGGCCACCGTCAACGGACTCGGTCTGCGCAAGATGCGCCATACAGTTGAGCTTGAAGATACACCGGCGGTGCGCGGCATGATCAAGAAGGTCACGCATTTGGTTCGTGTAGAGGAGAGTTAGTATGCGGTTGAACGATCTGAAGCCGGCAGCTGGATCCCGTTCCAAGCGCAGACGACGCGGAAGAGGTGCCGGATCGGGCATCGGCAAGACCGCCGGTCGTGGCGTTAAGGGTCAAAAGTCACGTTCGGGTGGCAACCTCAAGGCAGGATTTGAGGGGGGGCAGATGCCGTTGCAGCGCAGACTTCCAAAGCGTGGTTTTCGTTCGTTGACGCGACGAAGAATTGCCGAGGTGCGATTGCACGAGCTTGGTAAACTTGAAGACGGTGAAGTGGATCTCAGCATTCTCAAGGCAGCCGGCATAGTCAACCGCAATACGCTGCGCGCCAAGGTCATTGCCTCTGGAAAGATCAGTCGTGCCGTCGTTCTGCGCGGCATCAGTGCGACCAAGGGTGCACGCGAGGCTATTGAGCAGGCTGGAGGCCGCGTCGAGGGTTGAGCCATGGCGATCGCGGCACTAACAGGGCTTGGAAAACTGACGGAACTACGTCAGCGTATACTGTTTGTTCTCGGCGCAATGGTAGTTTTTCGCCTGGGTACGCATATTCCGATCCCTGGTGTCGATCCCGTTGCTGTCGCAGAACTGTTCGAACAAACGCGCGGATCGATCGTCGACATCTTCAATATGTTCTCTGGTGGCGCGCTGTCGCGTCTTTCGATATTTGCCCTCGGGGTGATGCCGTACATCTCGGCATCCATCATTATGCAGATGATGAGCGCCGTGATACCGCGACTCGAACAGTTGAAAAAAGAAGGCGAAGCGGGACGCCGGAAGATCACACAATACACACGCTACGGAACGGTATTGCTGGCCACGTTCCAGGCTCTCGGGATTGCGATTGCGATCGAAGGTCAGCAGACCGGCGGAGGTCCGGTTGTCTTGATTCCGGGTCTTGGATTCAAGCTCACGGCAGTGGCAACCCTGGTGACCGGAACCATGTTTTTGGTCTGGCTTGGCGAGCAGATTACAGAGAGGGGTGTTGGCAACGGCATCTCGCTGATAATTTTTGGCAGCATCGTTGCGGGTCTACCCTCAGCTGTGGCCGGCACGCTGGAGTTGGCCCGAACGGGCAGTTTCACGCCGTTGGGAGTACTGGCTCTCTTTATTGGCGCTGTGGTAGTGACGGGTATCGTAGTGTTTGTTGAACGAGGGCAGCGCCGGATTACGGTCAACTATGCGAAACGACAACAAGGTCGTCGCATGATGGCTGGCCAGACTAGCCATCTGCCTTTGAAACTCAACATGGCGGGAGTTATTCCGCCCATTTTTGCATCGAGCATTATTCTTTTCCCGGCGAGTCTCGGCAGTTGGTTCGGGCAGGCAGAGGGTATGGGTTGGCTCAAAGATATCGCGACGACATTGGGCCCTGGTCAGCCGATTTATGCACTGCTCTATGCTGGAATGATCGTATTTTTCTGTTTTTTTTATACGGCATTGGTATTCAACCCGTCGGAAATTGCTGACAATCTGAAAAAGTCCGGCGCATTTATCCCAGGGATTCGCCCTGGAACGCAGAGTGCGCAATACATCGATCGAGTGGTTTCACGTTTAACCCTGGCAGGCGCGGTGTATTTGACGGTCGTCTGTCTGATTCCGGAATTTATGATTGTCAAATGGAGCGTGCCGTTCTACTTTGGCGGGACGTCGTTGTTGATTATCGTCGTGGTGATGATGGACCTGATGGCGCAGGTGCAGTCGTATCTAATGTCTCGGCAATACGAAAGCCTGATGCGAAAAACCTCCCTTGTTGGTGGTCTTGGAATGCCTCGTTAAACACTATCGCAGCGAATTTTAAGTAAAAGGAAACTATCCAATGAAAGTGCGTGCTTCAGTAAAAAAAATATGTCGACACTGCAAGATTGTGCGCCGTCACGGGGTGGTTCGCGTGATTTGTCGGGATCCGAGACATAAACAACGCCAGGGTTAAGTCACCAACACCAAATAAAGATAAGCCGATTAAAGCCGTCACTGTGAGAACAACGATGAATGAAACACTGTTTTGCCTGATTAATGGATTGAACAGTTCAGGAGGAGCTCAATGGCTCGTATAGCCGGAATTAATTTACCGCCCAACAAGCATGTCGGCATTGCGCTGACTTCGATTTATGGTGTGGGCCGAACTCGCGCACTGCAGATTTGTGATACCGCTGCAGTGGCGTCGGTCACCAAGGTATTTGAGTTATCAGATGAAGATGCGGATCGACTGCGTTCTGCAGTTGCCCATTACCAGATTGAAGGCGATCTTCGGCGAGAAATATCGATGAATATCAAGCGTTTGATGGACCTCGGCTGCTATCGTGGTTTGCGCCATAGGCGTGGACTGCCAGTCAGGGGACAGCGTACTTCGACCAATGCACGCACTCGCAAGGGTCCCCGGCGCCCGATCAGGAAATAACGAGTAGACCATGGCCAAGGCAAAAACAAAGAAACGCTCCAAGGTAAAGGCGCGTCGAGTAGTGGTGGAAGGTATTGCCCATATTCACGCGACTTTTAATAACACTATCATTACGATTACCGACCGCCACGGTAACGCGCTATCCTGGGCTACCGCTGGTGGTGCTGGTTTTCGTGGCAGTCGAAAGAGTACGCCCTTTGCTGCTCAGGTCGCCGCCGAGTCTGCCGGGCGGGTAGCACGAGATATGGGTATGCAGCAGCTGGACGTTCGGGTGAAGGGCCCAGGACCAGGCCGGGATTCGTCAGTGCGTGCGCTGAATGCCCTCGGATTTGAAATCAATATGATTTCTGACGTTACAACGATTGCTCATAACGGTTGTCGCCCTCCAAAGCGTCGACGCGTCTAGACGGAGAATACTTTTTATGGCTCGATATAGAGGTCCGACCTGCAAACTGGCCCGCCGTGAGGGAACAGATTTGTTCCTGAAGAGTCCGGTTCGGCCAATTGATTCGAAATGCAAGTTTGAACGGCCGCCAGGATTTAAGGCAGGTGGTCGCAGGCCGCGAGTGACTGTCTACGGCACGCAACTCCGAGAGAAGCAAAAGCTGCGCCGTATGTACGGTATTATGGAGAAACAGTTCCGACGCTATTACCAGGAAGCTTCACGACGAACTGGGTCAACTGGTGAAATCCTGTTGCAGTTGCTGGAGTCACGGCTTGATTGCGTCGTATTTCGTATGGGATTCGCCATGACCCGTGCCGAGGCTCGACAGCTTGTCAACCACAATGCAGTCGTTGTCAACGGGCGTCGCGTGAATATTCCATCGTATCAGGTCAAGTCGGGCGACGAAGTAGAGATCCGACAAAAGAGTAAGAGTCAGTTGCGCATAAAGGCGGCACTGGAGATAGGCGAGCAAATCGGCTTCGCGTCGTGGGTTGATGTCGATTCGAAAGCAGTTAAAGGTACTTTTAGGGTCTGTCCTGAACGCCTAGATTTGACGCAGGACATCAACGAAGCGCTGGTTGTGGCGCTTTATTCCAGGTAGTTTTTCGCAGTGCCAATTCGTTGAAGGCGCTAGGGTCGTCGACATTTTTCAGATTTTGATGAGGACAGTTGCTGATGCAAGTTTCGAGTTCCGATTTTCTAAAGCCAAACGTTATTTCAGTCGAGAATATTAATGATGCCAGGGCACGGGTCACACTGGAACCGCTGGAACGCGGCTTCGGTTATACATTGGGTAATGCATTGCGTCGAATTTTGTTATCGTCAATGCCCGGCGCGGCAGTAACGGAAGTCAAGATCGATGGCGTACTGCATGAGTATGGCACCATCGAGGGTGTGCAGGAAGACGTTATCGATATCCTTCTCAACCTGAAGGGTCTGGCGATCCGAATGCACAGCCGCAATGAGGCTGTACTGCGAGTCAGCTGCAAAGGTGCAGGAACTGTTACCGCTAGTGACATTCAACTCGATCATGACGTTGAGATTGTTGATCCAAACTACGTACTCGCGCACTTGTCTAGTGAAGGTGAACTCAATATGGCGCTCACCGTGACCACCGGACGGGGCTACGAAGTGGTGGATTCTCGTGGAGTAGAGGAGGAATCAACGACTATTGGAGCACTCAAGTTGGATGCATCCTACAGTCCTGTGCGCCGTGTGTCGTATGTGGTTGAAAATGCGCGTGTCGAACAGCGTACGGATCTGGACAAACTAGTGATTGATCTTGAAACCAACGGTACGATTGATCCGGAAGAAGCGGTTCGAGCTGCTGCCACGATACTTCATGAACAGATTTCTGTTTTCGTACGTCTGGAAGAATCTGAGCGTTCCAGTACGGATCTTACACAAGAATATGTGGACCCGCTGTTGCTTCGCACGGTGGATGATCTGGAGCTAACTGTGCGCTCGGCAAACTGCCTTAAGGCGGAGAACATTTATTACATTGGTGACCTTGTACAGCGAACCGAAGTCGAACTCCTCAAGACCCCTAACCTCGGCAAGAAATCTCTTACCGAAATCAAGGATGTGCTCGCCAGCCGAGGTCTGTCGCTGGGTGTGAAAATTGAAAACTGGCCGCCTGCATCATTACAGCGTGATAGCCGTGAGGGCTTGCACTAGCCAAGCCGGAGAATGTTTCAATGCGCCATCAGAAAACCGGTCGAAAACTGGGTCGTACGTCAAGCCACCGCCAGGCCATGTTCAGGAACATGGCGGTATCACTGTTTCGTCATGAGCAGATTCGGACCACGCTGCCAAAAGCGAAGGAATTACGCCGGGTCGCAGAGCCACTGATCACGTTGGCCAAGAATCCAACTATGGCTCGTCGGCGACTCGCATTTGCAAGGCTGCGTGACCAGGCAATTGTCAGCAAATTATTCGACGAGTTGGCGCCACGTTATAAAGAACGAGCGGGGGGATATACCCGAATACTAAAAAGCGGCTTTAGGCGGGGCGACAACGCACCCATGGCTTATGTCCAGTTGGTTGAAAACGCCTCGAGTGATGTGGAGGCTTAACGCACTTAAACGTTTCTGCCCTGTGTGTTCGCTGTCAAGAGCAGTTTACGCGTGACTGTGCTAACAGCGATTTCCTAAAAAGTGCGCCAATCTGCCGCATACTTGATCGGTTTAGATGGATCAATTGCCGCTTGTTTAAGCAAGGACTGCTACTCAAGGCCACATTTAAATGGTCAGTGAATCGTTGTTTAGTGTCGATCCGGTCAGTGGTGAGGTCGGCGGGATTCGCCAACTACACTCTCCGAATAGCGATCCGCGGCCTTACGGTGCTCAAGTCGAAGTAATCATCATCCACGCGATCAGTTTGCCAGCGGGCGAGTTTGGTGGTGATGCGGTGATTCAACTATTCCTTAATCAACTCGATATTGACGCCCATGCAAGTTTCTCGTCGCTGTCGGGACTCAAGGTATCAGCGCACTTCTTTATTCGTCGCGATGGGATGATTGTACAGTTCGTACCGGTGACGATGCGTGCATGGCATGCAGGCGTATCCCGCTGCCTAGGGCGCACTGATGTCAACGATTTCTCTATTGGTATAGAACTCGAGGGTACAGACGAGCAAGCCTTTGAAGAGTTGCAATATCGCTCACTTGCCAAGCTCAATAGGTCGCTTATGGCCGCGTTCCCGGCTTTGAGCGGTGAGCACTTCTTCGGACACAGCGAGATTGCGCCCGATAGGAAATCAGATCCTGGCCCACACTTCGATTGGCCTCGTTGTCGGCGGGACCTCGCAACGGCCTTACCATAACAGTGATTTATTCAGCCTCCTTTTCGATCATGTTGCCACAGGACGTCAGCTTCACCATCTGCACGGTTAAGGCTGCGTGCCATTACAAATAACAGATCAGACAGGCGGTTGATGTAGGCAAGTCCCACCTTCGAAACAGGTGAATTCTGGTCAACGGTACACAGGTTGCGCTCAACGCGGCGGCATACGCTGCGGGCCTGGTGGCAGAAGGCAGCCGCCCGGCAGCCGCCCGGCAAGATGAACTCCTTCAGTGGCGCCAGAGCAGTGTTTAGTTGATCCAAGGTCGTTTCAAGATAAGCGACGTCACTTTCCTTGACCAGGCTGTAACCTGGGATGCTCAGTTCTCCCCCAAGATCGAACAACGTGTGTTGCACACGCACCAGGCAAGATCTGATCTCATCAGGCAAGTCCTCCAGCATTAACACCCCGATCACACTGTTTAGCTCGTCAACTTCGCCCATGGCATGGACTCGAGGCGCCGTCTTCGGCACTCGTGAGCCATCACCAAGGCCTGTCGTGCCTTCATCGCCAGTACGGGTGTAGATTTTGCTTAGGCGGTTTCCCATCTATGATTACTCCTGGACGTTAGAAATCATGGTGGCCGGTTTCAACTCTCAGGTTGGTACATCAATACTCTGAAGTCATTGACATTAGTTAGCGTAGGTCCGGTGTGGACGTTATCTCCAATCGCATCAAAGAATGTACCGGCATCATTTGTACGCAAACTCATTGACGCGTCAAGACCGATGTTGTTAGCACGCTGCAGGGTGTCTGGTGTGATGATTGCGCCAGCATCGTCATCGCTCCCGTCAATGCCGTCGGTGTCTGCGGCCAACGCCGACACCTGAGGTTGTCCATCGAGTTCCAGCGCAAGTGCTAGGAGGAACTCTCGGTTGGGCCCCCCGCGACCATTGCCCTGCACGGTAACGGTGGTTTCTCCCCCAGAGAAGAGTGCCAATGGAGATTGCGGCTGGCTGTTGATATGTTGGCGCAATAAAGCGGCCTGCTGGCGTGCGACCTCCTGTGCATCGCCTTCAACTCGGTCTCCGAGGTTGATCGTCGCAAATCCCCGTGATTCGGCGATTGTAATAGCCGCGTTCAGAGAACGTTCTCCTGATGCAATCACACGGTGGTGCGTATTAGAAAATATCGGATCGCCCGGGAAGGGGGTCTCGCTGGTACCGCGTTCGAGCATTTGCCTTATTTTATCCGGCAACTGTATGTCATAACGCGCAATGATTTGTAATGCATCTAGACAACTGGTCGGGTCGCCCGTTGTGGGTCCGGAAGCGATGACCGCAAGATCGTCGCCGGCAACATCCGAGATAATCAGGCTTTCTACCGTAGCTCCTTGCGTTGCCTTGGCGAGTCTGCCTCCCTTGATCGCGGACAGGTGTTTTCGAACGCAATTGATCTCTGAGATAACGGCGCCGGAATTCAGCAGCTGTCTATTAATCGACTGCTTGTCTTCCAAAGATACACCAGCATACGGTAGCGTAAGTAGTGCTGATCCGCCTCCGGACCAAAGGCACAGTAGCAGGTCCTGTGGAGTCAGCGTAGTGGCGAGCTCCAGCATGTGGCGGGCGGCATTTTGGCCTTGGATATCCGGTACGGGATGTCCTGCCTCGACAACGTTTATTGCTTGGCATGCACAAGCATGACCATAGCGCGTCACGACAACCCCGGTTACGGGCGCTTGCCACGTCGACTCGACTGCGGCCGCCATCGCGGCGGCCGCCTTGCCGGCACCGACGACCACCGTTTTACCAGGTGGTCGCGTCGGCAGGTTGTCACGGATGGCCTGTTTAGCATCCGCGGCGGCGACAGCGGCTGAGAAAAGCGAGCGTAGCAAAACGCGTGAATTTTTCATTGACTGAGTGCCTGGGCTCATTTGCCTTTCTTGTGTGGCCAAGACCGGACACAGGCCCTGATTGGCGCTAACGGGTCTGACTGGACACCAGGGATGATGGATAATCTACCCTTCTATTATGCCGTGGGTCGTGGTACCCGGGATGCAGACCAGTGAGATATCAATATGAGGCATTTGCCGACCCAATCCAGCGCCCGCGTTATTCGGGTGTACCGACGTTCATGCGTGCGCCATATCAAGAAGATCTAAAGAATGTCGATATCGGCCTGGTCGGCGTTCCGTTCGACGGAGGAGTTACCAATCGGCCAGGGGCGCGTCACGGACCGCGTGAGATTCGCAACCAGTCCAGCCTGATGCGACGAATGAACCAGTCTAGTGGTATCTCTCCCCATGATTTGGCCCGGGTTGCTGATGTCGGTGATGCCTGGGTGCAGTCACCATTTCATCTCGAGAGTAGCCTTGATGAGATTGCGGATTTTTTCCGCCAATTGAAGGACGCATCCGTCACACCGCTGTCTGCGGGCGGAGATCATTCGATAACTCTACCGATTCTGCGGGCGATTGCTGAGGACGAACCCGTTGGTATGGTCCACTTTGATGCGCATTGTGACACCGGTGACGACTATCTGGGGTCTAAGTTTCACCACGGAGCGCCTTTCCGGCGTGCAGTCGAGGAAGGTGTGCTTGATCCAAAGCGGACCATTCAAATCGGTATTCGTGGCTCTCTAAACGAACCAGATGTCTGGCAGTTCAGCCATGATAGCGGCATGCGGGTGGTCTACATGGAAGAGTTCTACGAACTCGGCGTCAAGGCCGTGATCGCAGAAGCGCGACAGATTGTGGGTAACGGTCCTACCTATATATCATTTGATGTCGATGGCCTCGATCCGGTCTATGCGCCTGGTACGGGAACCCCAGATGTGGGCGGCTTCACATCGGCCGAAGCGCAGTTCATGATACGTGGCTTGCAGGGA
>CAZAHE010000017.1:0-42115 GCA_964484965.1 uncultured Acidiferrobacteraceae bacterium | reverse complement strand
TCGCTTGATCAGGCGGTCTTCTATGACAAGCCCTTTGTTAAGTTCGAGCGTCTGCTTGAAACCTATGTTGCAACGACTCCAAACGGTTTTCAGTCGTTCCTTGCGGCGATGCCGGTTTGGCTGAAGGAGAAGCTTTATCTGAAAACTGTTCTCAAGCGTGAACTGGCAACACTTGGTGCTTGCAAGAAAAAGTCATTGCCGCCGCTGCTTTTTGGGGAGCATCATCAATCACATGCGGCATCCGCGTTCTTTCCGAGCCCATTTGAGGAGGCTGCGGTGCTGTGCATGGATGGCGTCGGAGAATGGGCCACTACGACCGTTTGGCATGGAAAGCAAAATCGGGTACGGCCATTGTGGCAGATCGATTTCCCCCATTCTCTCGGGTTGCTTTATTCGGCATTTACCTATTTCACGGGCTTTAAGGTCAATTCAGGCGAATACAAACTGATGGGGCTCGCGCCTTATGGCGTGCCGCGCTATACAGAACGAATTCTGGAGCATCTGGTTGACGTCAAAGCCGACGGCACCTTTCGCCTCGATATGCGTTACTTTGATTACGCGACGGGGCTTCGAATGACGAATGAGCGATTCAATGCGCTATTTGGACGCGGACCACGTGAGCCTGAATCACCGTTGACCCAGGATGAAATGGATCTCGCTGCGTCGATACAAGTGGTGACGGAGGAAATTGTGCTTAAGCTCGCAGATACGATCCACTTGGAGACCGGATTGAGTCAATTATGCCTCGCCGGGGGTGTGGCGCTTAACTGCGTAGCGAACGGCCGTTTGTTGCGTGAGGGACCGTTCGAAAAGGTCTGGATTCAACCTGCGGCAGGCGACGCGGGCGGTGCCTTGGGCTGTGCATTGGCGGCATGGCATGAATATGCCGACCAGCCGCGAATCAGTAATGGCGGTGACGCGATGGCCGGGGCTTACCTCGGACCGACCTTTCCAGACAGCCAAATTTGCGAAGCACTAGACAGTCGTAGTGCAGCTTATACAGTGCTTGAGACAGACGAACTCGATGCCCATGTGGCCCAGTTGCTGGCTAATGGCAATGTAATAGGCTGGTTCCAAGGCCGAATGGAGGGTGGGCCACGGGCGCGCGGGGCCCGATCCATTATTGGTGATCCGAGAACTTCCGACATGCAGTCGGTGATGAATCTCAAGATCAAATATCGTGAGTCGTTCAGGCCCTTTGCGCCAGCTGTGCTGGCTGAGCGTATAGCGGATTATTTTGAACAATCTGAAGAGAGTCCGTATATGTTATTGGTTGCCAACATTCGGCAAGAATTGCGTAAAACAGTCAGTACCGAGGAAGAACAACGGTTTGGCATTGATAAACTTAAAGTCGAACGATCAGGCCTGCCCGCAATCACACACGTGGATTATTCCGCCCGTATTCAGACAGTGCACAAGGATACCAATCCACGGTTCCATGCATTGTTGTCTGCGTTCGATAGGTTGACGGGTTGCGGGGTGCTGGTTAACACCTCGTTCAACGTTCGAGGAGAGCCGATCGTGTGTACACCACTCGATGCTTATCGGTGCTTCATGCGAACGGAAATGGATTACCTGGTGATTGAAAACTTCGTGCTTGCCAAAATTGATCAGCCAGCTTGGGAAGAAGAAGGGGACTGGCGTGACCAATTCGAACTTGATTAATAATCGACGCCGAAGTTGTACGGTCGGCCAAATTCGATGACGCGATCAGCACTTCCGACAATCGATGACAAGGGACTGCGCTGGTTCGCGGTGGTATTTGCGGGGCTGATTTTCGGTGTATTGGGGCTCATCCTGCCATACCTGTTAGGGCGCACATGGCCCGATTGGCCCTGGTGGCCGTGGATTGTGGGTGCCGTTGTGCTCTTTTGGGGGCTGATTTCACCCTCGACATTCCGACATTTTTATCGACTGTGGATGCGGTTCGGTCAGTTGATGAACTGGATCGTCACGCGTCTCGTCCTTGCGTTCGTGTTTTATGTGGTTATCCTTCCTATTGGGTTGTTTATGCGGATTCGTTCGAAGGATCCACTGCGAAGACGCTGGGATCGCGCGGCTTTGAGTTATCGAGTCAAGAGTGTCGCGAATGCCCCCCAACACATGGAGCGGCCGTTCTAATGATCGAATTTTTTACGGATCTGTGGGATTTCATGCGGGTGCGCAAAAAGTTCTGGTTGGCGCCAATTATCATCATTCTGCTGCTACTCGGTATTTTGATTGTGTTGGCCGAGGGCTCTGCAGTTGCGCCGTTTATCTACACCATCTTCTAAACCGTTTTGTGAAGTGCCTTACAGAGCGGCTGCCTTGGGTAAATCACGCGCAGTGACCGCGCAGCTCTGTGGTTTGAAAGCGCTGCGTTTTCATTTTTGTGAAATGTGCAAGCTGTAAAGCGCAATATGTAGCGACTGACTGAAGGAGCCCGCAAGACAATATGGCGAGTGATCGCAGCGTGTGGCGGCAACCGAGAATCTGGTCTCTCGCCTTCGGTCAGACACTGGCCTGGGCTGGTCTTCTATATCTCTTTCCAGCGCTACTGGTTCGCTGGGAAAACGATCTGGGATGGAGCCGTACCGTGCTCGGTTTCGCGTTGACCGGCGCTTTACTCATCGCTGGCTTGATAGGCATTGTGGCCGGGCGACTGATCGATCGAGGCTATGGCCGGGTGTTGATGACAGTGACTGCGTTGGGTGGTGCCGGCTTGATCGCCTTGCTGCCTTTCATCGCGCACTTGTGGCAGTTCTATCTGATCTGGCTATTGGTTGGCGTGATGATGGCAGGTTGCCTTTACGAACCGTGCTTTGCGGTGATTACGCGTCAGTTCGGTACTGCCGCAACACAGCCGATCATACTGGTGACGTTGGTGGCAGGGTTTGCTGGGACGCTGAGTTTCCCTCTGGCGAATGCCGTAGCATCTGCATTTGGTTGGTATTGGAGTGTTTGGCTTTTTGCAATCCTGGTCGGCGCTGTAGCGGCACCGCTGTTCTGGTTTGGCGTCGGTCCGCCCGGGTTGCGCGCCAACGAAACGAAAAGCCCTGCGCGAGGGCAGTGGACTTCCGCAATCTCTCTGGCCCTGTCGCAACCATTGTTTTGGTTGCTTGCCTTGGCTTTTGGTGCGCTGGCATTGAACCACAGCATGATTATCAGTCACGCACTGCCCCTGATTGAAAGTCGAGGGATGACGAGTGCAACAGCCATACTGGCAGCATCATTGTTTGGTGTCGCGCAAGTGATCGGTCGTTTGTGCTTGCTGGCAGCGGGCACAAGAGTCTCCCTGGTGCATGTATGCGCGATTGGTTTTGTAGCATTGTGTTTGTCCAGTATCAGCCTTGCGCTGGCCGGTTTGGCGTTCGCGTTGCTATTTATATTCGTGTTGTTACAAGGTAGCGCTGTTGGGATCCAGACGGTGGCGAAACCGGTGGTAACTGCTGAAGTGCTCGGGCGCCGCGATTTCGGCACGATATCAGCACTCGTATCGGTGGTTTATGTAACGGGATGGGCATTCGGTCCGAGTCTCTCCGGCCTCGTGTGGCAAATGGGCGGTTACGACTCAGTACTGAAGGTGACCTTCTGCCTGGCGCTCGCGGGCTTGCTTTGCATTGTGATTGCGCTGCGTCTCAGTCGACGGGCGAAAACCGTGCCGATCGACAGTTCCAGATAATCGTTGTTGTGCGACAACCATAACGTCTGCGCAGAGAATTCTTTGGTGAGAGGTCGACGTTACATTTTCGGCAGCAACAGAAGAGACTAAAAATGCTAAATCGAACTTGTTGGTTTACTGCTTATCGCGTTTTGCAAAACGAGTTGGCGCGTTATTGCTGATTGGAACCTGGGCCGGGCAACGGGAATTTTTGAATGGTCGACACACGCAAAATTGTGGTGTTGGGCGGCGGTATTGTTGGTGTGACTACCGCATATTTTCTCGCACACTGTGGTTGCCAGGTCACGCTGATAGAGAAAAACGACAATGCGGCTCTTGAAACATCGTTCGCGAATGGGGGCATCATTACACCCAGTATGTCCGACCCATGGGCGTCGCCGGAGATACCGCGATTTATTTTAAAGTGGATGGGAAGAGAAGATGCACCGTTTCTTCTTAGACCCACTGCGTTGCCGGGCCTCTTCTCCTGGGGTATGAAATTTCTTCGCCAATGTAACGTCACCGCTTGGCGCAGGAATGCGGCAATAATTTACCGCTTGTGCAGCTATAGCAGAGAGACCCTCAACCGATTGGTGGTGGAGACAGGCATTGAATATGACGCCAGCAGGTTGGGGACACTGCACCTGTTTAGGGACGAACTCTCCATTGAGGTGACAAAACGTGTCGCGCAGACGTTGGGTGAAATGGGGCTGCGTTATGATTTGTTAGATGAAGCAGGTTGCATAGCTCTTGAGCCGTCACTGCGTTCGCAGAAGGGCTTGATCACCGGCGGCATTCATTATCCAGATGATGAAGCCGGTGATGCGAGACTCTTCAGTCAGCGGCTGGCGCAATACTGTTCTAGCAATGGCGTCAGCGTTCGTTACGGCGAATCGATCAAGCGGATTGAAACCCGCAATGGCGCAGTCAGTGCGGTGGTGACGGACCACGACAGCATCGCGGCCGATGCCTGTGTCGTGGCGCTGGGAAACCAGAGTAATGAAATTTTACGACCCCTGGGCATACGACTGCCGATTTATCCGGTCAAAGGTTATTCGATGACTTTTCCAGTTGGCGAGTGGAACGGCGCCCCGCTTGTGCCATTGGCAGACACGGGCCGCCATATTGGGATTACGCGATTGGGTGATCGGATTCGAGTGGCCGGCAGTGCTGAGTTTGCCGGTAATGATGGGGCACTGAACCCTAAACGAATCGGCAACCTGCGGCGATTTTTCCTCGATGTTTTCCCCGACTATCCGGACCACTCCGCTGGGGAGGGCTGGACAGGGTTTCGCCCGATGACGCCCGATGGCATTCCTTATCTCGGTGCGACAGGCGTACAGGGACTTTATCTGAATACCGGCCATGGACATCTTGGTTGGACGATGTCGTCTGGTTCTGCGCAGGCGCTCGCGCAACTCATCAGCGGTTCGTCGGTTGATCTGGACCTCACAGGGATGACTTTGGCTTCGCGATGAATTTGGCCAAGCAGCACGCATCAGCCGTGGACTATTTTATAGAGACCTTTAGAAAGTAGGCGGAAGTTCACTGACCCCATCAAGGCGCATCCGCAGTCGATCGCGGAAACGAGCCCATTTAAAGCTGATCGATTGGAGCGCTTCAAGTCCCGGCAGCACGCGCCGAAACGACTCCACCGGAACGCTCAATTCCTGTTCATCGGAACCGGCAAGCAGGTCAGCAAGCACAGAACCCATTGCTGTCGCAGTGGGTACACCTCGACCGGAAAATCCGAGACAAGAATAGACATTATCGTCGAGCCGAAAAACTCTTGGGATCGTGCGGTACTGGGCATCCAGATTGCCGTACCAGTAGCTCGTCCAGTCAAGAGGCCCGAGTTGTGGGAAAACCCATTGCGTTTTTCGTGTCATGTAATCACGGGTTTTCTCGGAATTACGCCCCATCTCACCCGAGAACAAGGCGGTGGTGACGAGACGATTGTCTTGTGTCCATTTGTAGAGAATCGGATCACCATGCGTATCGACCATGCTGTGATTGTCTTTCAACACCCGTTCTCGATGGGCCGGGTCCAATGGATCGGTGGCGAGGCCAACAATGGGTACCGTCGCGAATGCCTTATGCAAGTGGGGCCATGGCGGCCCGAGGGTATAGGCGCCCGTGGCGAAGAGGACCTTGGTTGCGGATAGCGAGCCGGTAGGTGTTTGTAAAAGCCATTTGGTGCCGCTCGCTGTGACCGATGCAACCGGGCTATGAACGAAGATTGCAGCGCCCTGCGAGCGTGCTGCTCGTGCCAGACCGCGGGCATAACCCAACGGATTGAGATGCCCGGCACCTTCCATCAGCCAACCGCCATGAAATCGGTTGGAACCCGATAAAGTCTGGCCTTCGTTCTGGTTCAGTATGCGTCCTGGCAGTCCATGGCCGGCATAGAAATCGCGTTGTTTTTGGAGGTGGGCGAGATGCGCAGGATTGGCTGCAAGCCGCAAGATGCCGTTGCAAACGGCCTCACACTTTATTTGGTAGTCCTTAATGATTGAAAATACTTTTGTTGCGGACTGCGTTTGCATCAGGATGATGCGCTTCGCATAGTCCGGGCCGTACATTTTGGATAGTTTTTCGAACGGCCAATAATGTAATGTGGGCGTGCAGTGCCCCAGGTTTCGGCCGGAGCCGCCATATCCCACCTCCCGAGCTTCTAATACAACCGCATTGATTCCGATTTCCCCGAGGCGAAGTGCGGTCGCGAGTCCGGTATAGCCCCCGCCGACAATTGCGATCTCGCAGTCAAGAGAGGTGTCTAATGTTGGCAGAGCAATCTGCTCGTCAGCGGTTCTGAACCAGACACAATCGTCATCCAGGTCGGTCGATAGTTTCATCGTTTTGAAGGCATGGGTTCTATTGACTGAATTGCCATACTAGACGATCACGCCAGAGCCATTCACATTAAAGAGGCAGGGTTGCTATAGTGAGCATCTGCACACGATCGGATGTCGTGAGAACTCTACAGGGCATGACTTAATCTTAGAATGATTCTCGGCTATGTCTATTGCACCCACCAAGATAGAACGCAATATCGGTGACTCGGCAATCGAGTACACCGATATTGCTTTATCAAACGGGACGTTCTGGAGTGCCCCACCAAAAATCTGTCGCGGCGCGGCATTATTGGCCTTAAGCCAGGACGAATGCGGTGTCGCAACGCGTTTGTGCCTCGATCTTCTGGTGGACAACTGGCAGCAGGTGGTCTTTGGGCCATGCATTGAGGGGGCCGTCTTCGAGTTGCAGCAGCGCAGCCAGCCTGTGCGGGTCTCTATGCTGGATGGGTACTTGACTTTGTATTTTGATGACGTCGGTGAAGCGCATTTCCACTTGTGCACTGATGTGCATCGCGGCTTGGGACATGAGGGGGTCGATGCAGATGTTGCCCGTACGCGGCAATGCGGCCGGGCCGCATTCTTTCGTGAATTCAGTGCAGGGCAGTGCACCCCTGGCAGCTGGGGCATCCGATTGTGGAATGGTGAAGGCGAGCAGATGTGCACGTTTTTCCTGCCGAACCCTTATCTCAACGACAAGCAGGAACACCAGTCGCCGGATTGGTCACGCCTGTCACTATGGAACTCGTTACGCGCCCGTTACCTCGGTGAACAAGTACCGCAGCCGATTCCCGAAGACGCAGCGATCCAAGGTCGTGTTCGTGAAAAAGAGGATGTCGCAGAGCTCGGCGGTCCATCAGGGCCTGAACCGACCCGCTACGGCGATTGGGAACGCAAGGGCAAAGCGGTCGATTTCTAGTCTAATGGTCCGCCTTTTGGCGGGTCACGCGATATCCGCAACTGGCGTCCGACACCGTCCGGCGTGTCCAATTCTGCGTGTGCATCGAAAACGGGTCGTAGTTTGTCCACTACACTGCTGGGAAACGGGGCGCTGCGCCGGGATGACAAATCCACGTTTATACACAAACATTCGTTGCGCGCCAGCAGGCGATGAGAGTCATCGTGATACATCGAATGAACGTAATGAATGCGTTTGTGATCCATATCGAGCAACTGAGTTCGAACTTCAAGAGGATCTCCCTCGAAAGCTTCTTTCAGGTAGTCGACGTTAATGCCGATAGTGAATATCGAATGATTTTCTCTATCTGGATAGTCGAAGCCAAGGCCCCAGGTTTCATAGACCGCGTCGGTCGCCTGGTCGAAGGCCAGCACATAATAGGCGAGGTTCATGTGGCCATTGTGGTCGATCCATTGGGGTAAAACGGAGGTTTTGGTTGAAGGCAGAATCATGGCAGAAGTCACTGGTTATCTTGGCTGTGATTGGGTATTTTTATGATTTACCGCATTTAACCTGATTTGCCGCAACTGACAAAGCGAAGGAACTCTCCGCATAAGATACGACAGCCAGCGGTGCCAGGGTTGTGAGCGGTGAGTCAGTTAACCATACAGGGAGAGGAATGACATCTGATGCAAGCTTATGAGATCTGTTCGGCCGAGGGTATTGATGCGCTTGTCCTCAATCAACGTGAATCCAAGCAACCGCGAGCGGGTGAGGTGCTGGTTGAAGTCCGTGCCTCATCAATCAATTACCGGGACCTGATGACTATTGAAGACCCCGTGCCGCGTGCGATACGTTACCCGACCATTCCCAATTCCGACGCCGCCGGTGATGTGATCGCGGTGGGTGACGGAGTGACAGGAATCTCTGTGGGGGATCGGGTGGCCAGTTGTTTCTTTCAACGCTGGCCGGATGGTGACATCACCCCTGATGGCATGAACAGTGCACTTGGCGGGGCCATAGATGGTGTCTTGTCGGAACAAGTGTTGCTGAACGAGCAGGGTGTGATTCGGTATCCAGAACACCTGTCTTATATCGAGGCCGCAACACTGCCGTGTGCGGCATTGACTGCATGGCATGCATTGGTCGAATTTGCTGGACTGCGTTCGGGGGAGACTGTGTTACTGCTCGGGACCGGTGGTGTTTCTATCTTTGCGTTGCAATTTGCTTGCAACATTGGAGCGCGGGCGATTGTCGTATCAAGCAGCAATCAAAAAATTGATCGCGCTCTGGAGCTGGGAGCTGTGGCGGCGGTTAATTACCAAGAGACCCCACAGTGGCAGGACGCGGTATTGGATCTGACGGACGGCGCGGGTGTCGATGTGGTGGTAGAGGGCGGCGGCGCCGGCACACTGGAACGCTCGGTTGCTGCCACACGGGTGGCCGGGCGCATTGCCCTGGTTGGCGTTTTGGCAACAGGGACGATGAACCCTACAGCGATCATGCGTAAGTCGATTCGCATGCAGGGTATCTATGTGGGCAGTTGGGCCATGTTTGAGCGAATGAACAAGGCGTTTTCACAACACCGTTTGCAGCCAGTGATTGATCAAACGTTTCCCTTTGCAGAAGCGCCGGCTGCGTACCGCACGATGCAGCGCGCGGGACATTTTGGAAAACTGGTCGTTAGTTTCTGATTGGAAACAACCTTGGACATTGGTTTTATGCACCAGATGAGTTAACGGCCGTGAGAGTTCTGTTCCAGCGTGTCGCAAGGGCCATTGTGTCTGTCGACGATGAGCGAATCGCTGAAATTGGTAGTGGTGCACTGCTGTTTGTATGTGTGATGTCTGGTGATTGTCCAGAGACCATCCGAGGTTTAGCGGGTAAGGTGGCACACCTACGTGTCTTCAATGATGAACACGGCAAACTAAACCGCTCACTTCTTGATGTCGGAGGCGAGGTGTTGCTGGTCTCTCAGTTCACGCTGGCAGCAGATACTGGCCGTGGTCATCGGCCGGGTTTTTCGCAGGCTGCGCCAGCCGCTGAGGCACAACGGTATTGCGATGAATTTGCGCAAGTGCTTTGTGACGCGGGTCTGGTTGTCCGGAAAGGGCGGTTCGGGGCAGATATGTCGGTAGAACTGGTCAACGATGGCCCAGTGACGATATGGCTCGATTCGGAAAAACTGCGAGCGCTGCCATAAGCTATGATTCTCAACGACAAATGAGTGGATAGGGCGGACGTCAATGGTCAATATTTTGCAGGCGGCAGGGGGAACTGCTGGGCTCAGCATTGAAATCAAAGACCCAGACACTTCGAAAGCCGAGGTGATCGAAGTGGTGAAGCAGGCGCTGTACCGTAGCGAACGGCTGAATTATGCAAAAGAGGTTTTCGAGGTGCTATCTGCGGACAGCGAAAACACCGTGGTGCTGCTTTTTTCGGAATGTTTCGGTTATCAGGCGGGTTGGATTGATAAGTCGTACTCAGAGTTCGAGTATTACCTCGAAGGCTATCTCGATGGTTATTTTCAAGATCGCAATCGCGTGGTTGTTCGGCATCTACCTGGCCATAATCTCGCGAAACTGGAGGAAAACCAAACCGAACTGCGCAATCTTGGGAATGAACAACGTGCCACAATCAGTATCACGTGCGATGGTAACGAAGACCTTAACGAGATACGAGGTGTCGTGACGTGGAATACTGACAATCCCGAAATCATCGGCCAATTTTTTTACCAGGAAGACAGGGAACGAATACTCAAACTCGGAGTAGCTTAAACAATGCAACTGATTGACAGTCTGATTCGACCCATTGTCGAATGGGGTATACGCGAGGAACTGCTACACGGTGACCACACGGGCCAGAATCTGTGGGAGCCTGGAGACGTTGCCACTGCTCAGATTTACGTCAAGCAAAGCGGTATTGTGGCCGGTCTGCCGGTCGCCACGATGACCTGGAAAATACTGGATCCTGACTGTGAGGTCGAATCCCTCGCGAGCGATGGTGAAGCTTGTCAGCCTGGCGATGTCTTGATGCGCGTGACCGGTGCCTCGTGGATTTTTGGTGCCGGTGAACGGCTTGCTCTGGATTACCTGCAGCACCTGTCGGGTATCGCAACGCGGGCCAATCACTACGTCAAGCTGGTCGAGCCTTATGGTGTTGGGATAACCGATGCTCGTAAAGGAATACCGATTATCCGGTATCTGCAGAAATATGCGGTGGCAGTCGGAGGGGCTAAGTCCCATATGTACAGCCTGCATAACGCCATTCTGATCAAAGACAATCACATCAAAATGGTCGGAGGAATCACCAAAGCCGTTGAGCGATTGCGACCCAAGCTTCAGCATACCCTGAAAATAGAGATCGAATGCGAAACCTTGGAGCAGGTCGAGGAGGCGCTTGCTTGCGGCTGTGAGTGTCTCATGTTCGACAACATGGATCTCGACACGTTGGTGCAGGCCGTGCAGTTGGTTGGAGGTCGCGCCTATACGGTAGCAACCGGAGGCATATCCGAAGCAACGGTTATTGAAGTGGCAAAGACCGGTGTCAATCACATTGCGGTCGGCGCCATAGTGCACAGCGGTGATGTGTTGGACATCAGTATTGACATCGGGGAGTTAAAAGCCAGTGCCAGGCGCGATATTGATAGGGCGCGGCGCGCGGTGGCCTGATCCTCTTCATTCGAGCAGCATCGAGCAGGCGGAGCAGTACGGTGGCGCAGGATAAGATATGCCTTGACCTGCCACCAATGCGTCCGATGTTGATTGATGCATCGTATGCACCCTATCTGCGGGAACAGATCGCGGCGCGCACGATATCGATTGATCAGGAGGATGTTTCGAGTCGTCGCGAGCGAATGGCAACCAACCGCAGCGTTGAAGCCACTGGCGTGCCGGCCGATGTTCTGCGCTCTGTGACGAGCGTGGTGACTGGCACGCATACGATCCCGGTGAGGGTCTATAGGCCACGCGACCTGGACGGCCGCTTGCCCGTGATTCTTTACATACACGGGGGCGGTTGGATGTACGGTAGTGCAGAGCAATCGGAAGCAACCGCTATTGGTTATTGCCGAGAAGTTGGTGCCGTGGTAGTCAGTCCGGACTACCGGCTTGCACCAGAATCACCGTTTCCTGGGGCATTTGAAGATTGCTTTTCTGTATTGCGTTGGATATTCGATGGCGCCGCACAGTCGGACGTTGATGAGCAACGGGTCGCTGTCGCAGGAGAAAGTTCAGGTGGAAATCTCGCTGCGGCTTGTGCCTTGGGCGCCAGGCAAACCAATTATCCAAGATTGTGTTTGCAGGTCTTAAATTACCCGGCACTGGGAAATAATTATTCGACGCGATCCTATTTTGACAATGAACATGCGCCAATTCTCTCGTCGCGAGAGATGGTTTACTTTTGGAAAAATTATGTTGCACAGGACAAATACACAAACGATCCGCGCGCGGTACCGTTGTGCGAGCCAGATCTGACAGGCGTAGCGCCTGTTTACATGGTCACTGCTGAATACGATCCATTACGTGACGATGGGTTTGAGTATGTAAAAAGACTGGCCCACTGTGGTGTTTCTGTCACCCATGAGCACGCGCAGAATCTCACGCATGGCTTCATGCGGGCATGGTCGTTGAGTAAAGGTGTGCAGAATTACGCAAATGGTAATTGTTCAGCGCTGCGCAAGGCATTTTCGATCGAATCGGAGAAGGCTCAGTCATCAGATCATGAGCGAAAAAGAGATTCCTGAGGTGCCACCTCACTGCATCAACGACCTTTGAATTGCGGTTTTCGTTTCTCATTGAAGGCTGCGATGCCTTCCCGGCGATCTTCAGTTGAAATCATTCGTTCGTAACACTGCACTTCGTATATGAGTCCAGTCATGTTGTCGACCTGTAATCCGTGATGAATGGATTTTTTCGCCTGCCGCACAGCGATGGGTGCGTTTTGACAAATTCTCTGGGCCGTTTGAAAGGTGGTCTCGAGCAGTACGCCGGGTTCACAGACATGGTTGACCAGTCCCCATTCGAGAGCTTGTGCTGCATCCCAGGGTTGCGCAGCAAGAATCAGTTCCTTTGTCCGTCTTTCGCCGATGGCGCGTGGTAGATTTTGAGTGCCCCCCGCGCCGGGCATGATGCCGATGGAAACTTCGGTCAATGCAAAACGAGCATTGGTGGAGGCATATATAAAGTCGCACATCAAGGCAAGCTCGCATCCGCCTGCATAGGCGTAACCGTTGACTGCGGCAATCACCGGAACGGGACATTCCATCACTGCGTAATAGGCCTCTTCAAAGATGGCGTGTTGCGCGTGCCACTGATCATCGCTCATCCCGTGGCGCTCCTTGAGGTCACCGCCGGAACAAAACGCCTTGTCGCCTTGGCCAGTGATCACGATGCATCGCGTGTCGCCGGGCGTAAAGCGTAAAGGAACAAAGATATCCCGTAATTCCTCGCCCATTTTAGTATTCAGTGCATTTCTTACCGCAGGCCGATTGAGCGTGATCAACGCGAGGCCTGGTTCAGGGTGCTCTACACGGATGGTTTCGTAATCTTGTCCGATCATAGGGTTAATCCGTTGGAATGCGGGCGCGGCCACCGCCAATTGTGAAAATATGGGCGCTTCGAAAGGAGTTTGAACGTTTCGCCCGGCCCCGTGCAGCCATCGCTATGATACGCCGGCAGTTCGCCGCCGATGGCCTTTTGGCGATGGGAGTAATTTCACGTTTTGTAGCACTCCTTATTTTACAAGGCGATCGTCATGCCGCCGTCGACAACCAGTTCGGCACCGGTTATATGGCGTGCCTCTTGTGAGGCCAGAAAAAGAACACAATTGGCCACATCCTCGACCGAGCCCGCTTCGCCGAGTGGGATGCGCGCCGTCCGCTGTGCCCATTGGGTAGCGGTGTCAGCACCTCCAAGGGACATCACCTGGTCCCCCATGTCCGTCTGGATAACGCCGGGATGTACGGAATTACACCGAATCCGGTAGCCCATGCGTCCGCAGTGCACTGCGACGGACTTCGTGAGCTGCCGCACCGCGGCCTTTGACGCGCCGTATGCGAATATATGGGGAGTCGCGACAAGCCCTGCGATCGACGATAGATTCACGATCGCGCCACCGTTCGCTTTCATTGCCGCAATACCGTGCTGGCAGCCGTGAAAAACGCCCTCGCTGTTGATTTCTTGCACTTGCCGCCACTGCGCGAGTGTGGTGTCCTCGACGCCCTGACTCGGTTCGGTTGCAAGAATACCCGCATTGTTGACCAGAATGTCCAGTCGTCCGTGCCGATCGGTCACATGGCTTATTACTTCCTGCCATCGAGTTTGGTCGCGCACGTCCTGTTCTAGAAATTCAATCGAGTCGTATGCGGAAGCGACTGCTTCACCTGTCTGTGTATTGCGGTCCGTGATGATGACTTGTGCGCCTTCGTCGCTTAAACGCTGCGCGATGGCGCAGCCGATACCAGTGCCGCCACCGGTCACCAGGGCAATTTTGTCTTGAACACGGCCCATTGTTGTACGCTCCTTTCGTTATGCACGGCAAACACCAGATGGTATTGCAATGCTACCAGCGGGTAAATGATCCAAGGGCTGGGGCCGGCGTTTTGATTCGGGTGCGCCAGGTGAAAAACTTGCTAGTGATGTGGGTACTGACCCGGACCCCACGCCGGTGCTATGGTGTTAGACATCGGTCGTTGTTGATTTGTAGCGTCAAGACAAAGACGCCTATTTGCAGAGGGCAAAGTGATGAATGATGGTCAAACGAAGCGCATGGCACTTATAGCATCCAAGGGCACATTGGACTGGGCATATCCACCTTTTATATTGGCCTCTACTGCTGCAGCAATGGACATGGAAGTTGGTGTTTTTTTTACCTTCTACGGTTTGACGCTTCTGAAAAAGAAAATCACGGCGAAGGTCGCACCTCAGACCAACCCGGCGATGCCGATGAAAATGCCATTTGGACCACAAGGCTTTCAAGACATTGAATGGCCCGTGCCGAACTTGCTGATGGGCAATCTGCCTGGATTCGAGACCGTTGCCACGGCTTTGATGAAAAAGACCTTTCAGGAAAAAGGCGTAGCCACCATCGAGGAACTCCGTGACGGCTGTATTGAGTCCGGGGTCAAACTTATCGGCTGTCAGATGACGATGGACGTCTTTGGGTTCAGCCAGAGTGATTTTATCGAGGGTGTTGATGTCGGTGGGGCAGCGACATTCCTTGAGTTTGCGGCACAAGCCGATATTCAATTGTTCATTTAACCAATCCACTGCCGTATTTGTACAAAAAATTGACCTTGCTGCCCATCTGATTAATCGAGCTCGGCGGGCAGATCGAGAGATTGTCGGACAAAGTCCAAAGAAACGCCGAGGTCTTCGGCTACTTTTTCTACCAATTCCAGTTCACGTTTGGCGACAGGTTGTTCAGCACTTGCCACAAGACAAAGATCCCGGACAACTTGCATACGTTGAGCGATCTGGGTATTTGTTTTGACTTCGGCGATACGTTGCGGCAACAGTGATTGCAACTGCTCGATGTCCAGCCTTTCCAGGACCAGGTGTTTACCGACAAATTCTTGGAGTACTTTGTGTTCTTTTGCACTGACGCCGCGCTCAGCCGCAGCGATGACGACGGCAGCGGCAATGAAGAGGTCTCGCATAGCGCGTGTCGATGGCGTTTTACCCTCCATGTAACCTGGTTCCATCAGGCGCATGAGTTGTTGCACGCGGTTCTCAAGTTGTGCTTTATCGAATCCTTGTGGACGCATCAGTGATGATTCATCGAAATACTTAAGCGCATTGACACGCAGCGGGCTGAAGGGATGGGTTGAAAACCAGTCCTGCATGGGGGCACTGTGGCCGGGGGCTTCATCAAATGCGAGCATGTCGTCGACCTGCTCGAGGAATGCCTCAAGGTCAAACTTAACGACATCCTGGCGGGTGATTCCCGACGCCAGTTTGAAGAGCGCGTGTGCGACGCTGTGCAGATCCTCGGCACAATACGCACCCGCGCGATCTGCGGAGATTTCTGCATAACGAGACCACGCAAAAAGGTCTAATGCAAGATCAGACGCGGGAGGGCGTTTGCCTCGCAAGAGGTAGCCGATCGGGATGTCGTGATGTTGATAAACATGGTGGCCTAGTTCATGTCCCATCACGAAAAGTAGTTCTGTAGGGTCAAAGCATTCGAGCAGATGGGATGAAAACATGATAAAAACGCGTCCATCTTCGGGCTTGAAACAGGCCGCGTTCGATTGCGGACTGGCATAGGCGTACAGTTCCAGAGAGGTATCGATGTCGAGTCGCTCGATACACTGATCAGCCATTTTGTGTAACGACCCAGCCATTGTGCGACTGAGGCGGACAGATGTCGCGAGTAACTGGCGGCGTGTGGCAGGCCCTTCACGTTTTTGTTCTTCTCGCTCAATCCGATTACGCATGCGTTTTACATCGGCATGGGAGAGTAACGCCTGATAAAGTTTGAGGTCGCCATCACAGCGAATGTCTGTGGCCTTAGTCATAATGTTTTACTCACCATGCCATTGATGCGTTTCCAGGTAGTCAGTTAAATGATGCGCAAGTATTCGCCTCGGCTGTTCTGCCGAGCGGCACTGGGTGCTCAAAGTATGCGTCGGAGAGCACGGCCAATACGTTAGCGGGTAGTGGTGAGCATCCGTGCAGGCCAATCCAGCGTGGATGATCGTGTTTACCATGTCAATAACCATGTCAGTTGAGCAGGTATCAGATAGTTAGAGGTGGCGCGCGAGTTGGATGACTTTGTTGATTGGTTGGGCGCGTTCAAGGGTCTCTATGGCATTGAACAGAGGCGATATTTGCTTCGTTGGCAGTGCACGACTGGCACAGTCTTGGAACTTGGCATAGCGTTCGGATTCGCTCATGGGATTGGCTGGTCCGCGCCCCGGTTCGTTGTCCACTCGCGCCTGGAGACGCTCGCCCGAATCAAGGCGAACGACCACTTCCGCACCAAACGTGGCACTCTCGCGAGGCGCCATGGCAGGATGCACGCCGACACGTGTCAGATCAAGTAGCCGTATGATCGTTTTCGCACGCCACGCCGAGTTTTCAAAGTGTGCGAGAGTGACCGCTCCGTCTATCAGTGCACGCGCAACGCAATACTGGATACTGAATTTACTTTCAAGAGCAGTGTGTGGATCGGGATTATTGGTGTGCGGAAGTCGCCGGGGGTGGGTGAGGATCTCGATATCCTGGATTTGTGTGGCGTGAAGGTCATGACGATGATGCAATTGAAGCGCCGCACTGATCGCTGGGTGGATGCTGCCGCAACAGGGAAATTGTTTCAAACTGATGCCGGGCTCTTCCACCAGCGCCGGTGCAAACCACCTGTCAAGCATGGCGGCAATAGAGTAGTTGCCAGGTCCGTTATACACGTTGAGAAATCCCTGTGGCGCCTCGAATGCCCGCGGGTTGGCAGTGAAGCCGCGCGCGGCCAGCGTCGCGGCTAGAACCCCGTTGCGTGCGCACTGTCCGATATGAAGGGGCTTGGTCATGGTCCCGAAGTTGGCTTTGATACCGCTGGCGTTAGACGCCGCAATAGCAATTGCCTGTGCGGTTGTAGGTGCGTCCAAGTGCATTAATCGGGCACAACCGGCGGTGGCACCGAATATGCCAAGGGTGGAGGTTGGATGCCAGCCTTTTTCATAGTGATGGAAGTGCACACCGCGTGCTATGCGTGTCTCGATTTCAACACCAACCACGTAGGCGAGTATCAGGTCCAGGCCAGACGACTGTTCAACTTCTGCGGTCGCCATAATGGCGGGTAATAGAGGTACAGAAGGGTGTCCACCGAGAATCTCAGTGAAGTCGTCGTAGTCCAGCGCGTGCCCCGCAACGCCATTTGCGAACGCTGTATCAATCGGGTTGGCCCGATAATGGGTAGCGAGTATGCTGGCGCCTGTATCGTCCGATGTTGTTGAAACGGTGCCTCGTGCAATTAGTGCGGTGTCGCTGGTGGCACCGAGAAGGGTGACACCGATGGTGTCTGATATGGCGACTTTTGCCGCCTCGATCATCGGCACGGTCAGGTCGCAGCTGCCTATTGACAGGGCTCTCTCGGCGAGATTTTCTGAAAGCGGTATGGGTTGCATTCGTGCTGCACTCTAGTGTGCGTGCTTTGCCGGTGTCGCGGTATCTTTGTCTCCCGATTCCCCCGTTGCTGACGGGAATTCAGCGAGTTCGATCAGGATGTTGTTTGTCGATTGCGGATCGAGAAAGGCAATGCGCGAGTCTGCGTGGCCGGCGCGCGGTATTTTATCGATCAATTGCACTCCTTTGGTCCGCAGCTCGTCCAAGGCACTATCAATGTCGTCAACCTCCAGGCAGATATGAAAAAGACTCTCTCCGTGTTCGGCGATCCAGTTAGACACTTCCGTCCCGGCAGCATCCGACTCAAGAATCTCCAGATAAGTCTCGCCGACGGGATACATGGCGATTCGAGTATTGTATTGGGGTAGTTCTTCTTCGTAGGCAAGTTTCAGGCCAAGTTTGTTTTCTAGCAGATCGTGCATGGCAGATAGTTTTTCGACCGCAACTGCAATGTGTTCGATTCGTTTTATTTTCATACTTTCCTGGTCCTTCGCCACAGCGGCGATCAGGAATACGGTATTGGGCGGCGCGGCGGCCCGGTTTTGTGGGCACAATATAGCGCTCAATGCGATGATAAATGGTGAACGGTAGCTGGGTCCGGTCGTGGGTGATCACCGATGCCGGGCCAAGTAACTGGTGCGGGAGGCATCTCGATGGCCGGAGTAAAAGACAGGGTGTTGTGGGGCATTGGCTCATTGCGCACGTTGCGCGCACATTGGGCATTGGCGGAGTTGGGGCTGGAGTACCACAGTGAGCCGACGGAAGCACGTACAACGGCAATGGATGATGCCGACTTCCGGGTGGTTAGCCCGCACGGAAAAGTCCCCGTGCTGCAGGACGGGGACTTTGTGATCAGCGAAAGTGCGGCCATCGTAACGTACCTTGCCGAGTGTTATTCGCCCACTTCAGCGCCTTTGGTTCCGCGCGATACTTTCGAGCGAGCGCGCTATTTTGAGTGGATGTCTTTTATCTTAATGGAGCTCGATGCGACCAGTATCTACGTTCTTCGTCGGCACGAAGGCTTGCAAGAAATATATGGCGACGCGCCAAACGCCAATAAGGCCGCGCGTGGCTACTTCGCTCGGATGATCGAAGCCGCTACCGGCCGACTGACAGACGATGGACCCTATCTGCTTGGCCAGCGGTTCAGCGGAATTGACATTCTGATGATGAGTTGTCTTGGTGCCAGAGAGCGTTATGATTTGTTTATTCCCGAGCCTTTCATACGCTATATGGAAGAGATGGCCCAGCGCCCGGCCTACATTGCGGCAATGGCGGCAAATCGATCGCGTCGATGAACATGACTGTGAAGGGGCCGTTATCGGGGATCCGGGTAGTTGATCTGACGACAGCGGTTTCGGGTCCGCTGGCGGCTGTGATCCTCGCAGATCAGGGCGCTGAGGTCATTAAAGTCGAGGCGCCGACGGGTGATTTTATGCGTGCCGGCGGAGAACAAGCCGGTATGAACCCAACCTTTGTATCGTGCAACCGTGGCAAGCGGTCAATCAGCCTTGATCTTAAACAGGCCGGCGCCGTTGATATCTTGTGGCGTCTGGTTATGGCGTCTGACGTGTTGCTTCAGAATTTTCGCCCGGGCGTGGTCGAGCGTCTGGGGATCGGATCCGAGGCCGTGCTGGCACGGCATTCGCGTCTGGTATACGCGTCGATCAGTGGTGTTGGAGAGCGTGGGCCGTACGCGGCGAAAAGGGTATACGACCCGGTCATCCAGGCACTCGGTGGCCTGGCCGACATACAGTCAGACCCGAAGTCTGGTCGCCCTCGCATGGTGCGCACCCTAATTGCAGACAAAACCACTGCCATTTATGCAGCCCAGGCGATTGTCGCGGCACTCTTTGCACGTGAAAGAAGCGGTAACGGCCAGCACGTTCGCTTGTCGATGCTTGACACGATGGTTTCTTATGTTTGGCCCGAAGCCATGGCGGGATTCTCAATGCTCGAGCAATCTGCCGACAGATCGACGGCTTCTGCTCATGACATGGTGTTTGCAACGAAAGACGGCTACGTCACGTTCGGGGCGGTTTCTGATAGAGAATGGCGAGCACTATGTGAGGCGATTGGACGACCTGAGTGGATCGAGGACCCGTTATTTGCGACCCCCGCAGCACGTTCTGCCAACCGTCAGTTGCGCCTTGATCTTGTTGAAAAGGAAATACACGGACGCACTACTGAAGAACTGATTGCTGTACTCGAAGCAGCGGATGTGCCGTGTGCGCCAGTGCTGACTCGTGTACAGATGCTGGCTGATCCGCAGATTGCGGCAAATGGCTTGGTCCATGAGATCGATCAGCCCGGCCTTGGGCGATTGCGCCAAGCACGCCCGGCGGCGCGTTTTGAAAAGACGCCTGCGTCGCTTCCGCGGCCAGCCCCGGCGCTGGGGGAACACACGCTGGAGATCCTTGGGGAGGTCGGTTATCGCTCGGCTGAGATTGGTGATTTAAGCCGGGCGGGTGTGGTTAGCATTACTTCAAAGTGAATGCCCGGGGGGCTTTTCAGACCATGGTGTGGCAGAGAAAAGACGCACAGGTACAGTATGCCTAGACCGCGTCGCCAGCGTCGCCAGCGCAGACCGGTAGCCCGCGCTACTGGGCCATTCGTGTTGCGCAATATCCCTTATTTCGACTTTGCAGATGAGGAGACCTTGGTGCGCATCGAACAGCAGGCTGAGCGTTTGTTGGAGTCGCCGGGGATTGACTTTCGCGGTGACCCGATTGCGTTGTCGTTATGGAAGGAAGCCGGTGCCGATGTTACGGGAGAACGTGTTCGTATCCCAGTGCAGCTGGCACGCCAGTTGTGCGCCCTGGCGCCGGCGGAATTTGATCAGCACGCCCGCAACCCGCAGCGGACGGTGCGTTTCGGTGGAAAGCGAACAATTTTTGCCCCTGTATATGGTGCACCATTTGTTCGCTGCCTAGATAAAGGTCGACGGTACGGAACGATCGAGGATTTCCAAAACCTCGTTAAGCTGACTTATTGTCTGCCATGGTTGCACCACTCCGGCGGAGTGACCTGTGAGCCGGTCGATGTCCCTGTTAATAAACGACACCTTGATATGGTGTATGCCCATTTTCGCTATTCCGACAAACCGTTGCTGGGTTCGATTACCGAACATTCGCGCTGCGAGGATTCACTTGAGATGGCACGCATCGTATTTGGCGCTGAAACACTTGAATCGCGTTGTGTAATTCTTGGCAACATCAACGTCAATTCACCATTGATGTTCGACAAGGTGGCAAGTGACGCTATTCGCATTTACTGCGGAGCGAATCAGGGCATTATCATTGCGCCGTTTATCTTAGGCGGTGCAATGGGGCCAGTGACTACGGCCGGTGCATTGGCTCAATCCCTGGCAGAAGGGATGGCGGGTGTTGCCTTGAGTCAGTTGGTGCGACCGGCGGCACCCGTGGTGCTGGGTAACTTTCTCTCTTCAATGTCGCTGCGATCAGGTGCACCGACATTCGGCATGCCGGAGGCAGTCATGTCCAATTATGTTATCGGCCAGCTTGCCCGCCGACTCAATCTGCCGCTTCGATGCGGCGGGTCGTTGACGGCGTCGAAGGTGTGTGATGCGCAGGCGGCTTATGAAAGTGCTGACAGCATGCATTCAACGGCGTTAGCGGGCGCCCACTATGTATTACATGCGGCGGGATGGCTCGAGTCGGGGTTGGTCAGTGGCTATGAAAAACTGCTTTTAGACCACGACCGACTGGGTGCGCTACAGACATTGCTGAGCGGTATGGCGTCCGACAACAATGCTCTGGCAAGCACTGCTTATGAAGAAGTTGCACCGGGTGGGCATTTTCTGGGCTCTGCCCATACTATGGCCAACTACGAGACAGCATATTTTGAGGCCGAGCTCTCTGATTCTGAGAGTTATGAACAGTGGCGAGAATCGGGATCGCTTGAATCGGCACAGCGTGCAAACCGACGTTGGAAACAACTGCTGCAACAATATGAGGCACCAAAAATAGACCCGGGCATCGATGACGGTCTGCGTGACTACGTCGCTCGATGCAAAGACGCATTGCCCGATCAGTATTATTAAGTGAAATTACTAACCAATAATTGGCGATGGTTCAAATTCCAGTCTAATGCATTCCACTGACCCGCTATTACAGCCGTTTCAACTAAAGCACCTGACGCTCAGGAATCGGGTGATCAGCACCAGTCATGAGCCTGCCTATTCAGAAGAAGGGTTGCCAAAGGCGCGTTATCGGCTCTATCACGAGGAAAAAGCCAAGGGTGGCATTGCACTGACGATGTTCGGCGGCGGCACACTGGTGGCGCCTGACGCAGCGCCTGCCTATGGCAACCTATATGCTGGTGATGACCGGATCATTCCGTATTTCCGAGAGCTTGCTGCGGGCGTGCATCGCCACGGCGCAGCCACCATGTGCCAAATCACGCATCTGGGTCGTCGAACCTCCTCCTATGCGGGGCATTGGCTGCCGGCAATTGCGCCCTCACCGATAAGGGAACCCGCGCATCGTGCGTTTCCTAAGGCGATGGAGGACTGGGATATTCGACGCGTCGTGAAGTGTTACGGCGCGGCGGCAGCACGCTGCCGAGAAGGAGATCTGGATGGCATAGAGATCGAAGCATACGGTCATTTGCTCGACAGCTTTTGGTCTCCGGCGGTTAATCGGCGTACAGACCGCTACGGCGGCAGTCTTGAGAATCGTATGCGGTTTGGTATGCAAGTGTTGGAGGAAATCCGGCGATTGGTGGGGAGCGACTACATCGTCGGTATACGCATGGTGTTTGATGAGGTCATCGACCGGGGTTTGGCATTTGATGAGGGTATGAAGATCGGCGAAATCCTGGTCAACAGCGGACTGATTGATTTTATTAGCGTCATCCGCGGACATATTGATACCAACGTTGGCCTCGCCGGTGTGATACCGAATATGGGGGCCCCGTCGGCCCCGCACCTCGAATTCGCAGGCCAAATAAGGCGAGCCTTCGATGTGCCGGTAATGCATGCAGCACGCATCAATGATGTCGCGACCGCGCGGCATGCGGTTAGTGAAGGATTACTCGATCTGGTGGGTATGACGCGTGCTCATTTGGCTGATCCGCATATTGTCGCGAAGATCGCACGTGGCGAGGAAGATCAGGTGCGCCCTTGTGTCGGTGCGGGTTACTGTATTGATCGTATCTATGGCGAGGGCGAGGCTTTATGTATCCACAACCCGGCAACCGGACGCGAGGCAACCATGCCACACGTCTTTACACGCAGCAAAGATGCGCCATTGCGGGTGGCAGTAATTGGAGCGGGGCCTGCTGGTTTGGAGGCGGCACGGGTGTGCGCCAGTCGCGGTCACGAGGTCACATTGCTCGAGGCCGCCGACCGTCCCGGTGGTCAGGTTAATCTGGCGGCGCGGGTAACGAGGCGGCGTGAGATCATCGGTATTACTGATTGGTTGTATGACCAGGTTGATCGATTGGGGGTGTCGGCTGAGTTCAATCGTTATGTCCAAGTGAACGAGGTGGTTGGTCTGCGGCCAGATGTTGTTGTTGTGGCAACCGGGGGCATCCCGAACATCGATTTTCTGAGCGAAGGCGCTGATCTGGCGTTGTCGAGCTGGGACGTTCTTTCAGGCTCGGTATCCCTTAAGAAGAACGTTTTGATGTACGACGACAATGCGCAGCACGCCGGCGTGTCGTGCGCGGAATTTATCGCTGAATCCGGCAGCCGTCTCGAATATGTGTCGCCAGAGATGATGGTGGCACCGGATATTGGCGGTACCAATCACCCGGCTTACCTGCGGTCTCTATATGGGAACGATGCGACTGTGACCCTCAATCATCGCCTGATTGGTCTCTCACGCGAAGATGACGGCCTGTCTGCACGTCTCTTTAACGAGTACACCGACTCCTATCTGTCGCGCCGCTTTGACCAGGTGGTCGTTGATCACGGTTCGCTGCCGGCAGATGAACTATATTTCGCACTAAAGCCGCTATCGATCAATCTCGGTGAAGTTGATCTTGATGCATTGCTCAGTGGTAAAAAACAATCGCTAAAGAACAATGCCAATGGTCGATTTCAGTTGTTCAGGGTTGGCGATGCAGTCGCCAGCCGTAACATACACAGTGCGTTGTTTGATTCATTACGACTGTGTAAGGAATTTTGATTTTGAGCAGAGCATGAACTTTTCTTTTTGTGACGCGCTTAGATGCAAGTGCCAACAGCGTCTGACTGAGTTTAATTGGCAGAAAATCGATGACCCTTCTCTGAGACCAGCGGCGGTCGCAATCGTACTTGCGAGAGGTGATGACAACGGGGCGGCATGTTTTTTTCTTACTCGGCGTGGCCGCCTTGTATCGCGTCACCGCGGGCAGTATGCGTTGCCTGGTGGCAGGTTGGATGCAGGTGAAGACGCCGAAGGGGCGGCGCTGCGGGAACTGGAGGAAGAATTAGGGTTAAAGGCCGAGCGTCACGATATAGTGGGCAGGCTGGATGATTTCCCGACGCGTTCGGGGTTCTGTGTCACCCCTTTGATAGTGTGGATGGATGGAGATGTTACACCGGTGCACGATCCGGAGGAGGTGGAGACGGTCTTTACGGTTCCGATAAAAGACCTGACTCAGCCGCAAGTGCCGCGCTTGCACCATATTCCGGAGAGCGAACGGCCCGTTCTTTCTATTCCTTTCGCCTCACTCGACGACGAAGTATTCTCTCCAACAGCGGCTATTCTCTATCAGTTCCGAGAGGTTGTGCTCTATGGGCGATGGACACGCGTGTCGCATTACGAACAACCGTTGTTTGCATGGAAATAAACTCGTTGAGAAGTTTGAACCAGTGAGGTGATGATGATGGCGCGGGAGCTTGCTCAGGGCGAAACACGGGTTGCGGGCTGGTGTGCATTATGCCGCTCAAGGTGTGGTTGTTTCTCGGTCGTTAAAGACGGCCGTTTGCTGCGTATCGATCCGGATCCTTCTCATCCGACGGGCCGCGCACTTTGTGCAAAAGGCCAAGCAGCACCGCAACAGGTTTACAGTGATGATCGCTTGTTGTATCCGATGCGGCGAACCCGTCGCAAAGGCGACAACGACCCTGGCTGGCAGCGCATCGGTTGGAATGAGGCGCTCGATATGGTTGCAACGCAATTAAATCGATGTGCCGAGGAGAGTGGTCCCGAGAGCGTCGCCTTCGCTATTACGACCCCGAGCGGCACAGCAATCTCTGATTCATTACCATGGGTGGAGCGTCTGATGCGTGTCTTTGGCAGTGCCAATAATTGTTATGGCACCGAGATCTGTAATTGGCACAAGGACCACGCTGCTGAATACACCTATGGGGTGGGTATTGGCACTCCGGACCTGGAACGAGCGGGTTGCATTCTGTTGTGGGGCCACAATCCCAATAGTTCCTGGCTGGCTCAGGCACAGCGCGTCAGCGATGCCCGTCGACGCGGTGCGGCGATGGTGGTCGTCGATCCGCGCCGAGCAGGCCCAGCGATCAAGGCAGACCAGTGGCTGCAAGTGCGACCAGGCAGCGACGGCGCTTTGGCCCTCGGTCTCGCTTCGGTGATGTTGTCGGAGGGCTGGTATGACCACGATTTTGTGGTCAACTGGACCAATGCCCCACTGCTGGTGCACGAAAGTGAAGGTCGTTTGCTGACCGAAGCAGACCTCCATTTATCGGGCTCGGACGAACGATTTCTGGGCTGGGACAGAGCAGCAGATCAGCCAGTGGTGCTGTCGCGTAATCCGGCGCTCGAGGAGAGCAGGGATTGGCAGCTTCAGGGCAGCGTGACGATTGACACGTTGGCGGGAAAGACGATGTGTCGCCCTGTCTTCGATTGCTACACGGCGCTATGCAGCGACTGGACAGTCGATCGCACAGCAGAAGTGACGGGCGTCCCGCAGGAACAGATTCGTGCTACGGCGCAACTCCTTTGGGAGTCACGACCGGTCAGTTACTACGCCTGGTCGGGGGTAGGGCAGCATACCAACGCGACGCAGACCGACCGTGCGATCTCTATTCTCTACAGTTTGTTGGGCAGTATTGGCAATCCCGGTGGCAACCTGCAACCAGCCAGCGTACCCGTTAATGACATATCGGGTCTTGAATTCGTCACTGAATCGCAGCGTTCCAAGGCGCTAGGCCTAAGCGAGCGGCCACTCGGACCCCCGAAAGACGGCTGGTGCACCTCGCGCGATCTCTATCGGGCGATCATCGATGGTGACCCATATCAGGTTCGTGCACTGGTCGGTTTTGGGCAGAATCTGCTCATATCGCATGGCGGGGTCGAACGCGGCACGGAGGCGCTTAAGGCGCTTGAGTTCCACGTCCATGCGGATATTTTCATGACGCCAACGGCGAATTACGCGGATGTCGTGTTACCAGTCAACACGGCGTGGGAAAGGGATGCGCTACGGGTCGGGTTTGAGGTCAATGATGCCGCTAACGGATGGCTGCAGTATCGCCACGCCGCGGTCGAATCGCGAGGGGAGTCTCGCGATGATGCATGGATCGTGTTTGAACTGGCAAAGCATCTGGGTCTGGCAAACTCGTTCTGGGGCGGTGATATAGATTCGGCGCGGTGTGACATGCTGGCGCCTTCGAATGTGGATTTGGATCAATTGAAGCAGGCAGCGGGTGGTATTCAAGTAGAGATAAAAACCCCAATTGCACCTCATCAGCAAAGCGGCTTTAACACGTCCACCGGCCGTATCGAAATTTGGTCTCATGAGTTTCAGCGTCACGGGCAAAGTCCGTTGCCGTTGTTTGTCGAGCCTGCCATGGGACCGGTCAATCGAAAAGACCTGCTGGAAACCTATCCGTTGATCCTTGGTTCGGCAAAGTCACACCGATATTGTCATAGTCAACATCGCAATCTCAGCGCCCTCAGGCGTTTGCAGCGCGACCCGCTGGTCGAAATTCATCCGAGTACCGCAAGTCGTCATGGTATTGCGGAGGGAGACTGGGTGGCGATCAAGACGCCGACTGGCACTATTCAGGCGCGAGCACAACTGAAAGCATCGTTGCGACACGATACTGTTTTTGCACAACACGGTTGGTGGCAGGGCTGCGAGGCATTGGGTCTGGCGGAAACGCCGGCCACTGGCGCGGGCAGCACGAACTTCAATTTGTTGATTGATGACGAGGTGTGTGATCCGATCAGCGGCTCGGTACCACATCGCTCATATCTCTGCCGGATCGAACGCCTCGATTCGAGTCAAGTGGCTTCGAACAGTTGATAATTAAAGGCCACACATTAAGCGCATTCGGTTTGGCTTTTCGCTGATAAGGGGTAATTGCTGTGCAACAGTCGTGCTATCGGGAGATTCAAGTCAAGCCGCTCAGCCCTGTCATTGGTGCTGAGATTCGTGG
This sequence comes from uncultured Acidiferrobacteraceae bacterium, assembly GCA_964484965.1. Lineage (GTDB taxonomy): Bacteria > Pseudomonadota > Gammaproteobacteria > Arenicellales > UBA868 > UBA11791. The sequence continues at coordinate 15,246 of CAZAHE010000017.1, read as the reverse complement.
TGTCGATATTGGTCGAGCGACCGATGAAGCGCTGAGTGAAATTCGCAGCGCTATTTTCGAGAATTTGGTCATCTTTATCCCGGAGCAGGACATCACGCCTGCCCAGCAGGTTACATTTGCGCGTTTCTTCGGCGATGTGCCGCCGGTGCCGGACTCAATGTTTCGTGTCCACCCGGATAGTGCGTACGTATCGGTTCTCGAAAACGATGAGCAGCGGCCCCCGACGGTGAACAATTGGCACTCGGATTATTCATTTGCACCGATGCCGGACTTTCTATCGGTTCTCCTTACACGGGTCATACCCGCAGTCGGCGGCGATACAATCTGGGTGAACATGTATGCGGCATTCGAAGCGCTAAACGACCAAATTAAACAGCGTTTGAGAAATTTGTCTGCGGTACACGACTATATGAAACTGTATGAGCGCCCTTCAAAACGTCATTTATGGGAGGGCGAACGTTACCAGCAGATGGAAATGGCTCGTCAACAGCACCCACCGGTGTCTCATCCGGTCGTTCGCACGATCCCTGAGACCAGACGGCAAGCGCTGTTTGTCAACGAATCGTTTACCCGCGCAATCGAGGGCCTGCCTGCCAAAGAGAGCGATGCTCTTTTGGTCGATCTTTTTGATCACGTGCGGACACCGGAATACCAGCTTCGTTATCAGTGGCAGCCTGACACGCTTGCAGTATGGGACAACCGGGTGACAACGCATTACGCAGTGGCGGACTATTTTCCCCGCCGACGCTTGGTGCACCGCGTTACCGTAAAAAATAACGAGAGACCTTCACCGTGAAGATCGTCAACGCAGAATCGATTCTTCTATCGATCCCGTTTGCTGCGGACGGCATTCCGCCATGGAGTTTCGGCGGTGATCCCAAATGTGCCTTTGATGTATTGCTTGTCCGGCTCGAAACCGATAACGGTGTGGTTGGCTGGGGAGAGGCTTTTTCACGCAACGAAGACTTGGCGCTCAAGGCAATGATTGATGCTCGTATATTGCCGATGGTGATTGACCGCGACCCGTCACAGATCAGTAAGATCAAGTTTGATCTTGAATTCAGCTTGCATAATTTTGGACGCGTGGGTCCGATTATGTATGGTATTTCTGCAGTTGATATTGCATTGTGGGATATCCTCGGGAAGGTCAATGAGCAGCCGCTAGTGAATCTTCTCGGCGGACCTTTTGTTGCAGAGCTCGATGTCTACGCAAGTTTGCTTCGTTATGGCAATGTGGATGATGTGGCCCGGATTACCCGTCAGGCGATCGATAGGGGCTATCGGCATATCAAGTTGCATGAGGTGACGTTGCCTGAAATTGAAGCGGCCGTGGAGGCCGCCTCCGGAGAGGCTGCTATCATGTTGGATACCAATTGTCCCTGGTCGGTGGAGGAGGCGCTGCAATACGACCGGCTGCTCGAACCACTGGGATTGACTTGGTTGGAAGAACCGGTGTGGCCCCCGGAGAACTACAAAGGCTTGGCCCAAGTGCGTGCCAGCGGGCGGCATCGTATTGCGGCTGGGGAAAATGCTGGCAGCTTGCACGACTTTGTCGCCATGATCGAAGCAAGTGCGATTGACATAGCACAGCCCGACGTCGCCAAGACCGGTGGAGTGAGCGAGCTGCTTAAGATCGCTGCTCTGTGTGATGTGGCAGGGGTCGAGTACATACCGCACTGTGCGATTTTTGGACCCGGCCAGGTGGCAACGCTGCATTTGAGTGCCGCCCACCGTGGCGTGCCGATTTTCGAACGCCTGTATTGTGATTTTGATGCGGAGCTCTATGCCGGTGCAACGCTGCCTGAGGCGGGTAAACTGCAGGTTCCTACGGGACCGGGGTTGGGCATAGATCCAGACCCTGCCGTAATCGCACGCTACCGCGTTGCCTGAACGCATCAAACCATAGAATGTCAGTCGTGTCTTGACGGCAACGGCATCAGCTGGCCGCGCAGATCAATTGCTGTGACTAACGCTTAACGAATAGTTTTCGCGGGAAGTTGCAAAACGGTTTGCCGCCCCTTTTTGTGACGCGCACACATTCGCTGATTTCGATCGCCCATCCATCCATCGCAATTGCGGGCACACAATGCAAGGTCATATTTTCCTGTAGTAGCGTGCGGTTGCCGGGACGCAAGCTGATCGTCTGTTCTCCCCAGTCGGGCGGATAATTGAGTCCTGTTGAATAGCCAATGCGTGATTCTTTGGTAATCCCGTGGCGGCTGATGACAGCGCGCCAGGCCGCTTCGACCTGCTCCGCAGTATTGCCTGGAACCATGGCGTCGAGTGCTGCCTGTAACCCTTCAAGGACGACCTTGGCCGCAGTGCGCATCTTGTGGGGCGGTTGGCCGAGGAAGACAGTCCGTGCCATGGGGCAATGATAGCGGTACCGGACGCCGGCAAGTTCGAGTGCGGTTCCCTCACCCCGCTTAAATTTTTCGTCCGACCAGGTCAGGTGTGGGGCCGCAAGGCCAGTGCCTGTGGGTAGCATCGGCGGTAAGCTAGGATAATCACCGCCGTACTGACGGGTTCCAGCTACTCCGGTGCGCCATATCTCCGCGGCCGCATCACACTGACGTGTGCCGGGACGCACGTTCTGTATGGCCACTCGCATCATTCGTTCTATGATGCGTGCTGCCTCTGTCATGTATTCAAGCTCTTTTTTAGACTTTATGACGCGCACCCAATTGACAAGATGCCGCGCATCTTTGAATTGTGTGCGCGGCAGATTTTTGCGTAATGCGGCCATTGCACCGGCTGTGAAGTAGTAGGCCTCCATCTCGACGGCGATTTTTTTGCGGTGCCAGCCGCGCGATTTGACCACCTCGGAGACACGGTCCATTGGATGATGGCGTTCTGATTGAACGTAATGGTCCGGGTAGTCAAATATGTTTTCGTCCTTCAGGTAGGTCGTAACCCGGGCTCCGTTGGCGTCCATCGGACGACCGATCCAGACTGGTTCGGGGTCATCGACCGACAGCGCCACCATCTGGTGCACATAGAACGACCAGCCGTCATAGCCTGTCAGATAATTCATGTTCGCGGGATCGGTCACCAGAATTACATCGATGCCGGCTTTGGCCATTCGTGCCTGTGTTTTTTCAGTTCTCTGCTTGAACTCTCTACGGCTGAATTTGGGTTTCACGTTTGATCTCCTGACTCCTGGTCACGCGTTTTTCAGAGCCTGCTGGTTGTGTGCTTGGAGTGTTAATTGGCTGGTGTGAAATTTTTCTTATCAGGTTCTACGGCTCTCGTGGCTTTGCTCATCACCCAGCAGTCCTTGTGTGCGGGTCCAGACGAGTGGAAAAGTTGAGCCGCCGATTGGTGCACCATCGCTCAGGTCGCAGTCGGGAAAGGTCGGATGCATTTCTCCCTCACGGAGGACATAGGTCATGTCGTCACCCGAATAGCGCGCCTGAAACGTGCGTCGCCAGTCATCGGTGGTATTGCCGGAAGAGCCGTGAATGACGTAACCGTGGAAACACAAGGCATCCCCGGGGGCCATCGGCCAGCCGATTAATTCGGTTTCGTCCCTGCGCTCGTTCCAGTCCGGCATGATTTCCAGGCCACCGTCACGAAACTCGTAATCCTGTTTGTCGGAAAAGAAGCTTTTGGGCTTGAATACTTTGTTCCAGTGGTGACTGCCTCTGACAAATTCGACTGCGTCGGCGCGCGGCACATGATCGAGCGACACCCAGATGGAACACATCTGATCGCCTTCTATCGGCCAGTACGGGACGTCCTGGTGCCACGGTGTTCTTGATGGCGTATTCGGGCCGCGCACAAACACGCCGTCAAAATATAGATTGAGCTTTGAAGCGCCGGTTAACCGGGCAGCCACTTCGGCGGCCGGTGAGTAAAACAAGAAGTCGCGATACTCAGGTATCTGCTGCCAGACCCCCGCATCACCGAAGAAAAATCCCGATTGATGCCCGCGATCTTCCGTATAGCGCCGCGACTGCCAGCCAGGGTTATCGAGATTGCGTTGGATTCCTGCCGCCAGCACATCGAGCCATCGCGCGTCGAACATATCCGGTATTTTGATGGCACCATCGGCCTGGTAGGCGCGTATATGGGTATCGGTGACGCGCTCGGCCACGGCTTTGTCGTTATCGTGCATCACACATCCGTTCGATTGTTTTCAGTGCATGGTTCATTTTCGCCGGGCCGTGACGGTAATCTCCACACGGCTCCCGCCGAAGAGATTACGCGATTCCGTCGTCGTGCGGGCGGGTGTCTTTTGGTTGGGAAAGAATGTGCGGTAGGCATGGTCCATCGTGTCGAAATCTGCCAGATCAGCCAAGTGTACGTCGGCCCGGACGATATCGGTCATCTCTAAGCCGATTTCTGCGAGACTTTTGGAGACCACTGACAGAATTGCCGACGTTTCCGCACCAACGTCACCGAGAACCTCAAGGCCTTCTGGAAAATCTGCTGCTACAAGGCCTGAAAGATAGGCATACAGATCATCAATCACAATCTGGCTGAACGGCGCATCCGATTCCGGAACAGCTTGGGGTTGAATTCTTTCAATCATAAGAACCGCTCACTTATGGAAAAAATGGTTCGTTGGGGCCCACTTAAGCCGCCGCTTATTCTCGAAAGCCTACAAGGTGAGTGAGCCTGTCGGCAAGTCTTGTTGTGTTGCGCATCGTGATTTTGATCAGATGAATTAAAGCCCGCTACAATGTCCCCCATGAAAATTGCACAGATTGAAGGATTTCGTCTCTATCCCAAAGCGATTAAAGAGGCCTGGCTGGATGATGAATTTGTATGGCCAAGTGATCCGCCATCGTTCCTCGTTAAAGTAACGGCGGAGGACGGTACCTATGGTATCGGTGAAAGCGCTAGCCAGCAGTGGTATTTGGGGGAGACGGCAAGCCAGATCGCGGAGTGCCTGCAGTTGTACGACAGTGCCCTGCGTGGCCAGGAGGCGGATAATTTTGCGCACTGCCACCACTTGATGCGCGCGAGTTACGGTGGCGGCATGCCAGGGGGACGTAGCGCGCGCTCCGGTGTCGACATGGCTTTATACGATTTGGTCGGTAAGCTGCGAGAGGTGCCGGTCTACGCGCTTTTGGGCGGTGCTTACCGGACGCAATTCGAGCTGTTGACCAATCTTTATCACAAAACGCCGGAGGCGATGGCGGAAGGTTGTCGAGAATTCGTTGGTCGTGGATTCACCGGCCTCAAGATTAAAGTCGGTGACGAGGTGCTCAGTCGCGGATGGAGCAGGACCAACATGCTGAAAGAATTGGCTAAGCTGGATGCTGCGTTGGAGGTGACTCCGCGCGATGTTTACATCGATGCGGACGCTAACCAGGGCTGGGAAAGCGCGCAATGGACGCTCAGTTTGCTCAGGGCTTACGCTGAATTCGACAATGTGTCGATCGAACAACCGTTACCCTATGCGGATCTGGATGGGGCGGCTCACATACGGGCGCACGCATCGGTACCGGTCATTCTTGATGAGTCGGTGTGGTCCGCTCGGGCAATGATGCAGATCGCCAGGATGCAGGCGTGCGACCGCATCGTACTCAAGTTGAACCGGCTGGGCGGATTCTTCGAGGCTCTGAAAGTGGTGTCGATCTGTGAATCAGCGGGTATTGGAGTCAGCGTAGACACCAATCCATATACGCGCGTCGGTGATACGGCGGTTTGCCATATCGCCGCTACCTGCAGGACGCATTACCCGGTTGACTGTGAAGGGCATGAGTCCTTCCTCAGCTGGGGAGACGAACCGTTCGTCAATGGCGGTATTCGTATCAGCGATAGCAGAGCCCATCTTCCGGATTCGCCGGGCCTTGGCATAGATATTGATTGGGCGGCATTGGCACGCCATCAGAGTGCAAACGAAGGCCATTGAGGCGCCACGGGAGCGCTAGATGAGGCGCTGGCCGGCGCTAGATCGTGATGTGAAAGTCAGGGTCCGAAAAGCGCCTCGATTGAGAGGCGTCGGTGCAGGACTGCGGCGGCCAGATCTGGGGGAAGTAGGGCGAATTCATGGGGTCACCGAAATTCAGGCCGTGACCGTGGAACGAGGGGCGTACAGGGCCAGGGCGCTCGGCAAAGACGGTATCGTCTCCCATCCAGAAGGTCGAGACCGCGCGACGCCAGCGATCCTGATAGCGGTTGCCCGGGGCGCCGTGAACCGTCAGGGCGTGGAACACAATACAGTCCCCCGGTGCCATATCCCAACTCAGGATGTCATAGTCCTGACGCTCGGATTCGATGTCGGGGAGGCGTGTGAAAGGACTCTCACCAGGGCGATAAAGATTCTGGCCGTGGCGTGTGAGTTCTGGTTCGTACCACGTTCCCCAACGATGCGAGCCTTTCAGTAGCTCGAGGCAAACGTCTTTTTGCAGTGCTTCGAGTGCCAGCCAGATAACGCAGAATTGCTTGCCGTCGATGGGATAGTAGGGCTGGTCCTGGTGCCAGCGGCTGCGTTTGGGCGTCGCTGGCCCCTTGACCCAGATTGCATCATAGAAAAAGTTGATACGCTGCGACTCCATGATTGTGGCGGCAATTTCAGCGGCTGGTGAGTCCGTTACGAATCGGCGAAACTCTGCGAGGCGCTGCGCCATGCAAAAATCAGTCAAGAAATAGCCTGGCTCCGTGCCGCTCTGCTGGAGGGTGTGCAACGGTCCGGGCGAATCGATGTCTTTGTCGATGCCTTCGGCCAGTAGGTCCAGCCAGGATTGGTCAAAGGCTGCCGAAATTTTCACTGCCCCATCCTCCTGAAAACGCTGCCGCATTTCGGGGCTGATCAGTGATGAGGATTTAGATTTCATAATTGGTTAAGAACGTGCGGGCTCTTTATAAAATCAGCGTGCAGGAATGTTACCCCACATCTGATGATCACTCTATGTTTGACAGCTTCTCGACCGACTAGCCACTTGAGTGCATTTAGAGCACATTGTTGATCTCTTCAACGACCCGGTAAGCTGAGGTCAAACTGCCGTTCATATACCCCGCACTGGTGTAGTCACCACAATAATGCAGACGGTCGGTCGGTGCCTGCAGTGACGGATAAAGCGCGGTGTGTCCTGGCCGCCATTTTGCATTAGCGAGTGGCCAGTGGCGTATGTCGGCGTCGATGACATCCTCTTGGACACCAGGAAACAGGTCGTCAAGGTCTGCAGTGACCTCTGCTATTGCCTGTTCTCGGCTCAGGGACTGAAGGCGTCTGGATTCAAGATCTCCTGTATAGATGCGTAGCATGCCCTGGCCGCTATCCTGGCGATGTGCCTGCGGGTAATGGAAGGTGGGGTCGGTCACTGCACAAGCACTGTGTGCGGAAATCGGCACTCGCCAAACACCCTCTGGAAGGTAGTGTCGTGAAGGCTTTGAGAGCAAAACGGCAGCTGAGGTTTGTGAGGCGTACTCGATTTGGTCCAGGACGTCTGCCTTCCATGCCGGTAGATCGCGTACGATCGCGCGCACTACCGGCCCAGGTGTTGCGAGGATACAGTGTTTGGCCTTGTGTACGATCGGGCCCTGCGGGCCAGCCACAGTGACTTCAACGTGGTCTTGTGACTGCGTCACTGAGTTGACGTTGGCGTTGAGTGTGATTCGATCATCGAGTCTGCGTGCTAATTCAAGCGTCAGTTGGTGGGTGCCACCTTCGACGGCGTACTCTTCCTCAAGGAAGTGCAGCATGATCATGATTGGATGATATGGCGTCGTGACATCAATGGTTTCACCGTCCGCGATGGTCGAAATCGTGTTCCATAAATTCTGTAAATCGACAGACAGAGAGCCGAGAAACATTTCAGCGGTGCAGGCGTCCAGCTGTTTTACGCGCTGATCGGAGGGATTGAATTCCTGGCCAAGAAGACCGCCGAAGCGGCGGCGCATCTTTAGTGCGATCGTCGCAAAGCGTATTTTGTCAGCAACGCTGATTGGTAACTTGAAGAGTAAACCGGGTTGTGTCTTTGCGCTGTACAGGCGCTTATTGAAATAGATCGGTACTTTTGATTTAGCGATCAGTTTTCTATTGACACCCAGTTCATCTGCCAGACGTGCGATGGGACAGGTATTGCCCATAATGACTTGCGCGCCGACGTTATACATATAGTCGCCGAGTTGCCGTGACTCGGTGCGCCCACCAGGGATGCCTTCGGACTCGAGCACCAGGATGTGCCGATCGATCAGGCGATAGGCGGCGGCCAAACCGGCAATCCCGGCGCCTACAATTATTGTGTCGTACATAGGTTTAAGGTTCCGAATAGTTGTTTTGGGCTAACCGAAACTGCACGCAACGATTCATGCCGGGGTTCGGTGATTGTTCGACATACTCTGGCTTCATAACATTGACTGCCGGCCTCGAACCATGAATAGTGACGATAGCACCGCTGGGGCCGAACATGCATTGTATCGAACCAGCCGGCACCGAAGAGTTTGCAAAAGAGGGACAATGAACATGACTATTGACGCTGAAATGATGGATATGCCGACGCAGCGCGTTGCAGTCGACTTTGAGATGGACGCGGGCGCTTGCCGCCGGCGCATTGGTCTAATTGCGCTTACTACAGATGAAGCAACCGAGCGAGATTTTCACAACATGCTCCCCGATCCGGATGAGATCATGTTTTATACCTCGCGGGTGGCACCCAAAAATCCGGTTACGGTTGAGAATCTTCGCGCAATGGGACCACAGCTCGCCAACGCGGCTGCTCAATTACTGCCGCATGTTTCACTCGACACCATCGCTTTCAGCTGCACTTCCGGGACCGTTGCTATCGGTTATGAGGAGGTAACGAAGCAGATTCATGCCGGTTGTCCGGATGTGGCAGTGGTTACACCGATTACCGCCGCACTGGCTGGTTTTGAAACGCTGGGTATCAGTAAGATTTCTCTGATGACACCGTATGTGGATTCAGTCAATCAGGCAATGCGTCACTATCTCGAGAACAACGGTATTAACGTCCTCAACATCGGCAGTTTTTGCATGGATTCGGATGCCGATATGGCGCGGTTGCCGCCCAGTGCCATATATGATGCTGCATTGGAAGTGCTGCACCCCGATGCCGATGCGCTCTTTATATCGTGTACCGCCATTAGAGCCGTCGAGACCATCGACGCTTTGGAAAAAGAACTTGGTAAGCCTGTATTGAGTGCGATTCAATGCCTTTTTTGGCAATCGCTGCGGGTATCGGGCTATACCAATCCAGTGAACGGATTCGGTCAACTGATGCAAAGTTGATACGAACAAGCGGGGCATACGGTGTGGCAGGCCGCTTGAGCAAGGATTGGTCGGAAGCGACATTGTGTCACCAGTGTGTGTGCCGATAGTGGTGAGTGAAGCCGATAGCTGCGTTGCGTTGGACCAAAGCGGTCCCGATGTACTGCACCGGCAGGACTGCCGGCGGCTGGCACGATTGCACCTGGCATGTATTCCAGCATCGGCAATGACACAGTTGGGGTTCGGTTATACCGCGTCTTTTTATCGCTACGTGCAGCGTTCGTCGAACGAATTGGTGTTTGTGCATCGAGAGAGCAATGAAATCCAGTCTGCCTGCGTGCTGAGCGTGGCAGCCGCATCGCTTGGACGACGCCTTTGTCGGCGGACCCCGCTGGTGCTGTTTCTGTTGGGGGGCTGGTTTAACCCTCGTCTGCGCGCTGCTGGGCAGGCGATTCTTGGCAGCGGTGAGTGCGGAGCGACTGGTTACTCACAAGCGCCTGAATTGATCTTCATCTTCACCGCTGTTGAGCGCCGTGGCGCTGGCTTTGCCAGTGCGCTGATCGAGCGTTGCGAACGCTATCTCTCCGCGCTGGGTTATGACTCTTACGTGGCGAGGACCGCGATCAACGTGAGTCCCGAAACCTTACGCTTTTATCGACGCCATGGGTTCGCCTGTTCTCGTCGTACCGGCGAGGGGGGGCAGTTTTATTTGCTGGAAAAGTGCCTGAATACGCTAAAAAGGTGACGGCAGATGCGCGGTGCTGCGTTTTCTGCGATGCCGGGGCCTGGGGGCAGCGGCTCCATAAAGCCCCGCTGGCCTGCCTTGAATATGGCCACAGTCAGGGGCCTTCGTAGTAGACCAATATCGGATAATAGGATAACCTCGAACCGTCTCTGAAATCACTAGAGGCCAATTCCTAAGGAGGCCACATCATGCGAACAATCAATTTTTGTAAAGGGCTTGCCGTTGGCGTCGCGCTGGCGGTTGGCATATCACCTGTCCTGGCCGAGACCAAAGGTCCGGTGACAGACGATATCGGTGTTGTCAAGGTCCGCAAGGGCGCACCGATTTTTATCGGTGGATATTGGACCCTGTCTGGGCCCGACGTATCGCTGGGCGTTGATCAAAAGCGCGGCGTTGAACTTGCTTTTGACGACAGGGACTGGAAGATCCTGGGTCACCCGATCAAGCTGAAGGCTGAAGACGGTCAATGTAACGCGGAAGGTGGCCAAACTGCAGCGACCAAGCTTGCATCGGACCGTAAAATCGTTGCGGTCATCGGACCGGACTGTTCGAGTTCAGCAACACCGGGTGCACCGATACTATGGAAAGCCGGTATTGTCAGTGTCGCGACATCGACGACGGCACCGGCTTTGACCGCGGCTGATCGCAAACCTGGCTATCACGGCTATATGCGGACGGTATACAACGACCTCGCACAAGGCAAAGCAGACGCTGAGTGGTTCTATAACGAACTTGGTTGCAGAACTCTGGCCACCGTGCACGACGGCAGCCCCTATGCCGAACAACTCGTTCGCGTTGGTGAGGGAGTGTTCGAAAAACTCGGCGGCAAAGTGGTTGCCGCAGAGGCGGTAGCACCGACTGATGTCGACATGCGACCGATGCTGACAGGCGTGGCGACTGCCAAACCGTGTGTCATTTATTTCCCAGTCTTTACCGCGGCCGCGGCTCAGATCGTACGCCAAGCGCCAGACATCTCGGGCTTGGAGAATACCAATATCATCGCCGGCAACGTGGCCCTGTCAGTTGGTTTTCTACAGGCGGCCGGCCAGGCAGCGGTTGGTACGCGACTCACCACGGTTGATGCGGATGCGTCAACAATGGGCGGAAGTTATCCGGCTCTTTTGAAGCGCTATAAGGATAAGTATGGCGAGAATCCGCCACAGCCGTTCCATGCCAATGCATATGATGCCGCCACGATTGTCGGAATGGCGATCGAGAAAGTAGCCAAGAAAGACGATAAGGGTAATACCTATATCGGCCGCAAGGCATTGCGCGATGCGTTGTTCGCAACCCGTGACCATGCAGGAACCAGTGGTCCCATCAGCTGTAATCAGCATGGCGATTGTGCCGGTTTCAACTTTGCGGTTTATAAGTGGGTGAACGCGGACGAGAGCACCTATCAAATGGGTGTTAATCCTGAACGCATTTATCCAAAATAAATAATGTTGCGAGTTTGCGCTTTCGCTTAAACGCGAAAAGCAATTACTCTTACACTCAACTGCGCCGGGGATGGGGTTAATGCACCCGTCCCCGGTGTGGTTTTGCTTTTAAGATACAAGGAAAGATTCAGTGGCCGACGCAGCTCCAGTGAAGGGTACTGTGACGAAAGTCATTGCTGGACTAATGATTGCGTGGGCTTGTCTGGACCTCGGTTTAAGTGCAGTTGGGATCGATTTATATAGCGAAATCGGGATCAACGTGCCTGCTGGACTTTGGGCATCGACAGCAGCATTTGCTGGCATTGTCGGCGCTGCACTTTTCGTATATGCCAACGGTGGAAATCAAAGAATATCGCGCGTCACCATGGTCGACGTGGTGTTGTGGGGATTGCGTATTCTGATTATTTTCGTCGTCGTCGCCGGCACCAAAGGTACTTTTGGTTTCGGTCGCTACAGCGGCGAGCAATGGTTCGACATGGTCATGTTCGGGCTTACGATCGGCGGCGTATACGCGCTGATTGCCCTAGGTTATACGATGGTTTACGGTATTTTGCGTCTGATCAACTTCGCTCACGGCGATGTTACGATGACCGGCGCTTTTACGTCATTCTTCCTGGCCGATTGGCTGCACAAAATCGGTTTTCTCAACGAACATCCGGTGTTGTCGATGCTCGCACTGATTGGGTTGGCAGCGTTCGTGTGTTGTGCGGTTGCGCTGGTGGTGGAGCGAATCTGCTATCGGCCATTTCGCCACATTGTCACCCTGGCACCGTTGATCTGTGCGATTGGTGCATCGTTCTTTCTGCAGCACTCTTTTCGTGGCATGTATGGCTCTGGTGTCAGAGCCTATCCCGACCCAACATGGCTTGACGGCAAGTTTGACGTATCCATCTCCTCAGAAGCATCGGAGCCGTTGTTTTCCATACCGTATGTGCAGCCCTTTGTGATCGTTACGGCTTTGGTAGCAATGTTCTTGTTGTACCTTGTTGTCCAACGAACCAGGATGGGAACCGCGATGCGTGCCGTGTCGGAGGATCGCGACGCGGCAGCGATGATGGGAGTTGACGTTAATAAGGTCATCGTCTTCACCTTTGTTCTGGCAGGTGTCATGGCAGGCATTGGCGGTGTGTTGTATTGCATGGTTTATAACCAGATTTATTACTTCATGGGGTTTCTGCCCGGCATCAAGGCTTTCAGTGCGGCGGTGCTGGGCGGCATCGGTAATGTCCCTGGTGCGGTTCTCGGGGGCTTCTTTCTTGGCGTGGTCGAATCAATTGGCCCAGCTCTGTTCCTGGACGGGGTAGGTATTAAAGCGCCGTACCAGCTGCGTGATCTGATCGCGTTCACTATGCTGGTGATGGTCCTGATCTTTCGTCCTCAGGGAATTCTGGGCGAGCGGCTGGCCACTAAGCGCGCGTAGGTCGAGGATCTAAAGACCATGGCATTTGATGTAATTGCTTCCAGTTATCAGCAGAAAGAACGGCAGCGAACACCGCTCAGTCGTGTGCTGATTGCTGGCTTGACCTTTGGCGGCGTCGCGATATTTTCAGCCATGGTCGGCATACTCAATATGTTCCATGAGCGTTGGATCATCGACCAGATAGTGACACTGGGGCACGCAGTAATCCTGGTTTTCGCAATGTGGGGCGGCTGGCAGGTCGCTGCAAAGACGACTTCGCGAGGCGGTGCACTGATTGCGCTGCAAGGTGCGGGTGCTGGCGCAGTCGCAGGCATGATTTTGGCGGTGCTCCCGATCTTAATGAGCGTGATTAAGTTGCGTGGCGTGTTTATTGCCCTGACGCCCGCGCTTTCCAAGATGCTTCTTTTCGAGCTAAGCCTGCTGCAGGGAGTCGTGGCTTTGGTCGCAGCGGGTGCTGCGTGCGGGCTGGCTGGTGCATTGCTTTTTATTCTGCCTCGCAGGGTGCGACGCCCGATTTTAATTGGATTGATCTGGATGGCATTTATTGGGCTGTTTCAAGAGCTGATCCAATTGATCATCCAGGACGAATGGATGGATTGGATTCGGGAACCCATATTCACCTGGGATGGCCTCAGGTTGCAGGGGGCAATCGGCATTGTCATCGTGATGGGCGTCGTCACCGCATTATGGGATGCCAATCGGCCAGCGCTCGAGCGGCGCTATGAAGCGTTACCTGGCCAAGGGCAAAAATTTGCAAGACTGGCAGGTGTATTTTTTATCCTGATGTTCGCCTTGGTTATTTTCCCGTTTGTCGCCGGCAACTTTATCGGTCAGGTGCTGCTTTTCATCAGCCTCTTCATCTTGATGGGTATGGGGCTTAATCTTGAGATTGGCCTTGCTGGTCTTCTAGATATGGGATTTGTCGCCTTCTTTGCAGTGGGTGCTTACACATGTGCTTTACTGACCGCCGATAGTCCCTATGCGTTGTATCAGGTGATCGATTGGTTCCCGCAATTCAATTTCTGGTGGTCGATGTTTTTCGCAGTGATCGCAGCCTGCATTATTGGTGTGTTGTTCGGCGTGCCGGTGCTTAAGATCAGAGGGGATTACCTTGCCGTAGCGACGCTTGGATTGGGTGAAATTGTGCGCGTACTGGTGCTGTCCGACTTCGCGGCGCCCGTGTTAGCTGGTGCACAAGGCATCTTAAACATCCCGCCACCGGAAGTGGCCTTAAGTATCCCACTGACGGAGTTCGCGTTTGAGAAACCACTGGATGATCCTCTAGAACTCTATTACCTGGCGTTGGCTTGCGCCGGGGTGGCGGCGTACTTTGCCTGGGCATTGGAGAATTCACGCCTTGGCCGCGCTTGGACGGCGATTCGTGATGATGAAGATGTCGCACAGGCGCTTGGCATCAATCTCGTCAATGTAAAACTGATGGCTTACGGCTTGGGCGCCGCCTTTGCGGGTATGGCTGGAGCCATCTTCGCTACCATGTTGACATCAATTTACCCGCACAGTTTTCAGTTGTTAATTTCAGTCAATGTTCTGGCTCTCATCATTGTTGGGGGTATGGGTTCGCTCCCCGGCGTTGTCGTTGGTGCGATAGCACTGATTGGGTTGCCAGAACTGCTGCGGGAGTTTGGAGAGTATCGATATCTTTTCTATGGCATCGCTATTGTTGTGGTGATGCGTGTCCGGCCTGCAGGGTTATGGCCCTCGGCGGCTAAACGCCGTGAGATGCAGCTTGATGAGGAAACCCGTGTTGCAGTGGAGGCTGAACTCGCAAGTGACACGCCAGCGCAGACTCAAAGCGGCGATTTTAAAAATCAGCCGAACTAACGCTAATGAACGGTGCAACAAATCTCGTAACCAACGGACTGACCAAGCGATTCGGTGGGTTGGTTGCGGTGGACCATTTAGACCTTGATGTGGCCGAGGGCAGTATCCATAGCATCATTGGACCCAATGGCGCGGGTAAGACGACAATTTTTAATTGCATCACCGGCTTCTATGCGCCAGAAGACGGTGAGATCTGGTTCAATGGTCGTCGTATCGATGGTGTCACGCCGGACGTTGTTGCCCGCTCGGGTGTTAATCGCACTTACCAGAACATACGACTTTTCAAGAATATTACGGCGATTGAAAACCTACTGGTCGGCATGCATTTGCACTTGAAATCAACCTGGTGGGGTGCGGTATTAAAAACCCGGGGTACGACAGCCGACGAACGACAGGCGAGCGAGGAGGCGACGCGGTTACTGAACTTCATTGGTTTGCGTGGGCGCGGCGACATATTTGCGCGGAATCTCGCATACGGAGATCAGCGTCGACTTGAGATTGGTCGGGCGCTTGCGACCAGGCCAAAACTGCTGCTGCTCGATGAGCCTACCGCGGGCATGAACCCTCGCGAGCGCAACGATATGATGGAATTCATACAGCGGGTGCGTGACGAGTTCGG
>CAZAHE010000016.1:0-42263 GCA_964484965.1 uncultured Acidiferrobacteraceae bacterium | reverse complement strand
CCCAGGCGGATCACATCGGTGTCGACACGTCGGGTCCTTTCAAGCCAGACTACTATCGATATTGAGGCGTTAACTAGAGAAACAGACAGCGGGCACGACGAACATCCCTTGAGCCGAAAAGACCAGAATTATGCAGTTGCGTCAGGGAGCAGCTGTCTCTCAAGATGAGCAATACAGTCTTTCAGGAACAACTTTCTTTTCTTCAACCGCCGGACCTGAAGATCATCGACAGAAGGATCATCGGCGATCGCCTCTAACTGGCCATCTAATGTCCGGTGCTCTGATTTTAGTTCGGTGATTCGATCTTTCAGTATTTTGACTGGTTCCGCACCCATTCCTTCTCCTCAGTCAGTGTTCGGCGTTTCTCGCCGATGGTGTAGGCGATGAGACGATCTGCTCCACCTGTTCTGGATACACAATGAAACGTAGATGGAGCTACCCATATCTGGAATGCTACTCTGTTTGTCCAGCGCTTTCACCCCCCACAGGTCATCGGTCGTATCATTCACGCCGGTCCGCATTTGCTAAGTACATCATGCTCCCAGTCATAGCGCCGATCCTGCCTCGCCTGTTATGAGCTCCTCGTCTGCTCTCGAAAGGACCTATCTTTCGGATTACCGTGCGCCGGACTACCGTATTCCGCGTATTGACCTCCAGTTTGATCTCGATCCCGCGCTAACCAAAGTGCGTTCCCGAATGTGGCTCGAGCGTCAAACCCCGGACGCAACGCCGTTGACACTGCACGGCGAGCAGCTTGAACTGTTAACCGTCTTTATTAACGGCAAACCACTTTGTGACACTCAACTCACTATCGAAGGCCCGCTGCTGGTCATAGACGGCTTACCCGAACACTGTGAGTTGTGCATCGAAAACACTATACGCCCGGTTGCCAATAAAGCACTAAGCGGGCTTTATCTCTCTCAGGGCGGCTTTTTTACACAATGTGAGGCGGAAGGCTTTCGCAGAATATGCTACTTCATCGATCGTCCAGACATCATGTCGATTTTCACCGTCGAGCTCCGCGCTGACTCAAAACGCTTTCCGACACTGTTATCGAATGGAAATTGCATTGCGCAAAGCACCTTGGCTGATGGTCGTCACTCAGCAAAGTGGCATGATCCTTTTCCGAAACCAAGTTATCTTTTTGCACTTGTCGCGGCTGACCTCAGCTTCATACAAGACACCTTCACAACCATTTCCGGTCGGACCGTCGACTTACGCCTCTACGCACGCAACGATGACCTCAGCCAATGCCACCACGCACTGGACTCCCTCAAACAAGCCATGCGCTGGGATGAAGAGCAATATGGGCGGGAATACGATCTTGATCTTTACATGGTAGTTGCCGTCAGCGACTTCAACATGGGTGCGATGGAAAACAAGGGCCTCAATATTTTTAACACCAAATATGTTCTGGCCAGTCCAGAAACTGCTACCGCCCGCGATTACCAAAATGTAGCAGGCGTTATCGCGCACGAATACTTCCACAACTGGTCCGGCAACCGGGTCACCTGCCGAGATTGGTTTCAACTCAGCTTAAAGGAGGGATTCACTGTCTTTCGTGATCAACAGTTTAGTGCTGACAGTGGTTCCTCGGCTGTCAAACGAATCCAGGATGTGAATCTCCTGCGTACCCACCAGTTTAGAGAAGACAGTGGCCCGATGGCTCATCCTGTTCGGCCATCCTCCTACGTGGAAATCAACAATTTCTATACCCTAACAGTCTATATAAAGGGTGCCGAAGTCGTGCGTATGTTACACACCATTCTCGGCGCAGAACGTTTCCGTAAAGGTTGCGATCTATATTTCGAACGTCATGATGGCGAGGCTGTCACCACTGACGATTTTCTGCGTGCCATGCAAGACGCCGCTGGTGTTGACCTAAGCCAGTTCGCGCGCTGGTACGACCAAGTGGGCACGCCACGTATTTCGATTCGCGGCCACTTCGATACGGCAAAGCACACGTACACGCTTGAGCTGGAGCAACGCACGCCGGCACTTGGCCAAACATCTCCGGTTCAGCCGCTACATATCCCCATCAATACGGCATTGCTGACGCACGACGGCCAACCGATGAAGACTCGCCGAAAAGGTTTTGACGAACGAGCACATGAACACCTGCTGGAAATGACTGAAAGCTGCCAGGCATTCGAATTTTGCGATGTTTCAAGCAAGCCGATTGTGTCACTTTTGCGAGGGTTTTCTGCTCCGGTGATCTTAGATCAGTCCGTCCCACCGGGGACCTTAGGCGCACTCATGAGCCATGATGATGATCCGTATTGCCGTTGGGATGCCGCGCAGCAACTCGCGCGCCGTGCAATATTGCGTGTGCTCGAAGACCTTACGAAGCAGCGTCAGCCGAACGTCGATGAATTATTTGTGCAGGCCTTCGCCCGTGTCCTTGATCATGCATCTGAAGACCGTGCACTACAGGCCCAAGTCCTGACTCTTCCGGATGAAGAATATCTGTCACAGGACATGGTGCTGATTGATCCGGTGTTACTGCATCAAGCACGCGAATTTGTTCGCCATGCCTTAGCGCAGCAATTACGCGATCGCTTCCTCACCCACTATAAATCCATGCCGGCAACCGCACCATATGAACGAGGTCCCGACGCAGTCGGCTACCGCGCCTTGCGCAATATCTGCCTTGCCTATCTGATCAACCTTGAATCAGATGATATGGACGAACTTGCCTTAAAGCAGCTGTCGACCGCCACCAATATGACCGACGGGCTTGCTGCCTTGAATGCGGTTGCAGGCTCAGATATGCAGGAACGTCAATCAGCGCTGCACTGTTTCTACCAGCGCTGGAAGGACTACCCACTGATCGTAGACAAATGGTTGCGCGCCCAGGCCATGACAACCCGTCCGGATGCACTGGATGCGGTCATCGCCCTGATAGGCCATGACGCGTATGACCCGCATAATCCTAACAAGGTTAATGCACTGGTCGGGGGGTTCTGTTTTTCTAATCCGTTTAACTTTCACAGGGCTGACGGGGCCGGATATCGATTCCTCACCGATCAGGTCACGAGCCTGGACAACAGTAACCCTCAGCTGGCGGCGCGTTTGGTCAGCGCGCTAAACCACTGGCAGCGGTACGAACCCCTTCGCCAACAATTGATGAAAGAAGCGCTTGAGCGAGTACGAAAAACGCCCCAACTCTCGCGTGATGTGGCCGAGATCGTCGATCGCGCCCTGGCATCCACCTGAGGTATGACATTGGGACGCCTGCCAGCGACACGATCGCACGCCGCTGGATGTTATGATCCACGCGCATTAACCGTTTCCTGACTGAAGCAAAGACGGTGACCCGTTCGCGCGACAAACTGCCGCAAAAAAACAACCAGGCCGACGTCGACTCGTTCATCGACGCGATTAAGTCGACCGCCATCACAGGCGCGACCGGTCAGGGTGGCCGCTTGCTCTTTGCTATGGATGCGACAGCGAGCCGTGAACCGATGTGGGATCGCGCTTGCCACATCCAGGGCCAGATGTTCCAGGAGACCGCCTCGATCGGCGGCCTGCGGGTACAACTTGCGCATTATCGCGGATTCATGGAATTTGACACGACGCCGTGGAGCGCAAATGCCAGCGACCTCCTAAGTTACATGACCGCGATCCGATGCGGCGCGGGCCAGACCCAAATACAACGTGTCCTCCAACACACATTGGCCGAGACCCTCCATCGCCGCGTTAACGCATTGGTATTTGTTGGTGACGCGATGGAGGAGAATCCTGAGGCATTGTGTAAATTGGCCGGCCAACTCGGCATCGCTGGTGTACCGGCGTTTATTTTTCAGGACGGCTTCGATCACACTGCCGAATTGACTTTTCAACGACTCGCGAAGTTGAGCGGCGGCGCTTATTGCCGCTTCGACGGATCAAGCGCGGAACAGTTGCGCGACCTTCTGTGTGCCGTTGCAGTTTATGCTGTCGGTGGCCAACGTGCATTGGAAGATTTCTCGCGCCGTCGCGGCGGCGCAGCGCTGCGCCTCACGCAGGGCCTGTCCCAGAGTACTTAGTCGATGCTCCGGCTGCTGCTCGCCGTCGCGGTAGTTATCGCGATCATTGCCTTGGCCCGATGGCTCGGACGTGCTCCTCCAGCAAAACGGGCCAAGGCCCTCCAGCAAATTCTTTTGTTTGGCGGTGGCGCTATCTTGCTAGTGTTGGCAATCGCCTTCCGCAACCCACTGGTCGCCTTGCTTGGAGTCGCATTGCCTTGGTTCCAGCGAGCGATGATGGCGCGTGGGCTGTGGAACAAGTTTCAATCGATGCGACGCCCATCCAGCGGTCAAACCTCTCGCGTTGAAACAGCGTTCCTCCGTATGACGCTGGATCACGACAGTGGTGACCTCGGCGGCGAGGTGATCAGCGGCTCATTTTCTGGTTCGACACTGGCAGACCTGGGTCTTGAGCAGTTGATCGATCTGCTTCGTGAACTGCGCGACAATGACGCCCAGTCGGCGGCTCTGCTTGAGGCCTATCTCGATCGAACACAACCAGCGGAGTGGCGCGAGCGCGTCGACGGAGAAACGGTCGACATACCGTCGTCAGGACCGATGAACCACCAGGAAGCAGCCGAAATACTCGGGGTCGATGTCGATGCACCTAAGAAAGCCGTCGTACAAGCACACCGGCGGCTGATTCAGCGATTGCACGCCGACCGAGGCGGCTCTGATTATCTTGCAGCGATGGTGAACAAGGCCAAAGACGTCCTTTTAAACAAATAAATAGCAAACACATGCTCAAAAGGCCGACTATAATTAGCTCGCAACGACCCTGTCATGGGTGCAAGCCATGCACACAGACGTCGCCGGCCACACTAAACTGCTGACATGCCACTAACCGGCACCCGCAATACCGTTTTACTCTTACGATGGGCGCCAATGATCCTCGTAATCGGCGTTCTCAGCTGGCCAGCCACCCTGGGTTCACTTGAACAGCAACACTTTCAGGCTTGGGGCGTTGACCGACCACTGGTTGCGCAGGCGATCTCCCCGTCACTATCGAAAGGCCATTTTCCTAAACGAGTGCGTGTCAGACATGGCGACGATCCTTACCTCTCTTCGATCCACTACACCTTAGACGCTGACCTGCAGAAGGCGGTGACGACAGTGTTCGACAAACACCGCCCTGACTACGGCGCGTTTGTCGCAATTGAACCTGAATCAGGGCGCGTTCTTGCGATGGCCAGCTATCAGCGCGACGGTGAGCACGATCACAATCTAGCGCTGCGAGCCAGTTATCCAGCCGCCTCGGTGTTCAAGATTATTACCGCAGCGACCGCCATCGATCTGGGCAAAGTAAACGCTGACACGGTGATTCCATTCAACGGCAAAGCCACCAGCCTTTACCGCAAGAACGTACTTCATCATCGCAACAACCAGTGGACTCGCCACCTGCCGCTTAAAGTCGCCTTTGCAAAATCGGTAAACACAGTTTTCGCAAGATTAGGTACCGAGTTCGTAACTCACAAGCAACTCACTGATTATGCTGAACGATTTGGATTCAACCAACAGCTCGGCTCTGATTTTTCTCTCGAGACCAGCGTATTTGCGATGCACGATGATAAGTTATGGTCGATTGCAGAGGCCGCGTCCGGCTACACTCGCGACATTACCTTGAACCCGGTGCACGGTGCCGTGATCGCCTCAGCGGTTGTCAATGGTGGTTATCTCATCCACCCCACACTTGTTGATGCATTGGTAGAAGATCATGGCATGCTTCTTTACGAAGCTCAGCCGACCCACCGCTCGCGCATTATGTCGCAATCCACCACGGGTCAGTTGCGCAAACTAATGGAAACTACTGTCCAGTCTGGCTCTGCTAAATCCTCGTTCAAGAAATTTTTTCGAGCACCCTACAGCGATGTTCGTGTAGGGGGAAAAACCGGCACCCTCTCTGGCCTCGAGCCGCGTGGCCGTTACGACTGGTTTGTCGGCTATGCCCACCGAGGGGGCAAAAAGATGGCCTTCGCCGCACTTTGCATCAACCGTGAATATTGGTATGTAAAATCGGCTTACGTGGCAAGAAAAGCGATCGAGCAATACTTTTCGAATGATGCCTCCTGATCCATTACGGGTACATATCGCCCCATGACAGAGGAGTGCTATTGCGGCAATACCTTAATGTAGTTGAGACCGTACTCCAGCACGGTGTACGCAAGATTAACCGGACCGGGGTCGATACTCTCTCAACATTCAACATTAATTACGAAATTGACCTTCGTGAAGGCTTCCCATTGCTGACCACAAAGGAAATCTCGTGGAAGAATATCGTCGTCGAAAATCTATGGTTCCTCTCGGGACAACGCAACATTGAATTGCTGCAAAAGCACGGCTGTCAATTCTGGAATCCGTGGGCAGATTCGAGGGGCGACGTTCCCAGTGCCTACGGCAACCTGTGGCGTCACTTTCCAGTGCCGTCTGACGATGGTTATGACTACGCCGATCAGCTTCACTGGGTACTGAACGAACTCGCTCGCAATCCGAACAGCCGCCGCCTGGTGGTGTCAGCCTGGGCACCGGCTAATGCACACCACAGCGCATTACCTCCGTGCCACGCCTTCTGGGCGCTCAATGTACAGCGTGACCACACCGGACAACCTAAATTATGCTTGCACCTGACTCAACGCAGCTGTGATGTTGCGCTTGGCTTACCTTATAACATTGCCGGTTATGCCTTCTTGCTCGAGCTTTTCTCACGTATCAGTGAGATCCCTGTTGGACTCTTTGCACATACATTGATTGACGCACACGTATACACCTCGAATACCGACGGCACGATGGCCGAGTACGATCACGTGCCCGGGCTTCGCAAGCAGATTGCCCGCCGACCGCGCCCATTGCCCAACCTTTCTATCGACTCGGAAATCCGCTCCCTTGAGGACGTTGAGGCATTGTTGCACAGTAACACTGATGACCTGCTCGCCGCCTTCGCTATCTCGGATTACCAGCCCCATCCGCCAATTCACTTCAAGGTCGCTGTTTAGACGTGCGTGGCGCGATAGTTGCTTTGTCACCACAACGGGTAATTGGTGCGGGTGGGCAATTGCCATGGCACTACCCGGCGGATTTGCGGCGCTTCAAACAATTGACAGTCGGCGGCACCATTATCATGGGCCGCAAGACCTGGGACTCGATCGCACAACGTGCCCTGCCGCAACGCCGCAATATAGTCATCAGCCGCCAACGCTTAACAAATGTCGACAACTTCGACAACATTGATGACGCTCTCACAACGACGACCGGCGACATCTGGTTTATCGGCGGTGCGGCCCTTTACGAGGCAGCACTCGCCTATTGCGACCTCGTCGATACTACTCTCGTGCCGGACCTCGTCGAGGCTGACGATGCCGTGTACTTTCCGGAACTAGATCCTCTTGTGTGGACAGCCGGGCCAGTGTCCGTAATGCTGGAAGATCCGCGTCTCAAGCTGTGCCGCTATCACCGGGTCAACGATTTGACCGTGTAATTGACCGCAACGCGACACCGGCGAGCATCATTACGGTTGTCCGCGTATCTCCTCCTTGATTAGAAAGTTCGTTTGCCTGACCCATCAATGGACGTTTCCGACCTACTCAATTCACTCAACGAAGCACAGCGTGATGCGGTTACCGCCGCACCGGGGCCAACCCTGATATTAGCTGGCGCCGGTAGCGGCAAAACACGTGTTCTGACACACCGCGTGGCATGGCTCATTCATGTGTTGGAGGTGTCGCCCTTATCAGTGCTGGCAGTGACCTTCACCAACAAAGCCGCCCGCGAGATGCGCGGACGCATCGAATCGATCCTCGGGTTTTCTCTGCGCAGGATGTGGATCGGCACCTTTCACGGCATTTGTCACCGCTTACTGCGCGCGCACCCTGCCGATGCCGGACTACCGGAAACGTTCGAAATTCTTGATGCCGACGACCAGTTTCGTCTGATACGCCGTGCTTTACGTGAACTCAATCTAGATGAAGGTTACTGGCCCGTACGGCAGGTGCAGTGGTTTATAAACCATCACAAAGAAGAAGGACGACGCGTTGAGCAACTTTCCGATAGCACTGATTCGCAGCATCACACTTTGGTACAAATTTATTCTCACTACGAAACCGTTTGCCAACAACTTGGGCTGGTTGATTTCTCGGAATTATTGCTAAGAACACTTGAAATGCTAGAGCAGCACGACTACCTGCTTGACGCCTATCGGCAGCGCTTCTCTCACATCCTGGTCGATGAGTTTCAGGACACCAATACCGTGCAATATCGTTGGCTGCGGCTACTGGCTGAACCGGTAAACCAGATTGTTGCCGTCGGAGATGACGACCAGTCGAGCTACGGCTGGCGTGGTGCACGGGTCGAAAACATGGCTCTTTTTCAGCACGACTTTGCCCAGGTCAAAGTGGTTCGTCTGGAACAAAACTATCGTTCGACAGGCCACATTCTCCACGCCGCTAACGCGGTGATCGACCACAATGAAAGTCGTCTGGGCAAGAAATTGTGGACTGCCGGTGATGCGGGCGAAAAGATCACCGTCTACGCCGCATTCAACGAAGTTGATGAAGGCCATTTCGTTATCGCCCGCTTACAGGAATGGTTCGCTCAGGGGCATCGGCGCGATTCCACAGCGGTACTTTATCGCTCCAACGCGCAGTCCCGAATCTTCGAGGAACTGCTGCTCGATGCAGGTATACCCTACCGCGTGTATGGCGGCCTTCGCTTTTTCGAACGAGCAGAAATCAAAGACGCTCTCGCCTATCTGCGTCTGGTCTACAACCGAGACTCAGATCCGGCTTTCGAGCGCATTGTCAACCTGCCGCCGCGCGGTATCGGAGCACGAACCCTAGAAGCCATCCGCAATACGGCACGCGCCAATGGACTTTCACTATGGCAAGCAACCGATGAATTACTGTGTTCTGCAAACCTGGCTGCCCGGGCACGCTCCGCCCTGCAACGGTTTCGCGAATTGATCGACACACTGTCGAGCAATATTGTCAATCTTGAGTTGCCCGCCCAAACCAGCATGGCGATCCAATGCAGTGGGCTTACCGATCACTATCGCAAGGAACAGGGTGAACGCGCTGAAACGCGCCTCGAAAATTTGGAAGAGCTAGTCAACGCCACCCAACACTTCTCTTTCGACCCGCTCGAGGACGAAGGCCAGGATGCGCTCGGCGCATTTCTTGCCCACGCCGCGTTGGAGGCAGGTGAGGGGCAGGCAGAAGAATGGGAGGACTGTGTGCAACTTATGAGCCTGCACATGGCCAAGGGCCTCGAATTTCCGGTGGTATTCCTGAGCGGCATGGAAGAGCAGCTGTTCCCGCATCAGCGCTCCCTCGAGGAGCCAGGGCGACTCGAAGA
This sequence comes from uncultured Acidiferrobacteraceae bacterium, assembly GCA_964484965.1. GTDB lineage: Bacteria > Pseudomonadota > Gammaproteobacteria > Arenicellales > UBA868 > UBA11791. Next base: position 32,913 of record CAZAHE010000016.1, on the reverse strand, counting down.
AGAACGAAGGTTGTGCTACGTCGGCATGACCCGTGCGATGCAGCGCCTTTACCTGACTTGGGCCGAAGTGCGGCGATTGCACGGTCGCGAGCGCTACACAACGGCGTCAAGATTTCTGTCAGAGGTGCCAGAGGAACTGACCAACGAAGTGCGCACCGTAACGACCCACTCCACCGCTGTCACCCCACAAGTACAGACAGGCAATTCCAACATGCTCGGGTCCGGTGAGTTAAGTCTCGGTAAGGCCGTGCATCATGCTCAATTTGGCGACGGCACCGTCATCAAGTTCGAAGGGCAGGGCGCCGCGGCACGTGTACAAGTGAATTTTGAAGAAACCGGAAACAAGTGGCTGGTGCTGGCGTATGCCAAGCTAGAAACCGTCTAATGCCGTCCAACCGGGCACCTTGCGCTGACACCTTTAGGCGAACGCATAAGACAGTACAATGCCGCAAAAGATGGCTGCGCCAAACCAGTTATTATTTTGAAAAGCCCTAAAGCAACTGACTCGTTCCCGCGCGCGGCACAAGTGGAACTGGTAGATGGCCAAGCACCCGGCCACTGCCAAGCTGGCATCAAACCACAGGCCAAAGGCCAGGTGCCGACCGATCGCGTACAACAGTACAAGCGATAAGACCTGGCAGGTCAGGTTCACCAACCGGTCGTAACGACCAAACCAGATTGCGGTGGACTTGACCCCGATCCTTACATCGTCAGGTCGGTCAGCCATTGCATACATCGTGTCATAGGCGACCGTCCATAGCAGATTCGCCAGCAACAAAATCCAGGCCAAGCGCGGCACGCTTGCTTGCTGTGCAGAAAAGGCCATCGGGATTCCCCACGAAAACGCGATGCCGAGCCACAGTTGTGGCAAGTGGGTAAAACGCTTGAACAGGGGGTAGGTCACCGCAATCAGCGCCCCAGCCAAAGCTAGCCATTGTGTCAGACGGTTTAGTGTCATCACCAGAGCGAGAGCGACCAGCCCAAGGACACATGCGAATATCAACGCACCGCGAATCGATACTTGCCCGGTCGCCAAGGGTCGATCACGGGTACGCTCGACGTGGCGATCAAAATCACGATCAAAGTAGTCGTTGACGACGCACCCGGCAGCGCGGGTCACGATAGCACCACTTATAAAGACACCGATGACGAACAGCGTGGGCGTACCGTCTGCCGCGATCCACAACGCCCATAGGGTCGGCCACAACAATAGCAGCCAACCAATCGGTCGATCCAGGCGCGCCAGGCGCAGGTAAAGTACGAGTCCCTCAGACATCAGAAAGCTCTCCTGCGCGTGGCAGCCAGCGCTGCATAATCGGTACCACTCGATCGGTATATCGGGACTGTATATCTACAGCGGCTTGCTGTACGGCTGGCAACAGAGAATGATGCCGGGCGAGGTTGGCCACGCGATACTGGGGCGTACCGCTTTGCCGTGTGCCAAATAATTCTCCAGGCCCTCGCAGGGCAAGGTCCTTTTCTGCGATCGCAAACCCGTCTGTTGTTTCGCGCAAGGTGGACAAACGCTGGTGTGCCATGGTGCTGAGCGGCGGCTGGTACAGCAGTACGCAAACCGCACGCCCACCACCACGTCCAACTCGCCCGCGCAACTGATGCAACTGCGCCAAGCCCATGCGCTCAGCATTCTCAATTACCATAACACTTGCTCGCGGCACATCAACACCGACCTCAATCACGGTGGTGGCCACCAATACGTCGATATCACCGTTTCGAAAGTGTTGCATCACATTGTCTTTTTCCGCAGCCGGCGAACGCCCGTGCACGAGGCCGATACGCAGTTCCGGCAAGGCTTCACGTAATGCTCGTGCACGATCTGTAGCCGCCTCGGCTTCCAAAACATCCGACTCTTCAATCAGTGCACAAACCCAATAAGCTCGTCTTCCCTCAGCACACGCGCGCCTTACCCGGGCTTGTACCTCTGAACGCCGTCGGTTCGGTAAGACGACGGTTTCTACCGGCTGTCTACCCGGCGGCATCTCATCGATGACCGAGATATCCATGTCGGCGTAAAACGTCATAGCCAACGACCGGGGAATTGGTGTAGCTGTCATCACCACTTGGTGCGGTATCTCACTGCTACCGCGACCTTTTTCCCGCAGCGCAAGGCGTTGCCGGACACCAAATCGGTGTTGTTCATCGACAATTACCAGTGCAAGATTTCTATAGCTCACATCATTTTGAAACAACGCATGTGTTCCGATACCAACCAGGGCATCACCACTGGCGAGGCGCTGACATGCCACAGAGCGCTCAGCGGTATTGAGTCTGCCAGTCAACCAAGCGGTGGGCACCTTCACGTCACGCAGCCATCGTTGAAAATTGTTGAAATGCTGTTCTGCAAGCAACGCCGTTGGTGCCATGATCACGGCCTGAAATCCTGACTCCACCGCCGCCAATACCGCGGCGACTGCGACCAAGGTCTTGCCCGAACCGACATCACCCTGTATCAGGCGCAGGCTTGCGCGCGGTGCTTCCAACGCCGTCAGGACTTCTTCAATTACTCGACTCTGGGCGTTCGTCGGGAAAAACCCTAGAGCCCCGCGTAATTGTGGCCAAAGCTCGCTCGATCGGCTGATGGGAAATGCCCGCCTTTGCTGCCGCTCGCTGCGTCGTTGCATTGCGCCAAGACGATGAGCTAGCAATTCTTCGAACACCAGACGCACCTGGGCGGGGTGGACGCCTTCAGCGAGAGCTAGGGCATCTTCTGAGGGGGCCGGCCGGTGTACCAATTGCAATGCGACAGGCAATGAAGGTAGGCCTTCTAAGCCCTTAACATCCGCGGGCAACAACTCAATCACAGCAGCAAGGTGCTGCTCGAGTGCTTGCGCCGTCAAATTTCGCCAGGTCTTTTGTCCCAGACCTTGGGTCGTCGGGTAGACCGGTGTGAGGGTAGTAGCAACAACCACATCGTTGGACGAGGACAACAACCGGTATTCGGGGTGCACTAGTTCAAGCCCGCGCCCACCCTGGCGCACCTCGCCAAAACACTGGATCCAGTCTCCGCGGCGCAGATTCTTCTGCTGCGAGTGCTTGAAGTGAAACTGGCGCATGGTGACCGAACCTGTGCCATCGGAAATTACCGTGACCAGACTGCGGCGGCGTCCCTGGCGAACGCCGGAAGCTTGGATTTGCCCGGCTACCAGTACCTCTTTGCCAGCCTTCAGCTCGCCCAGTGCGATCCGCTTCGTGCGGTCTTCATAACGAAGCGGCAGGTGGAACAGCAGATCCTGGACTGATTCGATTCCCAAATCGGCGAGCTTACCGGCCAGCGCTTGGCCAACCCCCTTCAGTTCGGTCACCGCCTTCTCGGACTTTAGGGTCACAGCTGCTTCGTGCTCGCCGATCTTGCAGGCGGTAATTCAAAGAACCAAACGCCGCTTACCCCTTGGCCCGCGACACACGAATAACTGACCGCCGTGCCCGTAAGCGGCGGATTATGCGAGCCAGATGCTGGCGATCGCGCACTTCGATGGTGAATCGGATAGCAGAATTGCGATCATCACGTGCCACGACCGCCACTCGGTTTATGTTCGAGTCCTCTTCTGCAACAACGGCAGCAAGTTGCGCCAGCACTCCGCGGCGGTTCAAGACCTCGAGGCGGATGTCAGCAGGGAAATCCCGTTTGATCTCGCTCGCCCACTCCACGCTGAACCAATTTTCTGTACGTTTCCCCTGCTCCACGACATTGGGGCAAGCAGCATTGTGGATAACCACACCTCGGCCAGTCGAAAACAAGCCAAGAATGCGGTCACCCGGTATTGGCCGGCAACACCTGGCATAAGAAACCATCATGCCTTCTACGCCTTTGATCGTCAGTGGGGCAACGCTACTGGATTGCTCCTCGCCAGCGCCTTCCGGCAGCAGCTGGCGTGCTACAACCATGGGCAGACGTCGGCCGGCACCGATGTCGGCGAGTAACTCATTCCAGTCATCTCGACCCAGCTGGCCCAAGAGCTGCACCTTCTGTTGCGTTTTCAACCGGGTAGTCAAGCCGATGCCTTTTAGAGCCCTTTCCAGCAGTTGACGCCCCAGTCGGATAGCATCGCTCTCCTGCTGGTTCTTGAGGTAACCCCGAATCGCAGCGCGAGCCTTACCAGTGACAACATAGTTCAACCACAACGGCGTCGGCCGAGCTGAACGTGTCGTCAGTATTTCGACCCGATTGCCGTTACTTAATGTGTAATGCAAGGGCACCAGTTCGTGATCGACTTTGGCGCCAACACACTGGTTCCCTACATCCGAATGTACAGCGTATCCAAAATCAAGTGCGGTGGCGCCTTTAGGCAATTTTTTGATATCGCCCTGTGGAGTAAACACATAGATCTCATCGGGGAAAAGGTCCGTTTTCAGATGTTCTAGAAATTCACTTGGGTTACCTGTCAACGCCTCGGCCTCCAGCAAATCCATCAACCAGCGATGTGCCAGCAAGGGCTTCTCTTCGCCCGCCTTACCTGATTTATAGTGCCAGTGAGAGGCGACCCCTGACTCGGCCACCCGGTGCATGTCGGTTGTCCTGATTTGCACCTCAAGACTTTGGCCAAAAGTACCAAACAACAAAGTATGCAACGACTGATAACCATTGACCTTGGGGATTGCAATATAGTCCTTGAACCGACCGGGTACCGGTTTGTAGAGATTGTGAATCACCCCCAGTGCGCGGTAACACTGGTCGACGGCATCCACTATTACCCGAATCGCAAAAATATCCCGCATTTCTGACATCGGTACTCGTCGCGCTTGCATCTTTCGATAAACGCTGTAGATGTTTTTTTCCCTGCCCAAAACAGTCGCCTGAATGCCGACTCCCTTGAGCTCACTCATAATCTTGCGTCGTGTCGAATCTATGATCTTCGTATGATTTCCGCGGCGTTTGTCGAGTTCCTTGTGGATTGCGGTATAGCGCTTGGGGTAGAGATGGCGAAAACTCAAATCCTCCAATTCCTGCGTCCAAGCATGCATACCGAGGCGATTGGCGATGGGTGCAAAGATATCCAGCGTCTGCTGCGCGATGCGTTTGCGCCTTTCGCTGCTCAACGAATCCAGCGTTCGCATGTTATGTAACCGGTCAGCAAGCTTGATCAAAATCACACGAATGTCTTTTGACATTGCCAGCAGCATCTTGCGAAAATTCTCAGCCTCGGCGTGTTCTCGCGAATCAAATTCGATTCGACCAATCTTACTGACGCCGTCGACCAATTGTGTGATATCGGGGCCAAACTCACTCGCCAGTTGATCCCGCACAACCGTAGTGTCTTCGATCACGTCGTGCAATATGGCCGCCGTTACGCTGTGACCATCGAGACGCATGTCAGCGAGAATATTCGCCACCGCCAGCGGGTGGTCTATATAAGGCTCACCACTGTTACGCTGTTGCCCCTGGTGGGCCTCGGCGCCGAACGAACAGGCGTGTTGAATGACCTCTACTTCTTTCGGTTCAAGGTAATCGCCAACGTTCTGTAGCAACTCACCCAGCAGGGGCCGTCGATTCGAAGTCGATGCCCGACTAGTCGCGGGCGCCTTCCTTCGAGTCGCTGGCGTGATCGTGCTCATCTTTGGCCTCGGTTGGGGCTGCAACTTCGGGGGCTGGGGTGGCGTCACCGGTAGCTGCTGTGACTTGATCGAGAGCCGCCTCATCACCCGACGGGTCTACAAACGCATTGTCAGGCGACAACTCCGAAGGGTCAGAGAAATAGTCCTCTGCGGTTAGCTCTTTTTCCGTCAATATTTCACTGGTTACCAGGCCTTCCGCGATCTCACGCAGGGCGATTACGGTCGGTTTGTCCCGATCCTCGGGCACCAGCGGGTCCGCACCGAGCATCAGCTGACGTGTGCGTTTGGCCGCGACCAGCACCAGCTCGAAGCGATTATCGATCTTTTCGAGGCAGTCCTCGACAGTAATTCTTGCCATTAGTATTCTCTCCGGGACACAGCCGCATTGGCGGGTATTGGCTAAGGACTCCAGTGGTTTCGCTCGGCAACGGCAAATGTAGCGGGCCAACCCCGAGATCAATCGCTGTTGTCGTTGCTCGCGAGTGTACCGTTTTTCGCGGATCTCATAAATGAGTCAGCGTCGAAGTAATTGCCCGAAGTCGGTGCAATACCAGAAAAAATCAGGCCCTCACATTCGCCGAGCGCGGTTTCAAAGCAATCGTTCACCACCAGGTGATCATACTCCCCATGGTGGTTGATCTCCTCCAACGCCTCACGCAAGCGCATTCTTACGGCTACATCGCTGTCCTGGCCACGCACCGTCAAGCGCCGCTTCAGTACCGCGTAGGAGGGCGGTACAATAAAGACACTCACGGCATCGTGCACCTGCTGGCGGACCGAACGGGCACCGCGCCAGTCGATCACCAAGATGACGCTGATTCCAGCATTCCGGTGCTGCTCGACCGCCGATCGCGAGGTGCCATAAAGATGATTGAAAACCTCGGCATGTTCGAGAAACTCTCCGTTTGCCACCATCTCAAGAAAGCGATGCCGATCGACGAAGAAATAATCTCGCCCCTCCCGTTCGGTGTCTCGTGGTGCGCGCGTGGTATGCGATACCGAGATCGCTAACTGCGTGTGCCGCTCGGCCATCGCCCGCGCGATGGTCGTTTTGCCACTACCCGATGGGGCTGAAAGGATAATCATGCGACCGCGTCTGTCGCTCGTTTGCTGGCCACTCACCAAAGCGTTACTCGACGTTCTGGACCTGCTCTCGAATCTGCTCGATCAGCACCTTGAGATCCACCGCGGCGGTACTAATCGATGAATGTGCTGATTTTGAACCTACCGTATTGGCCTCTCGATTGAGTTCCTGCATTAAAAAATCCAGCCGTCTGCCAACTGGCTCATCGCGCTGCAGCACCTTTGCAGTTTCTGAAAGATGTAACAACAGCCGATCCAACTCTTCACTGATGTCGCTACGGCCCAGCATCAGCACCAATTCCTGTTCCAGCCGCCCAGGGTCCGGTGTCACCTCAAGATCTGCGATCCGTTCCTGCAGGCGTTGCTTGACGCCTATTTCAATCTCATCAAGACCGGCTTGAATCTCGTGCACGATCCGCCTGCACTCGGTGACACGCTCTGCGATGACTGAGGCCAAACCCTCACCCTCTCGGCAACGCTGATTTTGCAAACTGCTAACAGCTCGCCGCAGCAGGGCTTGTGCTTGGGTAGCGAGGGTCTCTGCATCAATGCTATCGGCGCATATGACGCCGGGCCAGTTGAGCATCTCCGCCACTGTGAGCGGTGCTGAATCGGGTGACAGCCTGCGCACGCTGTCTTCCCAACTTCTCAGCGCAGCAATGCGCTCGGGTTGCAGCGTACCGCCGCCTGTTAACCGAGAAGTCTCCTGGTAATGCAGCGCCGCATCAATTCGACCGCGCCCGAAATTTTCGTTCAAAATTTTGCGAAACACCAGCTCTACGGGGCGGAACGCTTCGGGCAACCTGAGGGAAATATCGAGGTAGCGATGATTGACGCTGCGGACTTCCCACGCCAGCTCACCGCGCTCTACGATCTCCGTTTCACGGGCAAATCCCGTCATGCTGGCTACCATTGCCCATTCCTTTGGCCTTGGCCACAGCTGCCGTCGCAGCTAGGGGCGACAACATATCGAAGTTGTAGTCTATACTCTTGTTGAGACTGCGGGTTGCAGGCGTAAAAAATCGACTGACAATTCCACCCACTTCGTTGCTGGATTACCATGGCCGCCAGACTGCCTTTGAAACAAGGCTTCGTTCTTAACGGATACACCATTCAGGAAGTCCTGGGTGGTGGTGGCTTTAGTTTAGTTTACCTTGCTACGCAGGAACTTTCGCGAGAGAAGTTTGTAATCAAGGAGTACTGCCCGGAAAATCTGGTGACACGCGAACCCGACGGTGCTATCAAAATCGATTCACCGCTATCTACGACCGGATACAACGACGGCCTTAAGGGGTTCCTGCTCGAAGCAAAGGCGCTGTCGCAAGTTAAACACGACAACATGGCGCACGTGATCGACTCCTTTCGCGCCAATGAGACTTACTACATCGTGATGGCCTATGAAACCGGCCGCGACCTCAGTTGGTTCATCCGCAAGCTCGCCGGATCCCTGGACATGGCCTTCATCAACAAGGTATTTCCGAAAATCGGAGACGGCTTGTCGCAGTTCCACAAGAAAAATATGCTGCATATGGATATAAAACCGGCCAACATTTTGTTGCGGAGTAACGGCGAGCCATTACTCCTTGATTTCGGTGCAGCAAAACCACAGTCCAGTGAAGACCGGTTCCGTTCGTTCCAGACCCTTACCCACGGCTTTGCACCACCTGAACAATATCTCGACGGAGCACTGGGACCGTGGACTGATATCTACAGTTTTGCTGCCACACTGTATGCCTGTATGACGGGCAAGTCCCCACCACCGGCACTGAAGCGACGAGAGGGTGCGCCGCTAGCTCCGCTGACCGTTGACTACGCTGGACGTTTTCCTTATCCGTTGTTGAGTGCGATCGAAGCAGCGCTACAGCTCGACCCAAAGGCACGGCCCGAGAGTATGGAGCAATTATTGGCCGCCGCTTTTGAAGCAACGACCCCCGCGACCTGAAAGCTCACAGCGATCGAGTAAATTCGATCAAGGACTGTGCTAAGCGTTGTGGCTGATCCGCGGTCAGCAGGTGCCCTGCATCTGACCAATCCTGCCGTTGTCCTTTGGGCAATTCCGCAAACAGTTCATCGACCACATCCGATTCGAAAAAAACCCGGTCGTACAGACCGCTGATCACCAGCGTGGGCAGGTCGAGTTTTGACCACGGCACATTCCAGTCTGCCGAAATCGCACCGATCATTAGTCGGCGATGTCCGTCTAAAGGATCTGGCGATTCGTAAGGGTCCTCCAGGAGAAAATTCTCGCGCTGCGTATTCAACATGGCTTCACCGCATATCAACGGCATGAACAAGTCACCGATCAGGCGGGTGCCTCCAAGCGCCACAGCGCGGGCACCAGCGCGATTCACCCAATCCAGCCGGGTGCCGATGCGGCGCAACGTATTAAGCAGCACCAGCCCCTCTGCCGGACAACCGGCCAACACAGCTCTTGCGGCGAACAGACCACCGATCGATAAGCCACAATAGACCGGCCTAGGTGGACTCACCGCTTTGGTCAACTGACACAGATCACGGACAATCAGCTGATCATCAAGTGCGCGCTCGTTATTCACCGGGCTTTTCGGCTGGCCTTTAAAATTGTAGCGCAGAACGCCGAGACCAGCTTCGCGTAGGGCCGGCTCCACCACTGGTGACCAGTTGTCTATGCTGCCGGTCAACGCATTAACAAACACCAGCGTCGGCTGACCAGCACTCGGCGACTCAAACTCATAGTAAATCCCTTCACCGGAACCTGTTTCCAAAAATGACATCGGCAGCTTGCTCCTTTAAGTCCCTGGGCATTACCGCACGCCGCGTCGACCTCTCATGGATCAGCGCTCCGTGACGCGGCGCGTCACAATCCAGGGCAATTGCACACGCACCATTATTAAGTGTACAGCCACCTATGCATTCGGCGACCGTTGCACCTTTCTGGTAAGACCAAAATGATACCATCGCACTATGGACATACCACGTGTTGCAGATCGCATTGTCGAGCGGATCGAACACTTGGTTGTGGCCGGTACCCTCGCACCCGGGGACCGTCTACCCGCCAAACGGATGTTTTGCCCACAACTCGCAAATCGTGCGGGTTAAACCAGACTGCCTTTGTGGCTAACCATAGAAAAGACCATGCAGCGATCTGACCAACGTCAACCCAATCAACTGCGTCCGATCACGCTAACTCGCGGCTATAGCCACCACGCAGAGGGGTCCGCGCTGATTGAATGCGGCGCCACACGGGTACTGTGCACTGCCAGCGTTCAAGCGCGGGTGCCTGCTTTTCTGCGTGGCAGCGGCCAGGGCTGGGTTACTGCTGAATACGGCATGCTACCGCGGTCTACCCATACCCGCGGCGACCGCGAAGCGACGCGAGGCAAACAGTCGGGACGCACACTAGAAATTCAGCGGCTTATCGGCCGCTCACTGCGGGCCGTGATGGACCTTGAAGCACTCGGAGAACAAAGCATTACGCTCGACTGTGATGTGCTGCAAGCGGACGGCGGAACACGTACTGCCTCAATCACCGGCGCGTGGGTGGCACTTGCAGATGCGTGTGACCTGATGCTTAGCCGGGGCTTGCTCGAAATCTCGCCATTGACCGGGCAAGTTGCATCGATTTCCGTCGGCTGGCTAGCAGACGGGGCACTGCTAGACCTTGACTACCAAGAGGACAGCTCAGCGCAGACCGATATGAACGTCGTGATGGATGATAAAGGCCGCTTTATTGAACTGCAGGGTACGGCAGAGGGGGAACCTTTCAGCCAGGAAGACCTGCAAACGATGCTTGACTTCGCACGACAAGGTATTGCGCAACTACTGCAGGTACAACGCCGTGCCCGCGACAGCAGTGTCACATGAGGATTGTCCTTGCCTCTGCTAACCCCGGCAAGCTGGCCGAGCTCGCAGCACTCCTGTCTGGCACAGATCTGAACTGTGTAAGCCAAGGTGAATTTGGAGTCGGCAGTGCACAGGAAACAGCCTCGACATTCGTAGAGAATGCGCTACTCAAAGCGCGTAACGCCGCCAGCTCGACCGGCCTGCCCGCTATAGCCGACGACTCCGGTCTGGCAGTAGATCATCTTGGTGGCGCTCCGGGTGTGCACTCGGCGCGCTACGCTGGCCTTCATGCGACGGACGAAGAAAACCGTCAACAATTGCTGCAAGCACTCGATGGTGTACCACTCGAACAACGATCGGCACAGTTTCACAGCGTTGTCGTCTATCTGCAAAGTGCCGATGATCCAGTACCAATAATCTGTCATGGGACTTGGTCAGGCCGAATTGGACTGGCGGCCAAAGGCACTGGTGGCTTCGGTTACGATTCACTCTTTTTAGCCGATGGTTGTTCCGAAACCGCCGCGGAACTGGATGCCGTCACCAAGAACCGCCTCAGCCACCGAGGCCAGGCCTTGGATCTGCTGGTTAGGATACTGCGAGTCAGACACAGCCCAGCTGCACCACCAGGGAGCACATAGGTCATGACCAAACTGGTTCTCGTACGTCACGGCCAAAGCGAATGGAATCTTGAAAACCGTTTTACCGGCTGGGTCGACGTTGATTTGTCGCAGCGCGGTATTAGTGAAGCACGCGAAGCAGGTGCTGCGCTTCGCGATCAAGGGTTTCGCTTCGATATTACGATGACCTCTTATCTAAAGCGTTCGATTCGCACTTTGTGGTTGATACTTGAGACCATTGATCAGATGTACTTGCCCGTGCAGACCGACTGGCGATTGAATGAACGCCATTACGGCAAATTGCAGGGTCTTAACAAGCACGAGACGGTAGCCAAGCATGGTGAAGCACAAGTGCTCGAGTGGCGTCGTGGTTTCAGTACCCGACCCCCAGCGCTGTGCCCTGATGACCCTGACAGGCCCTTGAACGATCCCCGCTACCGTGGTCTAGATGATCTGCCCGACACGGAGTCACTGGCCGATACGCTGGTGCGGGTAACTCGCTGGTGGGAGGACGTTCTGGTTCCGTTGCTTAAGCAGCAGCGTCGGGTGCTCGTGGTGGCGCACGGAAATAGTTTGCGCGCCTTCGTCAAGTATCTGGAAGATTTGAGCGAAGAAGAAATCGTGCACTGCAACATTCCCACTGGCATCCCTCTGGTCTACGATCTTGATGCGCAGCTTCGCCCGCTGGGTCGTGAATATTTGGCGGACGCAGAGCAACTTTCCTCAGCGATCACCGAGGTCCAACAGCAGTCTGCTGCCCGTCCGAACAAGACCCCCTAACCACATCCTGGCTATGTAAGAAAGAAGGCTATTCTGGCCCTTGCCCTGGTTTCCATTTGATATTGCAACCGATACTGGGCTTCTGTTCCTTTGGCGCAGCTTCACCTGACAGCAGGGTATCGATGGCTCCGCGCAGATCACTGCCCGTTACTGGCGTGGCGTTGTTCGGTCGGCTGTCATCAAACTGGCCTCGATAGTACAACCGTCGATTCTGGTCAAAGAGAAAAAAGTCCGGCGTACAGGCAGCCTGATAGGCCTGAGCGACCGCTTGTGTTTCATCAAACAGGTAAGGAAAACCGAAATCGTTCTCACGGGCCGTGGCGGTCATCTGCTCTGGCCCGTCGGCGGGATGAGTATCAACATCGTTTGCACTGATCGCGACCACCGACAGTTTTTTCGAATCGTAGTCGCGAGCAAGGCTGACCAGACCATCGCGCAGGTGTATCACGAACGGGCAGTGATTACAGATGAAAGCAACCAGCAGTGCTTCAGCTGACGCAAAGTCGGACAAAACACAGTGCGCCCCACCCACATCGGGATGCGTGTTTTGCAGTGCAAAATCGGGCGCCGTCAGGCCAAGCGTCGGCATTATTGAGGGTGTCTCCATATCGTCTCCATCAAACCGTTATCGAGCCTAAGCAGTCTAACATGTGTGATCGCCTGCACAGTTAACCCGCCATAGTGCAGCACTAAAACCGGTACAATGAAGGGATTGGGGAACAAACATTTTCTGCCATGAAGCGTGAAGCTAAACTTACTCACCTGAATCCGCGCGGTGAAGCCCATATGGTCGATGTGGGTGACAAAGCAATCTCTCACCGCTCCGCTACTGCAGAAGGCTACATTGCCATGCAGCCGGAAACACTGCAGCGCATTGAAGAAGCCAGTCTCGCCAAAGGCGATGTACTCGCCGTCGCGCGAGTCGCCGGCATTATGGCTGCAAAGAGAACATCGGATCTGATACCGCTTTGTCACCCTTTATCCCTGACCAAGGTAGAGGTGGTGTTTGAAATCAACACTGCCGACATACGTTGCCAAGCCATCACCGAGACTCGGGAACGCACCGGTGTTGAAATGGAAGCACTGGTGGCTGTGCAAGCCAGTCTGCTGACGATATACGACATGTGTAAGGCACTGGATCGGGCGATGACCATCCACACCGTTCGTCTGCTGGAAAAAGCCGGCGGGCGTTCTGGCCATTGGCAACGTAATCATGGCCACTGAAGTAACCGCCGCCCCCAACTGCGAAGACGAATTCGAGCCAGCCTTGTTGCCAGTGGAATCCGCATTGGCTGGCATCAACGAAGCAATCTCACCGATTACCGACGCGGAGTTTGTGCCACTGCGTGCTGCTCTTGGGCGCATACTCGCCAGCGATCTGTGTTCACCGCATAACGTGCCTAATCACACCAATTCGGCCATGGATGGCTATGCAGTGCGTGCCGAGGACCTGGAAAGCAAACAACCGTTGTCCGTGATCGGCACCGCCTGGGCCGGTAAGCCCTACGTTGGTGCACTAGCTGAGGGCCAGTGTGTCCGCGTCATGACCGGCGCAATCATGCCGGAAAGTTCTGACACGGTAGTTATGCAGGAACAGGTTGAACTAAACGACCACAAGATCCGCCTCGCGGCTGGCCAAAAAGCGGGGCAACATGTCCGAAAAGCCGGCGAAGACCTGGTGCGCGGCCAAGTGGCTCTGGCCGGGGGCCGCCGGTTGGCACCAGCGGACCTTGGCCTGATAGCCTCTCTCGGTATCGGCGAAGTAAACGTGTTGCGTCGTCCACGGGTCGCATTTTTCTCTAATGGCGACGAGCTTCGTTCGATCGGTCAGACCCTCAGTCCCGGCGAGGTCTACGACTCCAACCGCTACACGCTGCACGGAATGCTGAGTCGAGCTGGCATGGCACTAACTGATCTTGGCGTCGTACCAGATGACCGTGAAGAAATTTGCGCGGCGTTTCAAAGCGCAACTGGCATCGCCGATGTGCTTATCACATCGGCCGGAGCCTCGGTCGGGGACGCAGACTTTATCCAAGAGGTTCTTGATGAATTGGGTGAAGTCCATTTCTGGAAAATCGCCATGAAGCCTGGCCGCCCACTCGCCTTCGGACGTGTCGGCGACGCCTTATTTTTTGGCCTACCGGGCAACCCGGTGTCTGTCATGGTGACCTTTTATCAGTTTGTGCTACCGGCACTGCGGCGTCTCGCCGGCGAACGACGCATCGTCCCACTCCGGTTGAACGCAAGCACTACGACGGCTTTAAGAAAGCGCCCCGGGCGAACCGAATTCCAACGCGGCATCCTGTCCCAGAATAGCAATGGCCAACTTGAAGTAGGCATTACCGGGGGACAAGGCTCAGGTATTTTGAGTTCGATGAGTGAAGCAAATTGCTTCATTGTTTTACCGGCCGAGTGTGATGGTGTAGCTGCTGGGCAAACAGTGGTCGTGGAGCCTTTCGCAGGTCTGGTCTGAAACAAACGTAGGAGACACCGCAGCGTGCGTGTGGATATTGAGCGCTGGCAGTCAAAATACCGCCGTGCCACGCTCGCCGAATCACTGAACCCCGACCCGCTGCTGAGTCGACATTCTGATCTGTTCTCAGGTGAAGGCATTGCCTTCGACATTGCCAGCGGCACTGGCCACGCAGCAGTTTATCTCGCCTTGCGCGGCTACGAGGTAATGGCCTTCGACTGCAGCGTTGAGGGACTACGCCTGGCCCAGCTACTTGCTGTCCGTGAGGGAACGAAAATCTCTCCCGTCGCAATCGATCTGGATGAGGTGCATCTCCCGCGTGCTCGGGCGGACGTACTGACGTGCTTTCGTTATCTCAACCGTGCACTGTTTCCGGCTATGCTCGCAGCGCTTAAACCTGGTGGCTTACTGATTTATAAAACATTTAACCAACACCACCTGCAGCGCACTCCCAGTTTTAATCAACGCTATGTATTGCGCCCTGGTGAACTCGGCGAACTGACAACGAATCTCTCTGTTATAGATTTGGATGACGGCAACGACTCGGGCAAAACATCTTCCTGGCTGATTGCACGCACTTTAGCCAGATAGATGCGCAGCCGACTAGCGGTGGTCGCCGCACAACTTAGCCCTCAACTGAAATCGGAGGAATGTTGGTGTTTGCGCAGTGGGAACCCTTCTCGCGTTGGCACTCGACCTACTGGGTTCAGCCCGTAGCGGTCGGTACCGCGTGCCAGGTAGGCTTCGAAGGTTGGCCAGACCGACAGGTCACAGCGCACATCAGTAGGGCTGAATCGCATGGCCAAGCCACAGCGAAGACGCGTGGAATCGTTAGGACCAGAACGGTGTAATAAGTGCGAATCATGTAATGACATGTGGCCGGCTTTCAAATTCATGCTGACGACATCCTCTTCACGGCACGATGAAACGTCGGCTTCCTGCTCAAGCACATAGTGCGTTGCATTGTTAATCTGGTGGCTGAATGCGCCGCAAAGATGGCTACTTGCCATGACCTGCATCGCGGCATTGTCCTCGTTGACGTCGTAAACCGCGAGCCACACGGACGCCGTCTTTGCTGGTGATATGGGCCAGTATTGGGAATCCTGATGCCACGGTACCTCGCTGCCGTCACCTGGGTACTTAACGAAGAACTGGCCACCCCACTGGAAAAAATCCGGTCCAAGCACGGATTCGACATAGTCGAGAACAATCGGGGTTCGGCATACCTCGTAATACCAAGGACTGCACTTGTGCCACATGTTGACCTGGTTGATATCGATGCCCTCGGGCAAGCGCGAAGCCAACTCCTTGAAGCCACACTGGAGATCGGCGACGCCTGAGGCATCGAATACAGGCAGGTCCTTAAGGTAACCTCGCGCCTCATACTGCCTGAGCTGCACAGCACTCAGCACATTTTTGCGAATCTCCGATTGGCCTTTATCAACTTTCTTGGTTGCCGTTCGCCTAATCACTTTTGTCACTCTTGATGCTGTCGTTCAAGGCCGCAAAGCCCGTCAACCAGGCGTATTGCGAGCGACCCATCTTTCACCGTCGTTCAATGTCTCTTTTTTCCAAAACGGCGCTTTTGACTTGAGGGCTTCCATAATCGCTCGGCAACTGTCGAAAGCAGCCTTACGATGAGACGACCAGCAACATACGAGAACAATTTCCTCACCCGGTGTGATTACCCCCACACGGTGTAGGACAAGGACATCCAACAGTTCATTCGCCTCCTTGATTTCCTCGACAATTGCGGCGAGTTGTTTTTCAGTCATGCCCGGATAGTGCTCAAGGTGCATCGAGTGTACTGCTTCTCCTTCGTTGAAATCGCGCATACTCCCTACGAAAGCAGCGCAGGCACCCGCCTTGGTCCGGTATTCGACGGCATGCGTATAAGCGCTGAGTTCGCGCCAAGCATCAAACGGCTGGTGTCGGATATCGATGTGCATAGCCGCTCAGAATCAGCCGCCTGTAATCGGCGGAAAAAAAGCCACCTCGTCGCCGTCACAAACCGTGGCCTCAAAATCAGCATATTCCTTGTTGATCGCCACCAGCACCTCCTCACCAGGATCTTCACCCGTCACGCTAACCCAAACATCGCTCACGGTCGCCACAGCGGTCGCGTCAATCGCAACGCTAGCGTGGCCGGTACGTTCCCTCAGACTTGCAAAAAATCGCGCGTTGATCGTCATCTATGCTACCCAACCAGACCCTAAATCCGGAACCAGAACAAACTATGATAGGTTCTGTGTCACTTTGTCTCAACCAGGGGTGTGTGCGATGGCAACCAGCGACCGTTCTTTTATACCCACCACTATCGCCGTCTTGACGGTGTCCAATTCGCGCACGCAAGATGATGACAAATCGGGCAACTTGCTGGTGGAGCGCCTAAAGAACTGTGGCCACCAGTTGTTCGCCAAGAAAATTGTCCGCGACGACATCTTTGAAGTGCGCGCCGCCGTATCGACGTGGATCGCCGAACCTGAAGTTCAGGTTGTCCTGACGACCGGAGGCACTGGTGTGACTGGTCACGACGGCACGCCCGAAGCCGTACAACCTCTGCTCGAGAAAATAATTGACGGTTTTGGCGAGATTTTCCGTTACCTGTCCTACGATGAGATTGGCACCTCATCTTTGCAGTCCAGAGCACTTGCAGGTGTTGCCAACGGCACCTATGTTTTCTGCTTACCCGGCTCTTCGGGTGCCTGCCGCACCGCATGGGACAAACTTCTGCAACATCAACTCGATTACCGTACTCGCCCATGTAACTTGGTCGAATTAATGCCGCGGCTTTTGGAACATCGACATTAAAAGGCCCATTGATCAAATCGTCGAATCGGCCTACCCGATACAATCACCGCGCTCAACAACACGATGAACTATTGAAGAGGAACTCGGATCATGTCTATTGAAGAAGGCAAAAAGGCGCCGGCATTCACATTGCCCGATGAAAACGGCAACAAACTGCAACTCAAGAGCCTTGCTGGCCAGTGGGTCGTGCTCTATTTCTATCCACGCGATGACACCCCGGGTTGCACTGTTCAGGCATGCGATTTCACAGGTGGCCTCAAAGAATTCGAGAAACTCGGCGCAACCATCCTCGGCTGCAGCCCTGACTCGTGCGAAAGCCATCAAAAGTTCATCAGTAAACACAAACTCAAAATCCGGCTGCTATCCGATCCGTCGCACACGGTAATGGAGAAATACAGCGCCTGGGGAGAAAAAAACATGTACGGCAAGATTAGCGAGGGTGTCATTCGTTCCACCGTTCTGATCAATCCCGATGGCAATGTGGCCAAGCACTGGAAACGGGTCAAAGCGAACGGCCACGCCGACGCTGTACGCAAAGTACTACAACAATTGCAATCTTCCTGAGGCCGATAACCGTGGCTGCCCCGGACCAAACCCGACTAGGCGAAATATAAAAGCAGACTCGCGGCCAGCAGAATCGCGACCCACAGCACCATGCTGCCGGTTGGCCAGGTCCTGGCCAAGGTGCCGTGCGGCCCGTAATGTTTCCAGACACTGTGAATGACGACGCGACTGAACCGTTTCGACATTCGATTGAAGGCGGCATTGGCACCAATCAGTTGATGCGCCACATAGTTCACCACACGGGGCGCAAGATGCCGGTAGAACCAATCCGTATCAAGATTAATCGCGCGCTGCTCTGTCGGATAAAGCCCGCTACGCATCAACACTGCGAATGCGAGGGCTGCAAACAACAACAGCTGAAACTGAGTCAGCGAATGGCCAAGATCGGCATACGGCTGGTAGGTCACAGGATACGGCAGGATAGCGTACAGAGGCGTGGGGTAAACGCCAATACCAATGCAAAGTACTGCGGCCGCCCCCATGGCTAACAACATGTGGCGCGGCGCCTCCTTGCAACGAACTCCCGAATCGTGCCCAAAGAAAGCGAAGTAGGGTACTTTGATACCCGAGTGCTCCATGACACCGGCAGAAGCAACCAGCAAGCCCAGCCAAACCAGTACGTAATGCCCCTCGACCACCGCCGACAGTGTCAAAGACTTGGCGACGAATCCACTGAACAGCGGGAAGGCCGAAATAGACAACGCCCCGACTATGCAGAACGCTGCCGTCCACGGCATCGACCGGTAGAGTCCACCCAGATCCGACGCGCGAATCGTGCCGGTGCGGTAAAGCACGGCACCCATAGACATGAATAGCAACGCCTTGTAGATGATGTGCACGAAAGCATGGGCGACGGCACCATTGAGTGCCAATTGGGTGCCGACACCAATGCCCACAACCATAAAGCCCAACTGGTTATTAAGGCTATAAGCGAGCACTTTCCTCAGGTCGTTCTCGATCACTGCAAAGAAAATAGGGAACAGCGTCATAACGACACCGATGCCGATCAACAACTCAGTGCCGGGAAAACCCCTTGCCAGCGCATATACCGCGAGCTTCGTGGTAAATGCGCTGAGGAACACGGTGCCCGTGACCGTGGCCTGCGGGTAGGCATCCTGCAACCAGTTGTGCAACAGCGGAAACGCACACTTAACCGCAAAGGCTGCCAGTATCAAGGTCACCCCGAGGCTCGCTTCGGCCAGCAGGCCACTGGCGCCGATCAAACGGTCAAAAGCAAGTGAGCCGGTATCGTGGTAATGAAAAAGTATCCCCGCCAAGAGCAACACCCCTGAGCCGACTTGCACAATTAGGTAGCGCATACCCGCGCGATACGCCCGCTCCGTTGGTGTGGCCCAAATCAGGAACACCGAGGACAACGCCGTCATTTCCCAGCAAACAAACAATGTGATCAGGTCGCCCGCAAACACCGCACCGATCGCACTGCCAACGTACAGTAAGGCGGCCACCTGTTGTGTAATGTCGCGCACATGCAATGCGTAGAGACACCCGAGAAACGCCGCAATGTAAAAAATATAGCCGAATACGCGGCTCAATCCATCCACGCGCACCAGCGCTAGTTCGTGGCCCGCCAGCGTGATCAAACCATGCGTCCCATCGGCGATGAACAACAGCTGTATAAACCCTACGAGCGGCAACACAAGTGCTAGGTATGGGCGCACCGATCGCGGCAGCCATGGCAACAATAGGGCACCAATAATCAAGATGAGGCCCGGCGGGAAACTACTCATCGTAGTAGTCCTCATCGCGCCGGATGAATCGTCTTAACTGCTTGCCCAAAAGCACGATGCCCCCCAAAGCAACAAAACCAAAAAGCGCATAGAAGCCTGGCCAGCTTTCCCAGGGATAGATGGCATGGCGATGGACGATCCATTCGATCAGGACCAACACCACGCACACCAGCACCAGCCAACGCAAGACTGCACTGCGGCGCACTTTCGGCTTACTACGCGGTTCTTGTTCGTTCATGTTAATTCACAAGCCGTCCTGCCAGCTCAAGCACCAGCGTGGGACTGAAAAACAGCGCTACGCACATGATGACGGTCACGGCAATCGAAACCAGGCACGGCCACGGTGCTTCGCGAAGCCGTGCCCTGTCTTTGCTAGCGCTGCTTCCGAAAAAAGCGCGGATTGGAACTGGCATGAGATAAGCGATGTTCAAGAGAGTACTGAGCATCAATACGGCGACGAGCACAGCGTGCCCCGCATCAATAGCACCCAGGGCGATGTACCATTTGCTCCACATGCCACCGAATGGCGGTAAGCCGGCGATGCTGAGACTAGCCAGCAGGAACGCCGCCATTGTCCAAGGCATCTGCCTTCCGAGGCCGTTCATCTCGCTGACTTTCGTTTTATGCGTGGCGACCAGCACGGCCCCGGCACAAAAAAACAGTGTGATCTTGCCAAACGCGTGCGTCGCAATGTGCAAGGCGCTGCCCTTGATTGCCGTCGCGTTCACCAACAACGCACCAAGTACGATGTAGGACAGCTGGCTTACGGTCGAATAAGCCAGTCTTGCCTTGAGATTATCGCAACGTAGCGCGACCAGCGAAGCCGCTACGATCGTAAAAGCGGCGACCCATAACAGCCACTTGGTGACACCGCTATCACTCAGCAAGTCCAGGCCGAAAATGTAGACCGTGATCTTTAGAATCGCAAAGACTCCAGCCTTGACCACAGCGACCGCGTGCAACAGCGCACTAACTGGCGTCGGTGCCACCATCGCTGCAGGCAACCACCGGTGGATCGGCATCAATGCCGCTTTACCGATACCAAAAACGTACAGCACAAATAGTATTCCGACAACGAGCGGCGAGGCATTGCCATCGAGGATGCCGCCCACTCTGAAACGGGATTCACCTGACAACTGCCAGGTCCAAACCACGGCGAGCAGAAGAAAGCCCACGGATGTCGCCATCAACACGCCAAGATAGGTCCGCCCACCTTGGCGTGCCTCAGGGGTGCCGGCATGTGTCACCAGTGGATAAGTCGACAGGGTCAATATTTCGTAGAACAAGAACAACGTCAGCAGGTTGTCGGCAAACGCGACGCCAATCGCACTGGCAATAGCTATCGCAAAAAATGTGTAAAAGCGGGTCTGATGTGCTTCATCATGTGCGCGCATATAGCCAATTGAATAGACGGTTGTAACGACCCACAGAAAGCTTGCGATCAAACCAAACAATACGCCCAATGGCTCGGCGCTGAACGCCAGCGCCAGCCCGGGAATTGGTTCAGCGACCACTAGATAAGGCCACTCACCCGCGAGTACACGCGGCAGCAGCGAGAGGACGAACAACAACAGCAAGACACCAGCGGCAATACTGACGGACTCTCGCAGGTTCGGTCGTGATCCGGTCAGCATAATTAATAGCGCCCCGGCAAGCGGCGTCAACACCACGAGCGAGAGGCTCAACTCGGCGCTCATCCACTTGCTCCCAGCAATAGTGCTGCCGCACGTTGCGCAAAGCCGACACTGAGATCGGTATGAATGCCGAAATAAACGTTGGCCGCGACCAGTAGCCAGGTCGGCAGCAACAACGCCAAGGGGGCTTCACTGATTGACCCTTGCGCATCAGCTGGCGGCGAGCGCAGGTACGCCATTTCGACAACCCGCCACACATAAATAATCGCGAGCAGCGAGCCGGCGATAACCACAGCCACCAGTGGCCACCAACCCCGCTCTAGCGCTGCAAGAACGAGGTACCACTTACTGATAAACCCAGCCGTCAGCGGTACACCAATCAAGCTAAGACCGCCAGCCACGAATGCGGCCATCGTCCAAGGCATGCGCTGCCCAAGACCTGCCATTGCCCCCAATCGCACGCCACCTAAGCGGTATGCGACGCAACCGAGTGCGAGAAACAGGGCCCCTTTCATCAATGCATGATTGAACAAGTGCAACACAGCAGCCGTCAGCCCGGCGACCGACACCAAGCTGATGCCAAGCACCATATAACCGACCTGTGCCACGCTCGAATAAGCCAGCATGCGTTTGATGTTGTCTTGAAAGATCGACACAGTGGAGGTCGACAAAATCCCCACCGCAGCGAGAACTGCTAGGAAGATACCGAGCGGTGTGCCATCGAAAGTAAATGCCGCATCAAATACCTGGAACAGAAAACGCAGGAGCATATAAACAGCGACTTTGGTTGCAGTTGCAGCCAAAAAAGCAGTCACCGCCGACGGCGCATAGGTGTACGCATTCGGCAACCACAAGTGAAGTGGAAATAACGCCAATTTGAGCCCGATACCAACGGTTAAAAATGCGAGCGCCGTGTGTACGGTGCGGTTATCGCCGACAGTCGGCAGGCGCTCGGCGAGATCCACCATGTTTAGCGTACCGGTGACCATGTAAAGCAACCCCACCCCAATCAGTATGAAAGTTGCACCGATAGTCCCCATGACGAGGTACTGGAAGGCGGCGGTCAACGCGCGCCGATCCCGCCCCAACGCGATCAGCACGTAACTCGATAAGGAGGAGATTTCCAGGAATACAAATAAATTAAATGCATCGCCGGTCACCGTGATCCCCAACAGTCCCGTCAAGCACAGCAACCAGGCAGTGTAAAACAGTGTCTGTTTATCTTCCGCGACTTCGTGGAGAACGCTTTTCCTGGCAAACAGCAACGCCACCGTGCTTATCGTGCTGACTATGAGCAGTACAAAGCCGTTGACCGCGTCCAACCGATATTCGATACCCCAGGGCGCTGCCCAACCGCCGAGCGCGTAAGACAGCACCCCGCGAGCGTTGACCTCTAACAGCAGACAGATCGCGATCACCAGGGCCAGTCCGCTCACGGACCAAGTCAGCAACCATGCGGCTATCGCGCGGCGCAACAAGAGACACAGCGGCGCGGCTAACAACGGCAAAGCGACCTGCAGTACCGGCAGGTGGTCGATCATCACAATGAGTCATCCTGCCGGTGAATATCGTCCTCTTCCGCGGTGCCGTATTCCTCCTTTATCCTGACCACCAGTGCGAGGCCGAGGGCCGTGGTCGCAACCCCCACCACAATCGCCGTCAGGATCAGCACATGGGGCAACGGATTGGAGTAAACCGTGACATCTGTACGCAGAATCGGTGCGGCACCCCCTTCTACTTTTGCCATGCTGATGTAAAGAATAAAAACCGACGCCTGAAACAGGTTCAAGCCGATTATTTTCTTGACGAGGTTACCGCTAGCGATCACCACATAGAATCCCATCATCATCAAGAAGATAACGATCCAGTAGTTGTACAGGCCGGGAAAATCGAGATTCATCGGCGCTCACGCCCAGCAAAGGCGATAAACACTGTGATCATGACCGCAGCCACGCTGATGCCCACACCCAGTTCGACCAGGAAAACACCGAGATGCTGCCCTGAAAGGGGATCCTCCGAGAGGACGTTGTAATCAAGATAGCGCCCACCGCCTACCATAGTGACGAAACCGACCCCTGTGAAGAGCAATAAGCCCGCTGAAATCATGGTACGAAGCACCATCGGGGGCACGACACGGATGACCGCCTCGACACCGAACACCAAGCCGTACAGGATGAACCCCGCGGCGAAGATCACACCGGCCTGGAACCCACCGCCAGGTCCAAAGTCGCCGTGAAATTGGACGTACAAGGCAAATAGCAGTATTACCGGTATGATGATCTTACTGATCACACGCAAAACCGCGTTGTCTTTCATGCAACATCCCTCTTACGACGTCGCAGACCAAGTAGCACGAGCACGCCGACCCCAGCGGTGAAAATCACGGTCAGTTCACCGAGCGTGTCGTAGCCGCGGTAACTAGCGAGCACTTCCGTTACCACGTTTGGAATGCCGATTTCCGCTGGCGATGTCTCAAGGTAACGCGGCGCGACATGTCCGTGAATTGGCCCCCCGGGATCGCCAAATCGCGGCATATCCAATGTTCCGTATACAAGCGCCGCACCGGTAATCGTGACCACAACCAGTGGCAGCCACGGCCGATGCGCGGGGCGCTTTTCATGGCGCCCAACCAGACCGATCGTCGCCAGCATCAATATGGTCGATATCCCAACGCCGACCGCGGCCTCGGTGAATGCAACGTCGACGGCGTTTAGTGCGACGAACACCGCTGCAGCCAGCAGGCTGAATATGCCGAACATCATGACCACGGCAAACAGATCGTGCAGACGAATAGCTGCCGCCGCGGCTATCGCGAGTAATACAAACAAAACCGTGGTGACAATTTCAATAATCACTGGTCAGGGCCCCACCAAGGTCGGCGCAACCCATGCAAAGCCGCCCGTGCCAGCGCGTGACATGCTGTCGGATTCAACAGCAGTAGGAACACCAGCATCAGCACTAACTTCGCTTGCAGCAAGCCCGACCCGGCCTGCACTACAAGACCAAGAATCAGCCCTGCCGCGCCAAGCGTGTCAATGACTCCGGCCGCGTGCAGACGAGTGAATACATCCGGCATACGAACCAACCCGATACTGCCGATGAGGGTGAAGATTGCCCCAATCACAAGCAAAACCGTGCTCACGAGATCAATCATCCTGGTTGCCCGGCGGTGTTGAGGCCGTCTCCTTGCCAGTGCTTTGACCCAGGTTGCCGAACTCGGATACCTTGAGAACAGCCACGGTCGCAATGAATCCAATCAGGGCGTACATCAAGGCAATATCTACGTAGTATTCCGCTTCACCCGCGACGAACCCAATGACCGCTATCAACAGCACCGTCTTCGTACTGAACGCGTTGGCCGCAAGAATTCGGTCGTACACTGTCGGTCCCCTGACTGCGCAAAACAAGGCCAACGCCATCGACACCAGCACTATCAGCAGCGTGAGATTCAGCATCTACTTCGCTTCTAAGGCCCGCACTCGATGGCCCATATTGTTCGTGCGCAGCTCGCTTGCTGCGGTCGCACTCAGGGCGTGTACCTCAATTTCGTCGGCTCTGACTTCAAGAGAAATAGTTCCTGGCGTGAGGGTAATGGAATTGGCGTATACCACTCGTCCCAGTGCGGTACGTTGGTCGGCTGTCACAGTCAGGATTTCGGGCTCGATCGGCAATCGAGGACTGACAACGCGCCGCGCAACATCCATGTTCGATGCCACGATGGCTTTACCGAGCCAAGGCAGATAACCCAAAACACGTGGAAACAAAGCCCCCGGCAGTCCTTCGGCATCGTCGATGTCCATGCGCCTCGCAATCCAGACCGTCATCATGACAGACAGCAACCCAAGGGTTAACAACAACACATCATGGCGACCAGAGAGCGCCAGCCATAATACGACCAGCAGTGTGCCTAACGCGAGCGAGCGCACCATAGGGGCAGATTTTTGCTATTCACTTGGCGATCGCTCGTTGGCATTCAGCGGCGCAGTCGTCAGATCATAATCGATCCTCCGAGACGCCCCAAAATCCTTGCCACAGGACTCCGCTACGCCTACTGGCACGGCCGCCTTGAGAACCGTCATGATTCGGGCAAATGATGTCCCAACAATCCGAAGAAGGACCTCAAAAAGCGGTAGGTCAGTCCCCAGATCAAGCGGGGATCGGTGGCGCGGATGCGAACAGCCGGATAGCGTGCCGCGCCAGAACTAGGGTATTCGATATGAGTTTGATTGCGTCCATCGAGCAACGCTGAGAACGGTACTTTCACCGTATTGGCCACTTCATGATTGAGCGTTAAATCCTCTTCACTCGCCACAGAAAATACCAGGCACGAAATCACCAGTCCCGCGCTACGGCCCGCATGGCGGCCCTGCATATCATCGAGTCGCCCGATCACACTGGCTTCTGGCAGATACAGCCCAATCTCTTCGCCTGTCTCTCGGCGCGCGGTATCAATAACAGGTTCCGATAGCGGCTCGCAGCGTCCGCCGGGAAACGCCATGTGCCCTGACCACGGGTCGTCGGGATTGTGCGCTCGTTCGATAAAAAGTACCGATGGGTCGTGATTAGACTGCGCGCTGTCGACGATCATCGCCACCGCCGCCCGTGCGTCCGTATCTTGCGCGTCGATCAATGCGGGCGTATGGGCCTGCAATACCGGCGGTACCTTATCAAACGCAATCATGACGAGCCTCCACAACCTCGCATCAACAGCAATAGTGGCATTATTATGTGACCAACAACACCGTACGGTCTGCGATGAACCAACATTCAGGTGTCCGCCTCGATCGCTGGTTATGGGCGGCACGCTTTTACAAGACCCGCCAACTGGCCACTAACGCTATCAAAAGCCGGCGGATTACTGTTAATCACCAATCACCGAAACCCGCTAAGCGAATTGTTGCCGGCGACCAACTTACCATCCGAAAGGGCTCGTTAACCTATGTAATCGAAGTCCTCGCGCTGGCCGAAAAACGCCTTGGGCCAGTCGCTGCTCAAGCACTGTACCAGGAAAATACCGCCGCACTTGAGCGCCGGTTGCTAATGCAATATGAACTACGCCAGCAGCACACTAGCCGAGCATCCAATATCCGGCCGGACAAAAAACAACGTCGCCAACTAATGCAGCTGAAAAAGGGTTGATTCGCTTGTCGAGACATGGGGTAGTGAGGGACTGCATTTACATTGTGTTATGATTCTGTCGCCTGGCAAGCCCCGTTTATCGCTGCCGCAACCCACCTCCATCGCCTGATCCAGGACGACCGTCGGCATGCTTTGGGTCAAGTCTTTTCACCTCATATTCATGGTCACATGGTTCGCGGGTTTATTTTATCTGCCGCGGCTTTTTGTTTATCACGCCATGGCTCAAGAACCTGTCAGCCTGGCGCGCTTTAAAGTGATGGAACGAAAGTTATGCTATGGCATCATGACGCCTGGCGCCATCCTGACCCTGGGCTTTGGTGCCTGGTTGTGGCTCGGTTATGGCTCTGGCAGCGGCAGCACATGGCTGCACCTCAAACTGCTGTTGGTCGCAATTCTCGTGGTTTACCACCTCTGGTGTGTCCGTTTCGTTTATCTTTTCAAACATGATCGAAATCAATACAGTAGCCGGTTTTTTCGCTGGTTCAACGAGTTTCCAGTCTTGGTTCTCGTACTGGTGATCGTGCTGGCTGTGCGCAAGCCTTTCTAGTTATATCGCTTGGTGACGGTGCGGGACGTGGCTGGCCGGTCGAGGCTGTGACTTCTCGAATCAGCGCTCCTTCCCTTATCATCACGGCTACCTCTAACAAGAAATGCGTCACTTTGCTGCACTGCGGGTAAAGGTCTTATACGACCCGGTCGCTTATGCAGCGCCCATAGCGTCCAAGCACCCGTTTTCGGGCATTAATTTGGTGCACAACAGAGAAATAAACCCTTGTCATTCAGCCGCGACCTAGTTGAGACCATTGAGCGCGTCTGTCAAGGGTGGGCGCAGCGCTGGATCGCTGGTATTCATCTACCTCCGGCCCGCTCCGATGGATTGCCGTGCAAGAAATTTGGTGTGATCGAACTTGATGACGGTAGTTGCGGTTTTTTCCCCACTCAGTTCGAGCGCGCGCTACCGCGTCTGCGACGCTTAGTGGATTCCCAGTCGATAGTGGGAAGCCCAGCGTTTTCCGTTGCACAGACTTACGAAAGCAGTGACGAAGCACTGCGAGCGGTTGGGCTAGGAACTAGTAACGCCTTGAGTCAACATCATCTCACGACTAAGCCTGGTGCACTGGATCCTGACCCTGACCCGTTGGCTGGCATTAATCCCGTACCGGGCGAACAGGTCGGCATGGTTGGTTTTTTCCGCCCGCTACTTGGTGTGCTGCCACAACAGTGCGCACTGACCATAGTCGAACAAAACCCTCGATTTCTGAGCGAACAAGGGCATTTTGAAGTGACCCTCGATCTCGGTCGGTTGAAGTATTGTGACGCGATCTTCATCACGGCTGCTACTTTGCTGAACGGGACATTGGATCACGTCCTTGAACATTGTCCAACAGCGGCGCGCGTCGCCGTCATCGGGCCCACCGCCGGTTGCCTACCGGAACCATTCTTTAGCCGCGGGATCGATGCCGTCGGCAGTTCCAGGGTGGTCCATCGTGAGGCGATGCGGGAAAGGCTCCTCGCGGGTCAACCATGGCGTGAAGCGGTCGCCAAATATTGCATCCAGCGCGAACGCACCCAGTTTTAAACAGCAAACTAACCAGGCCATCAATACAGCCCTGTTGGAGGGCACCTCCTTAATGTCCGACACCAAACCCGTGCCATGCGCACCGCTCAGTTGCCCCACTATTGAAGTGATCTCTGAATGGATCGACTACAACGGCCATATGAATATGGCGTACTACAACGTCGCCTTTGATCGCTACGGCACCGACTACCTTCTAGACCAGCTAGGACTAGGAATCGACTACGTTCAACGAGAAAACGCCTCCACTTTCACACTCGAGCAACATGTCAGCTATCTGCGTGAACTGAGAATTGGCGATCCCATTCATATGACCTGCCAACTTCTCGATTACGACAGCAAGCGAGTGCACTGCTTTCTTAACATGTACCATGCAAAAGAAGACTACCTCGCAGCCACCAGCGAACAAATTTTGATGCATGTCGACTTGGATCGTCGTCGTGGATCTCCGTTACCTGACGTGGCACTTAAAAAACTCGCCGCGATGAACAAATCTCACGGGCAGCTGCCGCGCCCGCCGCAAGCCGGCCACGTCATCGCTATCCGCCGCGGTTAACTGTACGAGGCTGGTTGGTTGCGTCTGCCTAAGGTCGGCGAACTCTCTGGATGATGCCATCCAGCTCATCAAGGCTGTGATAACGGATAACTACGCGGCCGTTGCCACCTTTGTCCTCTAGTTCGACCGGAGCAGCGAGCGCTTCGGACAGCTCTCTTTCTAGCTTACTGATGTCCGGGTCTTTGCTGGCACGTTTAGGGGACTTCTTGCGCGCACCCGAGAGCAGCCGCCTGACCGAATTTTCCGTCTGGCGCACCGACAACCGCCTTTGAATAACGCCGGCCGCCGTCTCCGGCTGCTGCTCGCGGGGCAAAGCGAGTAACGCGCGCGCATGCCCCATTTCAATGCGCCCCATTTCCAGGTGTTCTCGGACTTGCGGTTCTAGATTCAACAACCGCAGCAAGTTGGTTACCGCGGCGCGTGATCGGCCCACCCGTTCGGCAACCTGCTGGTGCGTCATTCCAAACTCATCGAGAAGGCGACGCAGCCCAGCGGCCTCCTCCACAGGGTTCAGCTCCTTACGCTGGATATTCTCAATCAACGCGACCTGGAGCGCTGCCTCATCAGACACCTGACGGACAAGGGCTGGAATTTCCGAAAGCCCGGCGAGTTTACTTGCCCGCCAGCGCCTTTCGCCGGCAATTAGTTCGAATCCTCCGGATGCTGTTTCGCGTACCACGACCGGCTGGATGATGCCCTGGTTGGAGATAGAAGCTGCAAGATCGCGCAGACTGTTCTCATCAATACGCGTGCGCGGCTGGTAACGCCCCTGACGAATACTGTCCAATGGCAGCCAGCGCAACTCGCCGTCGCCACCTGTTTGTTCGACATCAGACAAAAGCGCATCCAGACCGCGGCCAAGTCGTGCTTTTTTGTTCACTGCTGTCTCACGCCGCCGTGCTGGCCAGTATCTTATCGTCTGCTACTGCCGTGTCCGGCGCGATCAACTCGCCGGCCAGCGCCAAATAGGCCTCGCTGCCGACGCATCGGGCATCGTATTCAATCACGGGCATACCGTAGCTGGGCGATTCAGCAAGGCGTACATTTCTCGGTACGATGGTGCGAAACAACGTCTCGGGAAAATGCTGGCGCAGCTGGTCTGCTACCTCGTTGGCGAGTCGATTGCGGCGATCGAACATCGTGCGCAAAAGTCCTTCAATGGCCAACCCAGGGTTATGGCGTTGCCGCACTCGAGAAACGGTTTCGAGCAGCCCGGACAGTCCCTCCAAAGCAAAGTACTCACATTGCACGGGTATTAATACCGAGGTTGCAGCAATCAGTGCGTTTATAGTCAGCATATTCAATGCCGGCGGACAATCAATCAGAACGTAGTCATACTGTTCCAGTGTGCCGAGACTCTGGCGCAAGCGAAAGTCTCGGTCATGGGCCGTGGCCAACTCTACTTGCACGCCCGCCAAATCTGGCTCTGCGGGCAATACATCAACACCAAAAGTCGTACTGACGATAGCCTCGTGCGGCTGGCACAGACCAAGCAGAACGCTGTAACTGCTGTTCTGGACATCCTCACGAGCAATGTTACAACCACCTGTTGCATTGGCTTGGGGGTCAAGGTCCACTAGCAGCACCCGTCGATGCATCTTCGCCAGTGAGGCACTGAGGTTGATCGCGGTGGTGGTCTTACCCACGCCCCCTTTCTGATTAGCTACAGCGATCGTTTTCATGATGGCAGCATTCTCTTCAACCTGCAGCGAACGTGCCGAGGTTGTTGAAGACGACCGCATGACGCCGAACATTCAAACCCGGGACCTCGAGCGCCACGATGTCTGCCAACGCCCTCACATCGCTCGGTAAAGCCTTCAATTCCTCAAGCGGTTCCTTGCCCTTCATCGCGATTACAGTGGCACCCGCGTGCCATAGGTGCCGGGTTGAATCCACGAACTCGGGAAGCGGTGCGAAGGCACGCGCGACTAGCGTATCAGAAACTTCCTGCGGTCGGTAATCCTGTACGCGGCTATGAACCACGCTGATGCTCTCCAGTTGTAACCTGGCGGCGGCATGCTCAAGAAAACTGACGCGCTTGTAACGTGCCTCGATCAGCGTCCAGTCCTTTTGCGGACATAGTAATGCCAGCGGTAAGCCTGGAAATCCAGCCCCGCTCCCTATGTCGACCATTCGGCGACCGCGCAACAGCGGCATAATTGCGAGGCTGTCCAGAATATGCCTGGTGACCACTTCCAGGGGGTCTCGCGCTGCGGTCAGGTTGTGCACGCGGGCCCATTTCAAGAGCAACGTAACAAATCCCAGACATCGTCTTTCCACCGATTCGTTCATCGACAGTCCCAGTTTGGCAACGCCTTCACGCAGGACCATCTCGGGCGTGCTCGGCGCCCCCGGCATCACGGGACTCAAGCAGCAGACTGCAACGCGCGCTTATGCAGATATACCAAGAGCAGCGAGATTGCAGCAGGGGTAACGCCAGCAATGCGTGAGGCCTGACCGACAGAAACTGGCCGTTGCCGAGTTAGCACCTGTGTTATCTCACTCGATAGGCCGCGTACTGCCGCATAATCGAAGTCCTCCGGTATGGTCATGCTCTCATGGCGCTGCTGCCTGTCGATCTCCTGTTGCTGGCGTTCAATATAAGGCGCGTATCGCGACTCTACCTCGAGTTGTTTGGCAATTTCGTCGTCGACAGCCATCGCGCCACCGCCTGAAAGAATCCGCACCTGGTCGTACGTCATGTCGGGGCGTCGCAGAAAGTCAATGGCGCGTGTTTTCTGTTTGACCGATCGACCCAGCAGAGTCTCGGCGACTTGGTCACCCGGCATAATCCACGTCGCCTGGAGGCGTGCCCGTTCCTTCTCAAGAGTCGAGCGTTTTGTGTTGAAGCATTGCCAGCGCGCATCGTCAACCAACCCAAGTTCACGGCCAATTTCTGTCAGACGTAAGTCGGCATTGTCCTCACGCAACTGCAACCGATATTCTGCTCGCGAGGTAAACATGCGATACGGTTCGGTCACCCCTCGGGTTACCAGATCATCGATCATGACCCCGATATAGGCCTGATCCCGACGGGGTGTCCACGGCGGCGATCCTTTGCTCCTACGTGCAGCATTGAGCCCGGCCACCAGGCCTTGGCCGGCCGCTTCCTCGTAACCCGTGGTGCCGTTGATCTGGCCCGCGAAGTACAACCCGACTATGGCACGCGTTTCCAGGGAGGGCCAAAGGTCGCGAGGGTCGAAATAGTCGTATTCAATAGCGTAGCCCGGTCGGGTAATGCACGCGTTTTCGAACCCTCGAATGCTTTGTACCAGCGCCCATTGCACGTCGAACGGCAAGCTGGTGGAAATGCCGTTCGGGTAGATTTCTGTACTTTCCAGACCCTCAGGCTCGACAAAAATCTGGTGGGCGTTACGCGCGGCAAACCGCACGATTTTGTCTTCGATAGAAGGGCAGTAGCGCGGACCGGTACCCTCGATCGCACCAGAGTAAATAGGCGATCGCGCCAGGTTCTGGCGGATGATATCGTGCGTTTTCTCATTCGTTGCTGTCAGGTAACAACACACCTGACGCGGGTGCATCTTGCGCGTGCCAACATAGGAAAACACGGGTGTTGGTTCATCGCCTACCTGTTGCTCCAGCCGTCCAAAATCAATCGTTCGCCCGTCTAGTCGGGGCGGCGTACCCGTCTTCAGGCGCGCGACCCGCAACGGTAGCTCTCGGAGTTTTTCAGCCAACCGGTTAGCGGGAGGGTCCCCGGCACGACCACCGGCATGTTGGTTAGGGCCAACGTGCATTCGCCCACCAAGAAAAGTCCCTGCGGTCAGCACCACACTTGTCGCGAGCACCCGAATACCACCGTGCGTCACAACGCCCTGTATCACGTTATCGCTGATTACTAGGTCATCGACAGTCTGTTGGAAGATCGTAAGCTGTGGCTGACTCTCAAGCCTGCTTCGGATCGCTTGCTTGTAAAGCGCTCTATCGGCCTGCGCCCGAGTTGCTCTGACCGCCGCCCCCTTGCGCGCGTTGAGGGTGCGGAACTGGATACCGGCTTGGTCTATAGCCAGCGCCATGGCGCCACCGAGCGCGTCAATTTCTTTTACGATATGGCCCTTGCCGATACCACCGATCGCCGGGTTACACGACATCTGGCCCAACGCGTCGACATTGTGTGTAACCAGTAGCGTGCTGCAACCCATGCGCGCCGAGGCAAGAGCCGCTTCGGTGCCGGCGTGACCTCCTCCTATGACGATTACATCGAATTGTTTTGGATAATTCATCATTTGTCTCTCTACCAATAATAATAATCATATTTGCGGTAGATACCTTGGGTGAAGGCCCAGGCATCGTCGTGCGACAACTCTTCGCCACGCGGAAACAGAACCTTGATATAAAGCTGTTGCCTATATTTGACCTTCAGTGCAGCCAATATCTCATGCAGTTCATTATTGCTGGCCGTACGCGGGCGTGGTTCCGCAGGTTCTTGAACCGAATAAAAATAGTTTATCCCGTCTGTCCAGTAACGAATCTCTACCACGTACTTTCCTGCTGCACTGCGCACCGGAGTCTGTGCCG